>NZ_JBHSHW010000009.1:0-539004 GCF_042653305.1 Paenibacillus sp. GCM10023252
TCTATAGAATAATAGATTGTTAGGAGAGACTCCAGTTCCATTACGGGGCCTAGGAGAAAGTGCACCATATTGGGGCGGCGGCAGGTTGCTCGGGGCCAACAAGGTGCAAAAATGAACCATATTGGGCGTAAGGCAGGTTGCTGGAGGGCAACGAGGTGCAAAAGTGCACCATATTGGACGGGTGGCAGCTAGCTGGAGGCCAACGAGGTGCAAAAATGGACCACATTGGGCCGGCGGGAGGTTGCTGGAGGCCAACGATATGCAAAAGTGCACCTCATTGGGCGGCGGCAGCTCGTGGGCTGCTAAGACGCGCTTCCGCAGCACTTCTTGTACTTTTTGCCGCTGCCGCAAGTGCACGGGTCATTGCGTCCAACCTTAGCCTCTGCTACGTATGGCTTAGCATCGTATAAGCCTGTGCCTGGCAGAGTCTTGCCGCCTGCTGTCTTCTTCGCATTACCAGCCAATAGCCTGCTAAGCTCTGCACTGCGAGCAGCTACTATCTGCTCTTCCTTGTCTATCTCAAGCCGAATAGAAGCAAGCTCCGGCAGCTCCGTGTTCGTCATGATGCAACAGGTATAGAGCGACTTACCAAGATGGAGATACCCTCGATCATAGTCATCATTCCGAACCATAGCTTCGACAGCTGGAATGCCTTCGGTTGATCCTAACACGCACAAGCTATGAGCAAGCTTAGTCGAGTAGGTGAGATTGTCATCCGCTTCCAGTAGTCGTAAGGCTGCCTGTTCAGAGAGAGGGACGGGTATTCTGCCGAAAATCTCTGACGCATATAGACCGTAATATTCACTGTTAACTCCTTGATATTGATTCTCCAGATGAGTAACGACAGCCTCCGTGCCAATGGTGACGAGTGCCTCGGTAGCCAGCTCAGGAATGTAGTCATCCTCCTCAAGGTCCAGCGCCTCGCACAGGTATGGAATCGCTGCTTCGAGCCGCATCTCACCTGCCAACGGAAAGTACATAGACATCTCAGGATTACGGTCATAATCGTAACCGTTCTGCTCGAATTCCTGCAGCTTGTCCAATACAGCAGCGGCTGTCAGACAGCCGCGCGTAGCCATCTGCTCAACAAGCTCTGTCTCGTATACCGTAGATCGAGTATCCATAGACAAGTCTTGTAAGCAATCAGTATAGGAATGCCAAGTCTGCAGGAGGTCCGTATCATTCATGTCGGCAACAGATTGGCGGGTATCAACCAGTACACCTATCTCTTCGTTCTGACTAAGCTGTTCCATGTAGGGAGCGAGCAGATTCAGATCGGCTGCAGATAACATTTGGATAATATGATGAAGGTAGTTACTCTTGGTATCGGGGTTATTCAGCAGGCTCACCAACGCTGCTATAGTACTCTCCGTCTGCTTGAAGCGCCTTGCATGGAAGAGATGGAAGCTCTCATTCAGATTCCTCTCGAGCCTCTCGATCACGAGCGGCATGAGCTCAGCATCATCCCGATAGGCTCGGCTCATCGCCATATATTCCATGGCCGCGTTGCTTACCAGCACATCCTCATGCAGGATATAAGGTCTTACCTGGTCTACAGTTAAGATCATGATGGTGTACTTCCTCTCTTGTTATTGTGCATCTATTGCAGCACTCTGGCCCTAGAATAAGCTCCAATCCATATGGTGGGACAGCGTCTCCAGCAGATGTACACCAGCTATGCTGTTGCCCTTGCTTCCGAGCGCAGGCCCGACGACACCGATACCATACTTGCCCGGCACCATCGTCAGGATTCCGCCCGACACGCCGCTCTTCGCAGGCAGTCCCACGCCAATCGCGAACTCCCCAGAGGCGTTATACATCCCGCAAGTAATCATGAACGTCTTCGCAATCTGCACATAACGCCGCGGAATGAGCCTCTCCCCACTTACCGGATCCACGCCGCCCATCGCGAGCACCAGCCCCATCCGAGCGAGATCTGCACAGGTCACACTAATCGAACAATGCCGGAAGTAGACCTCAAGCACCTCCTCCACATCTCCGACCAGCACCCCATTATCCTTCAGGAAATAACCCATCGAACGGTTCAGATTCGCCGTCGCCGCCTCCGAACGATACACATCAAGGTCATAATCCAGATCCGAATTACCCGCCAGCCTCCGGAAAAACTCGAGTGCCCGAGCCGACTTCTCCGCTGGACTCGCTCCTTGTATAAGAGATGAGATGACAATCGCGCCTGCATTAATAAGCGGATTGAAGGGAATGCCCGGCTGCACGAGCTCCAGCTTGAGCATCGAGTTGAAGTTGTCGCCCGTCGGCTCCATGCCGACCTTGTCGAAGACAGCATCCTCTCCATTGTCCATGAGGGCGAGGATAAGGGTGAACACCTTCGAGATGCTCTGCATCGTGAAGGGGATGCCGCAGTCTCCAGCCGTGACACACTCCCCGTCTGCGCCAATTAGTGTTATGCCCAGCGCTTCCTTAGGAGCCTTCGATAATTCAGGTATGTATGAGGCAACCATGCCATGTCCAGCGCGCTGCCGGCTCGTCTCCAGCCAGGCAGGCAGATGCTGCTTAATGAGGTCCAATTCGTGTCCAGTTGTCGTCATGAGCAAGTCCTCCTAGGGATTGATTCAATGACAGTATACCTCATTCTGAGTATGAAAAAAGCTATAAACAAGCAGAAATGCTGCTTATTTATAGCCTTTGTTCGCTAATTTTAATATACCTTAAGTCCGTCTAATCCAGATTAGAATTTGAATTAGCTTATACACCATCTGACTCAACAACTTTTCCGGCTCCGCCCATAAGAGACGACTCCGCTTGCCGGTGTGATTGTCAGCTTCACATTCTGCGCAATGACGGATAACAGACCCTTCAACTCCCCTTGGAAAATCGTCGGAATATCGTCCGGCACCCCCAGCTGGAGAACTTCGAATACTCAAGCAAGACGCGCAAGGAGATGCACCATGGCTGTCAGCCGACTTTTTGCTGAACCGACGAAAATTCCTCATCGGCTCGATTCTTTTTCTTCTCCAGCAGTAAGCTCCATAGAGTGAGTAATACAGCGGCAGTAACCATAATAGCGCCAACCCACGTGGTATGAATAAGTCCCCATTGATCGGCAACAACACCGCCAAGCCATGCACCAAGCGCGATTCCCGCGTTGAAAGAAGCAATATTCACGGCAGAGGCAACATCAACTGCCTTCGGAGCGTATCGCTCGGCCATCTGAACGACATACAATTGCAGCCCCGGCACATTCATGAAGGCCAGCAGACCCATGGCGAAGACAGCGATTAGACCGGCTGTTTTATAAGGAATCGCCGCCATTAGGATGACCAGGACGAATGCTTGGATGATGAACATAACCAGGAGCGCAGGAAGCGGCTTCCGATTGGCTGCCTTACCTCCAAGCACGTTGCCGATTGCTATTGCTATGCCGTAGAAGAGCAATATCCATGCAATCGACGATTCCTTGAATCCGGTTAGTTCGTTCAGCATTGGAGATAAATAAGTAAAGACGACGAATGTACCCCCGTAGCCGAGCGCTGTAATTAAGAAGGCGAGCATAAGCCTGCCGCTGGCAAATAGCTTAACCTGGTCGCGAACCGGTGTTCGCACCGCTCGACGAAGGTCAGAGGGCACCAAAATCCATGCGGATAGTATGGATAGGATTCCTATCATGACAATCGCGATAAAAGCAGCCCGCCAGCCCATCTGTTGACCGATGAACGTGCCGATTGGTACGCCAGTCACTGTAGCAACTGTAAGCCCAGAGAACATGGTAGCAATCGCGCTGGCCCTGCGGTCCTCCGTTACCAGATCCGCTGCTATCGTTGAACCGATCGACATGAATACCCCGTGGGCAAATGCTGAGACGACGCGTGCGATCAGCAGCATCGCGAATCCGGTCGAGAACGCGGCCAGCGTATTCCCTGCGATGAATACAAGCATGATCGACATCAACAGCGTCTTCCGCGGCATAGAAGTGGTCAACGAAGTAAGAATCGGCGCGCCGAACATTACACCGAGTGCATACAGCGTAACCGTGAGACCCGCCATTGAGACAGATATGTTCAAATCATCCGCGATTAATGGCAGCAGACCGACGCTGATAAATTCAGTTGTCCCGATCGCAAAGGCACTAATGGCTAGAGACAATAACGCTAATTTATTTTTCCTTGCCTGCATAATCGTTCCTCTCTCTCCTATGACATTGATGTAATCCATCCAGCCGATACGTGTTATTATGGTTGAATACCTGTCTAATGAACAGTACGCACTTTTTTGTAAGGCAGGTACTTATAAGTTCCTTTTAGACCGCTTGGAGGATGATACCGTGAACAAAAAATATAATGTAGCCGTCGAAGCTACGCTGGATGTCATTGGAGGCAAGTGGAAGCCGCTCATTCTGTGCTATCTTACGAAAAGCAGGAAGCGCCAATGTGACTTCCTCCAGAACATTCCGAATCTGACTCAGAAGATGTTGACGCAGCAGCTGCGCGAGCTCGTGCAGGACGGCATCGTTAATCGAATCAGCTACAACCAAATGCCCCCGAAAGTAGAATACGAGCTGACAGAATACGGGCAGAGTCTGCAGAAGGTTCTGGATGCCATGTGCGACTGGGGCGAACAGCACATTAAAAAAATGTACGAGAATAAATTCGACGTTCTTGAGAAGAATGTGTTCAATCAGCCCTAATTAGTGTGTCCCGTACTCGCTTACGCCTATGCGCTTGCGATTCACAGGGGTCATAGAAGCAAAGAGACCGACGGGACACAGGGGTACATGTGGGAATGCCGGAATCTCTTCACGCTGGATGACAAGGATGTGCTCATCGTCTCCCCGAGGTAACTGGATGAAGACCCTACCCCTGCATGGAGCAGCCAGCAGGTGAGTATAATACAATTGGTTGCTGTCCTATCATGGCAGACATGCATTGTAGAGGGGGGGATCTCATGTCTGAGGCAGCAGGTAACCGCCGTCTGGTACTGATTCTGTTATTGTTATGGTTAGCCGTACTTATCTGGTCCTTCATCGGAGCGAGCCGCTACTTCATCTGGTTCGCGGAGGCAACGCCTGCGCTTGGGATGGTGGCGGTCCTTATTGTTACATACAAGCGGTTCACCTTCTCAACCTTGCTGTACACCCTTCTCTTCATTAGTCTCGTCTGGATGCTCATAGGCGCCCATTATACTTATGAGCGAGTGCCGCTGTTCAATTGGATTCGTGATGAGCTCGGTCAAGATCGCAATCACTTCGACCGGATCGGACACTTCCTGCAGGGCATTATCCCTGCTCTGGCCGTGAAGGAATTGGCTTGGAGACTTAATCTGGTCATGCACCGGAACGTTCGGGCCATCGTCGCGCTTGCCTTCACGTTAGCTGTCAGCGGCATGTATGAGATTATTGAGTTCCTCGCCCTGCTGGTATTCGGAGGAGATGCGAATGAGTTCCTTGGGCTTCAAGGCGACGAGTGGGACGCGCAGTGGGATATGATATGGGCGTTCTGCGGCGGGCTTACGAGCATCCTGCTCCTGGATCCTCTCCATGACAAGCAGATCAGGAAGCTGGATCGATGAACGACGAAGAGCCTCGTACCAATCTGGTGCGAGGCTCTTCTTGAATCCGGTCAGGCTCTGAACAGTCCAGCAACCTTCTGCCGAGAGGCCTCCATCGGACCGAGCTTGAACAGACGAAGCCACAGTGTCGCGAATCCGATCTGAACGAGGCAGAGCAGCAGCCACATCCCGATTACCCCATAGGCATTCAACTGCCCGCCCAAGCCGAACCCCCAGCCGTAGAAGATGACGGTGCAGAGCAGATTCTGAGCAACATAGCAGCTTAGCGACATTCGGCCTGTATTCGCAAGCCAGCTCCATATGCTAAGCTGCTTGCTCTTCTCCACTACGAGTCCAATGACCGCAATATAGCCGAGCGACAGCAGCGGAGCGAACACATACCTGACGGGCAAGTCGAACAAGCCTCCAGGAATGAGCAGCATCAGGTTCAGCGGCAGACCAAGCCCAATTCCCCACTTCATGAGCCGTGACCGAATGCTCCTGCCCTTGTCATCATCCCCGAACGCACCCGAGCGCATCAGCCGAACACCAAGAAGCATGAGACATACGTTGAGTGGGATAGTGAAAATAACCTCAATGCGAAGCAGCAGGAAGTCGCTCAGCCTGACGCTAAGCTGCTCGAACCAGCTCCCCTGCTGGTACAGGGCAATCGTCTCTTCCATACTGCCCAGCGACACCTCAGCACCATCCAGCTGGATGAGCAGAATAACCCCAGATAGGAGCGTAATCAGAGTGAGATGAACGCTGCCGAGCCACCAGAGTCCTCGTCTCATGCTGCGTTCTCCCCCTCTGACAAGGAATGACACGATAATAGCTGCCATCGCATAGCCCATCAGAATATCGAATTCCATAACAAGCAAGTAATGAATGAGTCCCTCTGCCATCAGGATTCCGCATATCCACAAGTACACGCCCGGCCAAGGCCGTCCTAACCGAACAGATTGCCGATACTTCATCTCCAGCCCGACGCCGAACAGAATGGCGAGCATGCCGAGGAACTTCCCGTTCACGAGTGCGAGGGAGAGCATGCGAATCAAGTCTTGATCAGACGTCCACCACTGGCTGTGCTCGAAGCTGAACAAGTAGTTAAGGTCACCCAGGTGAGCGAATACCCAGATGTTCGTGCCCAACGTTCCCAATATAGCGAATCCTCGTAAAATGTCCAAAAGCCTAATGCGGCTAGCAGAATGGACTGTCACCTTGTTCACCCTTATCCATCTCCTTAAACTCCTCATCGTATATAATACAGTGTGCCAAAAACAATCTAACACACTGTATTATATAAATCAATATGGTATACTTGGGTCATGCCAAAAATCGTCGATCACGAAAAACAAAAAACGCTGGTGGCCGAAGCGGCCTTGCGCGTCATAAGAAGAGATGGACTGGAACAGGCCAGCGTCAGGAAAATTGCTGTAGAATCTGGGCTGTCCGTCGGCTCTATGCGGCATTACTTCTCCTCTCAAGCTGAGCTGTTCGCCTTCGTCATGAATCTGTTCCTGGAGCAGATCGAGGAACGTCTCTCCCGCATGGACTTCTCCGGACCAGTGCTGCCTGCTGTTAACCTGCTGCTGCAGCAGTTCCTGCCTATGGATGAGGAGCGGAAGCTGGAGATGGAAGTATGGCTGTCCTTCACGACGCGTGCACTCCTAGCACCCGAGCTCAAGGGGCTGAGCGCCGATATGCAGGATGGCTTGTACCGGGCAGCGAATTCAGCTGTCGACCTGTTAGTGAAGTCCGAGCTCGCCTTGCCCCAGCTGGATCATGCGTTCGAGACGGAGCGTCTGTATGCGCTAATAGACGGGATGGCGCTGCATCATCTGATGAATGCGGAGAAGCTGCCGCCAGAGCGGATGAAGGAGCTGCTGGAGCGTCATCTCTCCTCCCTATGCCGAGCGGATATCAGGCCGTAGAGCGTGCTTGGTGACTTTTGCAAGGAGCTGGGTTATGATTCCTCTTAAGAGAGAAGAGAGCATTCATGAGGGAGATGAGACGATGCTGGCAACGACGAGAGCGTTATGGATCGACCTGTTCGAAGCGGCAGCGGCGTTCAAGGCGGAGCGGCCATGGGATTGGATGGACAGTGCACAAGTATTCGGTGTCCAAGACCCGGATTCAGATAGGATTAACTATTGCTGCGTGATGGGCTCTGGAGGAGAGATGTTCGGCATTGCGGTGTATCCCGGCACGAGCGGGCTGCTGCAGTTCATGGCTACGCTGAGCGGGGACTTGGTTGAACCAGAGTATACCCAGCATGCCTACATGCTGTCGCTGGACAACCGGGAGGACTTGTCGAATGAGGAGTATGCTCTAATGAAGGAGCTGGGGCTGAAGTTCCGAGGCAAGCATGCTTGGCCTACCTTCCGACTGTATGAGCCAGGGTATTATCCGTGGATGCTGCAGGAGGATCGTGATCTGAGGCTCATGACGACGGCGATTCAGCAGTCGCTTGCGATGGCGAAGGAAGTGAAGCCTGATTCGGAAGCGATGACCGCCCCGCAGGGGAGGATGATCCCAACAAGGGTATCGCAGCGGAGCGAAGACGGCAGCTTGTCATGGCGAACGGAGCTTGTAGAGCCCGCGCCCCAAGAGGAAGATGTCATTCTCCCTGCGCCAGTGAACGAGCTGAGGCTGGCGAAGCTGAAGAAGAAGCTGACCGGCCAAGGCGGAGCATGGGAGGTCGGATGCTTCTATATGCCAAGTCCTGTGATGGAGGGAGACCGACCCTACTACCCCATCATCTTCCTAGTAGCGGATCAGAACTCCGGACAAGTGCTTCATGTCGATGTCAATGACAACAAGACGGAGATGGCCTCAGTCGTTCAGGAAGAATTCCTGGAGCTGCTGGAGCAGGCAGGAATGATTCCTTCCAGCTTAATGGCGGTCGATGAGCGAATCTTCCGCTATCTGCATCCTGTTATTGCTGCCCTGCAGCTGCCTTGTTATTTGGCGAAGGAGCTGCCAGTCCTTAGTGAAGTGAAGAAGGGCATCTTCCGCTCGCTGACAGGAAGAGCCTAACGCATAGGCCCGGTTTACTTCCCATGAAGGAAGCAGCCAGGCCTTATTTATATACAATCCATGCACCCTAGGGCTTGCTCGCCCACCCTAACCATTCAATTCTAAGAGTGTTTTCCGCACAGCGAGAAAATAGGAGATGACTTTATGATGGGAGGGAAGCCGCTTGAGATTTCAGGTCAGTTTTGACGAGCAGCTTCAAATGTCTCTATCGGAATGGACACCGCATACCGCGAATACCCCACTGCATTGGCATTCGTTCATGGAAGTCGGTGTTTGTCTCTCGGGACGAGGACAATTTCACTTCGAGCACATATCGTATCCCGTTGAAGCCGGTGACGTATTTCTGGCGACCCATCTAGAGAGGCACATGTGTCAAGCGGACGCTGAGGATCCCAGCCGCTACATCTTCATTCATTTCTCACCCTCTGTACTAATGAGGGAAGAGATCGAACTGCTGATGCCCTTTGCCTGCCGTTCTCCGCATATAAGCCGCCGTATCCAATCCTCGGAGACTGTGGCAGGTGAGATAAGAACTCTTGTTGAACGCATGCTCATCGAGCAGAGCGATACGGGTGAGTTTTATCGCCAATTTATGAAGCATTCATTGACCATAATCTGTATTCTGCTATCTAGATATTACAGAAAAGCTCTAACCCCAGAAGCTTGGAACAAGCAGAAGCTGCGGCTTGAACAGCTTCAGCCTGCGCTTGACTACATCCTTGAGCATTTTAGGGAGCCTATTCGGCTGGAGCATATCGCGGAGCAGTTATATCTAAGTTCCTCACGTACGCGCCATTTATTTATTGAGGTTGTTGGGAGAGGCTTCAAGGAGTACTTGCTTCAGCTGCGTATCGATGAGGCTAAATCGCTCCTTGTTAACACCGATCGAACGATCTTGGACATTGTATTTCTATGTGGCTTCCAGAGTCAGGCTGCTTTCTATGAGACGTTCCGCAGGCTGGTCGGCCAGACACCGGGGGAATACCGCAACGGGCGAAGCCAGCTTAGCCGTTTTCCGGAATCCATTGACATAATGCTGGAAGCTTAATTGCATGAAGCGGATTTATACTAGATCATGTCTTAAGTAAATCATGGAGGTGTACAGATTGAAGTTTTTGGTCGTACAGAATCAGTGGTCCAAAGAGCATGGTTATGTGGAAGAGGGAGTGGAGCTGCTAAGATCTTCCGGCGAAGTCAAGGTAATCACGGTGCAATCGCCGGAGGATACGGGGTGGGACACTTATCGTAAAGAGTTGCCGGAAGCGGATGCGGTCTTGTTCAGTCCGTGGTATCGACCTGCTCACGGTGCAGCTGTCTGGAAGGAAGCAGCCAAGTTACAGGTGATTGCGGGTACGTTCGACAATCGATTCAACGGCTGGATCGATTTGCAGGAGCGGCTAACTGCAGGCACGGTCGTTGTCGACACTTCGCGAAGCATGACCCCTTCGGTGGCCGAGTTCGCCTTGGCCATGACCTTGAATTTGATTCGGGATATTCCGGCCTCGTTGGAGCTCGTAAGAAGTGGAAGCTGGAAATCGGCGCCTTGGAGCAATCCCGGCTTTGTATTTGGCGATCTGACGGGGCGCAGGGTGGGGCTGGCCGGGTTAGGCAGCATCAACCGCCGCTACGCTGAGCTGCTGGCTCCGTTCCGCTGCGACATACGGGTGTATGACTCCTATGTGTCCGATGAAGCCATTGGTCAATACGGTAGCGTAAGGGCGGATTCGTTAGTGGAGCTTGCTGAGCACAGTGAAGTTCTCGTCGTAGGGATTCCGCCGACTCCGGCCACCCAGCAGATCATTAGCCGCGAAGTCATCCAGGCATTGCCCATGGGGGCGCTGCTCGTTCTGGTTACGCGGATGGCTGTGATGGATCAAGCTTCACTATGGGAACGCACAAGTGCGGGCGAGATTCGGGCCGCCATTGATGTGTTCGAGCCGGAACCGCCTCCCGAGGATGCGCCGTTCCGTACTGATCCTCACGTGCTGCCGTCCCCGCACGTTGCGGGGGACACGCTGTATTGCCATCGCCGCTGCTTTACAGATGCTTGTGTGGATGCGCTGGCTGCGCTTGCCGGGAAGCCGCTCCGATTCCAGGCTACGCTGAGGGATGACAAGCTTTACAGCGGAGAAGGTCAACAAGAGAGGCCGGAGTCATGAGAGTAGGGATCTGCGGGCTTGGGGGGTTCGGACAGACCATTGCGAGTACAATGCAGCTGCATGAGGATGTGTTGGAGATCGTCGGTGCCGAGAGGAATGAAGAGCAGCGCCTCATAGCACAGAGGAAGCTGAAGCTGACCAGAGTGGTCGCTACCATGGATGAACTGTGCGACTCCAATGTAGATGCCATAGCCATATTCACTCCTCCGTGGCTTCATGCTCGACACGCGATACAGGCGATGAAGGCAGGCAAGCATGTCCTTTGTGCGATTCCAGCTGCTTTGAATATGGAGGATTTAATTCAGGTTCTCAATACAGTACGCGATACCGGTAAGGTTTATATGACGGCGGAGACGTCCTACTATTATCCGGATGTTATTTACTGCAGAGAGTTGCATAAGCAAGGCAGATTTGGAGATATTGTTTTTGCGAGAGCTGCATACAGTTACTCACCTGATTACAGCAAATATAATTTTTGGAAAAGGGATTATTACGGCAATCTGCCCTCGATGCTGTACGTCTCACACTCAACTGCTAGAGTGCTGGGTACGGTTGGCTCCAGATTTACCAAGGTTACCGCTCATGCCAATACCCGCTTACATCCAGAGGTCGCTGTTCATAAACGGTTACCTCATTTTGAGACGAATGTATTCTCGAATATGTCTGCCAGAATGGTCATGGAGAACGGCTGCTGCAGTGAGATCAACGAGTTTCGGTATGTTGGCTTCGGTGATGAGATGTTCAGTATTTATGGAACCGAGGCGTTATACAGCAACAATGAGACGGCTAATAAGACGCTTTGCAGCGGAGGTACGGTGGAAAATCTGGAGTGGCTGTTTGATCCTTATCAAGGCGCAAGGTTTCCTGCTGAGTTGGACGACCGTCACCCCCACAAGGAGCTGTTGTCACAGATGCCGGAGCCGAGGGGAGCGGACTGGGGATCATCCATGCACGCCGGCTCCCATCCGTTCCTGGTGCATGAATTTATACGATGCTGTAAGGAGAACAAGCTGCCGATCAACAATATTTGGATGGCTGCCAAATATAACGCCCCTGGAATCATGGCCTACCAATCCATTCTTGAGGAAGGCGCATGGATGGATATCCAGCATCTGGGCGAGCCTGCTCCTGACGCGAATCTATTTTCCTGGGACGAATAATTGTATGGATATCCACACGCCTATGACCGGTAGATCTGCTTCAGATATTGCGTAGGACTTATTCCGTTCGTCTTCTTGAACACATGGCTGAAATGATAGGGACTAGAGAATCCAAGTCTATCGCTTACCTCAGAGATATTGCTGGAGGAATGACGAAGCAGCTCCATCGCTTGATGAATCCGAAGGCGGGTATGATAGGCTTGGATGCTCATTCCAACCTTCTTCGTAAACAAAGTGCTCAAATAGGCGTAATTCATGTTCAGGCGGTCGGCAAGCTGCTTGCTGTCGAATTTGCCTGCAGGGTCGCACGCCTCTAAATATTGGATTATCTTGCCTATGGTGACATCTGCCTTCGACGTTGCATTTGCTGCCGCTTCTTGGTACAAGTCCAGCAGTAACTCGGCGGTCTTCAGACTCAGTATCATGGGACGGCAGCTGCCGGGCAGCTCGTACAGCTCCTTCAGCTCCTTGAGCCTCACTTGCAGCAGATGAGAGACAGCGGGCTTCATACGCTTGGGCAGTGCAAGCTTAACCTGATACTGCTCCGCGTTTATATGCCCTGCGGACGGTCCGACCATGAAGGCGGTCGTTTCGTCTAATCCATAGTAATCTGCATCCGATTTATCGTAGAAGTGAATCCAGTACCAAGATGTCCCCGGCAATGTTTTCGGCAGACCCCAATGATGAAGTCCCTTCCGCAGGAAGAAGGCCTCCCCCCCGTGAAGAATATATTCTATGCCCTCTTCGATTACCTGGAACTCTCCGCTAATGATGTATAGAAAAACATGAAAATCCAGTATGCGGTCGGGGTGTGTCCACAGTTCGGCTGGATTGCCATATCCGATATCCTTGACTAGCGGAATACTGTCATAACGCAGTAGAACTTGATTGATCATGTTCGATTCCTCCAATTCTCTCAGGCTCTATAGCTCATTATATGTCATCATCCTTAATCTGAAAATCATGTATGTATTCTACTCATTCGCATATTCACCGCGCTGACTTAAGCACCTATACTAAGCTTAACATGGCGGTAAGGAAGATCGGTGCATCGTCTTCTTCCTCCCCCGTGCATGAATGAACGATACAGGATGTGAGCAAACATGCCTTTGTTTCAAAGCGGAATCGGCCAGGCTCCGTCTTGGTGCGAGCTGGAGTTTTTCGAGATCATCAGCTTGAAGCCCGGCGAGCAGTATCAATCTGACAGAGTAACGGAGAAGGAGAAGCTGATTGTGACGGGGGGGAGATGCCGTATCCTCGTCAGTGGTCAAAGCCTTATGGCTGAAGAGGGGACCCAAGTGGAACTGGTTGCAGCCATGGCAGGCTGGCAGGCCGATGAGGCTGTAGAGGAGACGACTATCGTTCGGATGTGCGGGCGATGGGGGGATGAGCTTGGCGGGAGCGGGATATTTCGTGTGGCTGCAACCGAGGAGCCGAAGGATAAGGGAGATGCAGTGTCCTACCTGAAGAAGACCAACTTTGACAGCCACTTTCACGATTGCGACGAATATTGGATTGTGGTGGAGGGTCGCGGAGCAGCGGTATCCGAGGGTAAGCACTACGAGGTTAATGCCGGCGACTGCATTGCGACTGGGCGAGGTTATCATCACGATTTCCCAATCGTCTACGAGCCTGTGAAAGCGGTATATTTTGAGACGACGATGGAAGGACTGAAGCGGCAGGGTCATCTGTGGGAGCATACGCACGGCTTGGCCGAGCCCGTAGAGGGAAGGGGATAACGGAATGGCTTATCAAGTAATTCAAGTGGGAACAGGTGGTTTTGGAAGATTATGGTGTGAGAACTTTCTCCCGGATAATGTGAAGGATGGTCTCATTGAGGTGGCTGCAGCGGTTGATCTGAGTACGGATGCGCTGCATAATGCGAAGCAGCACCTCGGCTTGCGAGACGATCAATGCTACACCGATATACAGAAAGCGTTCGCGGAGGTGAAGGCGGATTTCTGTACAATCGTGGTGCCTCCTGCCTTCCACGAGCAAGTCGTCGACCTTGCTCTCCATCACGATATGCATATTCTCTCGGAGAAGCCGATTGCAGATACGCTGGCGGGCTCGCTGCGTATTGCACAGAAGGTGAAGCAGGCAGGCAAGAAAATGGCCGTTACCATGAGCCATCGCTATGCGCAGGACAAGACAACGCTACGGGAAGAGCTGCGTTCCGGACGTCATGGGTCGCTCGACTATCTGATGTGCCGATTCACGATGGACTGTCGCAAGTTCGCCAGCTGGGGCAAGTTCAGGCATGAGATTGCAGATGCTCTGATGGTCGAGGGTGCGGTGCATCACCTTGATATATTGGCCGATCTCGCCGGGCATACTTGCGACACGGTATATGCTCAGACCTGGAATCCGCCGTGGGGAGAATATGCCGGTGATTCCCAGGGACTTGTCATGATGCATATGGGCAACGGCGTCAAGGCGGTGTATGAGGGTGCCAAGACGAACGCGGCTGGCCTGAATGGCTGGGGACATGAATATATCCGGGCAGAATGCGAGAGATCGACGCTCATTATGAGCCATCAGCAGGTCGAGAAGTTCGCACACGGCACCGGCAACAACAAGCTTGAAGGACAAGGGGAGACGGTGCCTCTGCTGCAGCAGGCCAAGTGGGGTCATTCCTGGCTAATCGAGCAATTTACTCAGTGGCTTGATGGGGGGCCCGAGATGGCAACCAATGTGGAGGCGAATCTGCAATCCGTGGCGCTCATATTTGCCGCCATCGAGAGCAGCAAGTCTGGGCAGCCGGTTAACGTCCAGGAGCTGCTGGAGCAAGCCAGATCATCCATGTAATGTCCGGATTCGTCCATATATCCGTGTCTAAGCCCATTATATAATGAGCTTAAATACAAAGGAGGATATGACTATGCCGCTCTATGAACAAAAAATGATCAACGGCTTCACCCTGCCGCAATGTGAAAAACACTTCCACGACCATGATGAAACCTGGCTAATTATTGGAGGTCAAGGAACCGGCTACTATATCGACCACTCGGGAATCCGCGCTGATTTCAATCTTCAAGCCGGCGATGCGTGGCTCATTCCAGCGGGGTATGAGCATGGGTCGGATGGGCCCAACAGCGCTGATTTTATCATTAGTGTATTTAACGGGACGATGCCGGCAGGTGCACACAAGCCAGGACATTATTACGTCGAAGAGGAAGGTTATGTTCCTCAGCTGGAGCTGCGCAAGGTGCCTTCGGAACGCTACCGGAAGCGTGTCGAGCTGCCGCATGGCATGCGCGGGGTGGTATTCGAAGCGATTGGCAGTCCTCGGTTCAGGACCGACCTGCCCGTTCCCGCGTGCGGGGACGATCAAATATTGATTCGCACGATGTACTCCGGCATTACGAACGGCACGGAGCGCAATGTGCTTATTGGGGGCAACTATGGCGGACGTTTTCCACTGTCCTACGGCTACCAGAATGTAGGGGAGGTCGTCATGATAGGAGAGAAGACTAACACGAAGCTGCGCATAGGCGATCTTGTTTTTTCCGGGCAAGGGGGACAGGGTCACCGCGAATATATTGCAGTATCCGGCTCTAACGACGGGGACAGCAGCAGCTTGATTGTCAAGCTCCCCGAGCGGCTGGAGCCGCAGGATGCCGCGATGTTCGGCATGGCCAGTGTGGCGGTTAACAATGTGCGCCGGAGCGGGGCCGGTCTAGGCTGCCACGTGCTCGTCGTCGGACTGGGTCCGATCGGACAGTTTACAGCTCAGGCGGCAAGAGCTGCCGGTGCCAGGGTCACCACTTGCGATCTAGTGGAATCCCGATTGGCGCTTAGCCTTGAGCTAGGTGCGGACGAGGCCATTAACACGGGTACAGAGGAAGGATGGGAGAGGCTGAAGGAGGCCGGTCCGTTCGATATCGTCTTTGAAGACAGCGGCGCGCCGGTGCTGGATCGCCTGATCGGCGAAGGCTGGGCCGGGGGGCTTGTGAGAATGCATGGTACTGTGGTCATGGTGGCGGGACGCAAAGAGGTCAATTATAACTTTAACGCCGCTCAGGCCAAGCAATTAAACGTTCTTCATGTTGGTCACTTTGATCGTATCGACCTACTAACTCTAACCGACTTGGTTGCCAAAGGGACGATACAAACCGCTCCTGTCATACAGGACAAAGTGAGCATCGAGGAGGCCGAGGAACAGTATATACGGCTTAGAGACCGAAGTCATGAGATGATGGGCGTTGTGTTCACATGGTAGCTTCTGAGGATTCCATCAGTATTCATCTGGATCCGCTGCCGGTGCTGGTGGGCGCCGGAGAATGCGTGGTTCGCGCAGGCTGGATTCACAGCAAGGAATGCCAACCGCATCATAAGCTGCTGGTCAGCGAGCAAGGCGTCTTCCATATCGTCGTTGACGAGGAGCCTATCTCCCTGCAGCCTGGACAATATGCGATAGTGCCCAGCGGATCGTTGTGGGAAGGGACCAGCCCTGCCTGCGAGGGAGACCGATTCTGGTGGATTATATTTGATGAGAGCGGTGCCAAGACGCTGCATTCGGAGGTGCGGCTCCCCATCGTCGGGTCGCTCGAGGATCCCGAGGCAGCCAAGAGGGTGTTCGAACGGCTGCTCTGGCGCATACACCAAAAGTCGGGCTCTCAGCTCGGTCTTCAGCTCGGCGTAGCAGAGGT
Organism: Paenibacillus sp. GCM10023252; assembly: GCF_042653305.1. Classification (NCBI taxonomy): domain Bacteria; kingdom Bacillati; phylum Bacillota; class Bacilli; order Caryophanales; family Paenibacillaceae; genus Paenibacillus; species Paenibacillus sp. GCM10023252. The sequence goes on from NZ_JBHSHW010000009.1 coordinate 16,534, forward strand.
TATCTGGGAGCTAGGCAGACAGGCGAGCGGCAGGAAGAAAGAGCAGTCCGCTGGGAATAAGGGACATATGCTCGCTCAGGAAATTATATTGCACCTGAGAGCATACCTTGCCGAACCGATGGACGTCCGCCGGGTGGCTGCTGATTGCGGGCTGCATCCCGAATACATGCGCAAGGTATTCAAGGAAGCGACCGGCCGCACGCTTCAGCAGTATGTTCGATGGCTGCGGATGGAGCAGGCCAAGCGCCTGCTGGAACGAGGCGAGCTGCGGATTTCGGAGATTGCACCTCAGGTCGGCTACGAGGATGCAGGGTATTTCAGCAAAATGTTCCACAAAGAAACCGGGGTATGGCCAAGCGAATTTCGCTTCCATCAGATTGTGACACAGAATCCGGACGGCGAGTTCTATCCCTTCGTGGATCGACCCGATCCGTTAACGCATAAACCAAGGAGGGATTGACATGTCAAAAATAGCCTTGCTTGGAGCGCTAGACACTAAGGGGGAAGAATACGCTTACTTAAAGGCATGTGTAGAGGATCACGGTTATGAAGCGCTGCTGATTGACGTAGGCGTGCTGGACACGCTGCGTATCGTGCCGGATGTCACAAGAGAAGAGGCAGCAGCAGCGGCAGGCATTGATCTGGCGGAGCTTGCTGCCGCCCAGGATCGCGGACAGGCGGTAGCCGCTATGGGACGCGCAGCGGAAGCCATGCTTGTCAAGCTATATGGGGACAAGCAAATCTCAGGGGTCATAGCGCTTGGAGGAACGGGTGGAACGTCTGTAGCATGCCAAGGTATGAGAGCGCTGCCGATTGGGTTCCCTAAGCTGATGGTATCCACGGTGGCAGGCTCGGATGTGTCGGCCTATACCGGCGGGAAGGATATTGTCATGTATCCCAGCATCGTCGATATTGCGGGCATTAACCAGATAAGCGGCACGATTCTGTCCAGGGCGGCAGGAGCCATATGCGGCATGATTACAGCCAGCATTCCCAAGCTGGATAGCAAGCCGCTGATTGCGGCCACAATGTTCGGCAATACGACCAAGGCGGTAGAGGAAGCAAGAAGACGGCTAGAGGAAGCCGGCTACGAGGTGTTGGTGTTCCATGCGACAGGTGCCGGAGGACGCACGATGGAAGCGCTTATTGCTTCTGGAATGATCGCAGGTGTATTGGATCTAACGACGACAGAATGGGCGGATGAGCTCATTGGCGGCGTTTTCGCAGCCGGCCCAGATCGACTCTCTGCGGCAGCGAGCAGCGGCGTACCGGCGGTCATTGCTCCTGGCTGTCTGGATATGGTGAATTTCGGGGCGCCCCAGACGGTGCTGAAGGTGTTTGAGGGTCGATTATTCTATCCCCACAACCCTAATGTCACGCTTATGCGTACCAATGTGGAAGAGAATCGTAAGCTCGGCCTGCTCATTGCAGAGAAGCTGAATCCAAGCACGGGCCCAGTTACTGTCCTATTGCCGAAGCGCGGGATCAGCGTCATCAGCGAGGAAGGCGGAGCGTTCCATTGGCCTGAGGCGGACGCTATGCTGTTCGAGACATTGAAGTCGGAGCTGCGCAAGGATATTCCCGTTATCGAGCTGGATTGCACAATTAACGATCCAGCCTTTGCGGCTCGCTCTGTAGAAGCGCTTATTACTCATATTAACATCAATAACGAACAGAATAGTGAATCGATATAGCTTGCTAGTTAATCACACAAATTCGAACAAGAAAGAGGAGCTAGACATGTCTAGAGAAGCAATCATTGAACGTTTTCGTGAGAAAATCAAGCAGGGTGCGCCTATTATCGGTGGAGGTGCAGGAACAGGGCTATCAGCCAAATGTGCCGAGGACGGCGAAATTGACCTAATCATTATATATAACTCAGGCCGCTACCGGATGGCCGGCAGAGGCTCTCTGGCTGGACTGCTTCCATACGGAGATGCGAACCAGATCGTAGTGGACATGGGCAGCGAGGTGCTGACCATCGTCGAACACACTCCGGTACTTGCCGGCGTATGCGGCACCGACCCCTTCCGCAGGATGGATGTGTTCCTGCCTGAGCTGCAGCGTATGGGCTTCGCAGGTGTACAGAACTTTCCGACCGTAGGCCTCATGGATGGCGTATTCCGTCAGAACCTGGAGGAGACAGGCATGGGCTATGATCTGGAGGTGGAGATGATCGCCAAGGCGCATCAGCTGGGACTGTTAACCTCTCCATATGTCTTCGATGAAGAGGATGCTCGGAAAATGGCCGAAGCCGGTGCGGATATTCTCGTTGCACATGTCGGTCTGACCACCAAAGGCACAATTGGTGCGAAGACAGCTCTAACGCTCGATGAATCGATAGAGCTTGTACAGCGCATTCATGACGCGGGCAAAGCGGTGAATCCAGATATTATCGTGCTCTGTCACGGCGGTCCAATCTCGGAGCCGGAAGATGCGGCATATGTGCTGAAGCGGACAACAGGCGTGGCAGGCTTCTTCGGAGCTTCAAGCATCGAGCGGCTGCCAACGGAGAAGGCGATTACGAGTCAGGTGCGCAAGTTCGCTTCCATGCTGGAACAGGAGTAGAGGGAATAGAGGCATGCCTTGCAGATGTCATCAGTGCATAGCTAGACTTGCGCATCAACATAGGGACCGAAGTTAGCCATTACCCAAGCTAACTTCGGTCCCTTCATTATTATCCCGGCACACTCTCTCGCTTGCGGAAGAAAGACTTCAGCGCGTTGTACACTTCGCCCTTCTCACGAATGACGTAATACATGAAGTGCTGCATATTAATGTTCTTGTAAGCAGACATTAGCGTGGAAGAGCGGTTGTACTGATTCACTTCCCCATAGCCGAACAGGTTCGCTCGCTTCAGGAGCTCCCCGATCAGCTTGACGCAGCGCTCATTGTCAGACGTGAGATTGTCACCGTCAGAGAAGTGGAACGGGTAGATGTTGTACATGCTGGGCGGGAACCGGCTGTCGATAATCTCGATGGCCTTCAGGTAGGCCGAGGAGCAGATCGTGCCGCCGCTCTCGCCGCGGGTGAAGAACTCCTCCTCTGTCACTTCCTTCGCCTCGGTATGATGCGCGATGAACACGATATCTACCTTCTCATACTGATGCCGCAGGAAGCGGGTCATCCAGAAGAAGAAGCTGCGAGCCACATACTTCTCGAAGGAGCCCATAGAGCCAGACGTATCCATCATGGCTAGAATGACCGCATTGGATTGAGGCTTCACAATCTCTTCCCAGGTCTTGTAGCGCAGATCATCAGGGGAGATGCCATGAATGCCAGGACTGCCTGATGTAGCGTTGCGGCGGAGGTTCTCGAGAATCGTCCGCTTCTTATCGATGTTGGACATAATTCCCTTCTTGCGAATGTCGTTGAAGCGTATCTCCTTCGTCTCCAGCTGGTCTTTGTCCTTCTGCTTCAGGAAGGGAAGCTCCAACTCCTCGAAGAGCATCGTCTCCAGCTCAGCAAGTGTAATCTCGGCTTCCATATAATCCTCGCCTGGCTGATCACCGGCGCCTTCGCCCTTGCCGCCCTTCTGGGCAGATGCGGGATCGACTCCGAGCACATCGCCCACCTGGCTGTCTCCATCCCCTTGACCTACATGCTTATTCTTGTTGTGATTGTATACGAATCGGTACTCATCGAGGCTGCGGATCGGCACCTTAATGACCTGCTTGCCATCGGACATGACGATGCTCTCTTCGGATACTAGATCAGGCAGATTCTGCTTGATAGCATCCTTCACCTTCTGCTGATGCCGGGCTTGGTCCTGATACCCCTTGCGGTGAAGCGACCAGTCCTCACGGGACACGGTGAACAACGGTTCCTGATGTGAACTCAAGCTATGGAACACCTCCCTGCTCTCTTCGTCCTATGTTAATCAATATATTCAAGTCCTCTGAGGTTATGTGAACAATCATTGGCCGGTCGTCATGAATCTATCAGTCTATTCCCTAGGCAATAATCGATCTTGGATATGCCTTCATGACCCCGAAAAAAAAAGCGAATCCCTCTTCCTCGAGGAATTCGCTTCATTAATTGCTTAGAGCTGCTATGCCACTCTGCGAGCTGTCGTATAGTGATCAGACCACCAACCGGAAGTCAGAGAGGACACGGTAACGCCTGGCTTGCCGTACGTGTGGATGAATTTACCGTTGCCGATATAGATGCCGACATGGTGAATAGGAGAGTAGAAGAACACAAGATCGCCAACTTGCAGATTTTTCTTAGCTACATAGCTGCCGCGCTTCGACTGTTCCTTGGAAGTACGAGGCAAGGTTGTGCCGATCTGCTTGAAGACATGCTTCGTGAAGGAAGAACAGTCGAAGTAACGAGTTGTGCTTGTTGAAGCGCCGAACTTATATTTTACGCCGATGTATCTTTTGGCGGTGGACACAATTTTGGATTTCTCACTAGCGGTTGCAGCCGATGCATGCTGTGCAGGCAGGACGGCAGCTGCCCCTCCGAAGGCAAGGGTAAGGCTCAGGGCTACAGTCGTCAATCTAGTTCTTAGGGAGTATTTATTCATGATGGTATAATTCCTCTCTGCTATGAATTGGTGAGCCGATGAATCTCGTAAACTCACAATAACATAGATGAATCCTGCCAATGCTTTCCTCTGAGACCATAGAACCATGCAGGGCAAGACTTCTTACCCTATTGTGAGAAATTCATGAGAATCCTCTCATCCATAGATGAGTAAAATAAAGAAAAGCCTGCCGCGGCAAGCACGACAGACTTTGATCTCCCAGGGTGGTATAATTGGAGGGTCTATACCGAAGAAATACCCCCTACTCCAGCGCCGCCTCCGAGGGAGGCTAGAGCGATGACAATGAGGCCTATGAAGCCTAGCACAATCAAGCTGTTAAGCACGATACCGACAATGGCGAGCGCCTTGCTATGCTTCTTGGAGGCTGCGCCGATTATGCCTAGAATCAGTCCAACGAACGCTATGGCAATAGACCCGAATGGCAGCAGAGCACCGATGATGACGGAAGGGCCTAGCTCATTCAGCAGCTCATCTTGGTTCATGCTGTCAAGCAGCTCGGGATTTGTGACGAATGTGCTGTTCATGATCCCTTGAGTAAGCAGGACGATTCCGATTATGATGGTGACGATTGCAATTAGCGAGATGACGAAGGAAGCAATACCTAACCCGGAAGCTTTTTTTGGCGCCTGGCCATGTCCTTCGACTGGATGCTCTTGGTTATTCGTCATGTTCCCCGATTCTGACTCTATACGATTATGATCGTTCATTGTCCATCTGCTCCTTTTTTTGCTCTTTTTGGTCGCGATTTTGGAGATGCTAGGTAGTACGGTTAGATTATACATAATAATGGAAGGGATGAGAATACAGATGTTTCCAAAATATGTTGCAATCGGCGCGATTCATGCCGCCCTTGCTATTGCTCTAGGCGCTTTCGGCGCTCATGGACTGGAAGGCAGAATCTCCGAGCATTACCTGACGGTGTTCGAGACAGGAGTCCGTTATCAGATGTACCATGGCCTCGCCTTGATCCTGCTTGCCTTATTCGCAGATCGGTTGAATCAGCCTAAGCGGCTTATCTGGGCCGGAAGATTGATGCAGACAGGTATTATCTTGTTCAGCGGCAGCCTCTATGTACTCAGTCTGACGGGTATTAAGGTACTTGGTGCGATTACCCCGCTTGGCGGTGTTGCCTTCATTACCGCTTGGGTACTCTTGATCATCACGGCATTCAAGTCGAAGGGATGACATTAATCGACATTAATCTATATATTTCGCCATAATATCAGAGCAAACTAGTAAAAATTTCTATACCGAATGCTTCCCATCGTTTATAATGAGAATGTTGTTCATTAGACGTCGACTAGGGAGGGAAGCTGGTGCTTGACAGCCGATTAGAGAGTTCGCCTAGAGCAGAGGAACAGCAGGCGCCTAAGCTTTTCCTTGAATCCTATAGAATTAGCCTAATTATGCAGAGCTTAGCAGCCGTGTGGATGATAGGTTCATTCATGCTCATTGACACTAAGGTCATTCAGTGGTCATCCATGGCTATTGGCTTCTTAATCTTACTTGCCTCTCTTATATATGCTCCCTACACAAGGCGAGGCTTCTATAATTCCTTCCGCTTGTATCATACACCATTAGTGGAGACACTGCTCAGGTCGAATGCGCTGCCCCTTGCGGTATTGAACGAGGATGGCACCTTCCTAGAGATGAATGAAGCAGCAAGCCGTGCCCTTGGTTACGAGAAGGCGGAGCTGCTAGGGTGTCCATATATCACCTTCGCAGAGCAGGCCAGCCGGGCACCGCTTGCGGAAGCTATGAAGGCTGCGTTGCATGGCGAATACCGAGAAGTGTCCATCAGTATGCTTCATCGATCCGGGTTCCCGCTGGATGTCCAGATGACTTGCTCACCGATGACTTCGCGCGGCAAGGTAGTGGGAATAGCCATTATCAGTCATGACTTAAGCGACCGGAAGCGCCATGCAGAGCGGCTTCGGTATATGGCGAACTATGATGATATGACAGGGCTTCCTAACCGGACATTGTTCCAGCATATGCTTAGCGAGGAGCTCACCAAGAGTAAGAATTATGGCAATCGGGTTGGACTCTGCTACTTGAATGTAGATCGATTCAAGCTTGTCAATGCCTCCTATGGCAGAGAATATGGCGACATGCTTCTGATGCAGATTGCAGAGAGGCTTGCCAGCAGTCTAACGGATGAGTCTATCGCTGCGAGGATGGAAGGGGATGAATTCGTTGTTCTGTACAATGCTCTTCAATCGGAGGAGCAGCTGATCGAGCTGGCAAGAATTCTGCTTCGCAGGATGGAGGAGCCATTCGTCCTGCAGGGCTCTCCGATTCATATTACGGTAAGCATAGGGTTATCTCTAACAAGCGGAGTTGAAGAGGATGCCTTGGCCCTGCTTAAGAAGGCAGATATCGCTCTCTGCAAGGTTAAGGAAGGGGCCATTAACGATTGCTTGCTCTATTCAGACAGCTGGAATAATAATTCTTCCTTAGAGCGCCTTACCTTGCAGCATGAGATGTACCGGGCCATTCAACGAGAAGAGTTCGTCCTTCATTATCAGCCTCAATATGACATGCTGACTGGAACAATTGTCGGTGTTGAAGCTCTGGTCAGATGGCATCATCCGCAGCGAGGAATTATTCCACCAGGCCAGTTCATACCTCTAGCTGAGGAGAGCGGAATGATTGTGCAGATTGGGGATTGGGTGCTTGAAGAAGCTTGCAGGCAGAACAAGTCCTGGCAGGACGAGGGATTGCCGCCGATCCCCGTATCGGTTAATCTCTCCATTCGTCAGTTCCTGCAGCATGACCTGGCCCGCAAGGTTGAAGATGTACTGATCCGTACTGGATTGTCCTCGGACTATCTGGATCTCGAGATCACAGAGTCCATGTCGATGGATATGGACTACGTATCCAGATGTCTCAATGATCTGACCAAGCTGGGAGTAGGCATTAGTGTAGATGACTTCGGAACTGGCTACAGCTCCTTCAATTACTTAAGGAGCTTCCCGATCGATCGGCTTAAGATTGATCGTTCCTTCTTAATGGACATCCAGCAAGTGCCGGGGGACGCGGAGATTGTTGCCGCCATTATCGCTATGGCTCATAATCTGAATATACAAGTCATTGCTGAGGGAGTAGAGACAGAGGAGCAGATGGAATTCCTGCGGGCTCATCAATGTGATGAGATGCAGGGCTATTATTGGAGTCCTCCTGTAACAAGCGCTCACATGGCAGATATGCTCAGAATGGATGCTTAAGCATGCAGAACCAGGTTTATTGATGATCAAAACCCGTTACCACGAGAAGCTGTAAGGCTTCTGTGTAGTAACGGGTTTTTTTTGGGGGGGGATTAGGCCGGGTTGCAGCTCTATCGTTCTATTAATCTATGATGTCTTCAATCTCGTTCAATCGGAACGTATAGACTTGCTTCTCATCTACGTGGTAGACCGTAATGACGTTAGCTGATACATCCAGATTAATAATTCGGCAGGGAATGCTCAGCTTAATGCCGAGACCCTTATTGACAATTAAGCGAATCAGCTTGTTCGACTTCATGAAGGCCTTCATTCGATCATAGGCATCAGAGGCTTGCTCCTCAGTCTGTCTGTCAGAATTACTTGGATTGTTAACTTCGGCGGCGGGCTTCTGTACCGGAATTGGAATGGCAGTTGAGGCTGCTGCCTTCACCTGCTCCAGTTGTCGTCCGAGCTCTACCCCGGAGTGGATCCGATAGTCGATGAAGTTACCCTGATTGAGGCTGTGAATGAGCTTCTCTAGTGCCTTGGCACTAGATTCTTCTTCTATTAATAGTTCGACTTGGAATATATAAGGTGATTGAGAAGGCATGTTAGTTCCTCCGGCTTATTCAGATACATCTAATATACCACTGATCCCCCCGTTGATGTAGCCTTCGTAAAAATAAGCATATATCAGGGGGCCGCTCCCCCAAATACGCATATAGTGAAGGGATGGACACTCGTATGCGCGATGAGGAGGTGGACGAGATGATGAGGATGGTTCCTTACACGCTCTCAGATGGAAGTACTGTGCTTGGAGTAGAAGTGAAGCTGCCTAAGACAACTCTCTTAGCTGTGACGACGGACAAAGGGTATATCATGTGCGGTGCCCTGGATGTTGGTCTGCTCAATGAACGCTTGCGTGACCGCGCTATTATAGCCGGCCGTGCAGTCGGGGTCAAGACGCTAGAAGAATTAATGGAAGCGCCGCTGGAATCGGTAACCACGTCTGCCGAGGCATTAGGTATTACACCTGGAATGAAGGGTGCTGACGCCCTTCTGCTCATGATATAACGCCATACCTAGTAAGAGCCCCTGCTGCTAGCTGCCTTCGGCAGGCTGCTCCCACAGGGGCTCTATCTATGAAGGAATTAAGCTTCGAACAGCTTCTTCAGGTTGTCCGCATAGGGGGCAGTAACGATGCCCTTCTCCGTAATGATGGCCGTGACATACTCATGCGGAGTAATGTCGAAGGCAGGATTGTACACCTTCACGCCCTCAGGCGCTGTACGCTTGCCGAACGCTTCAGTAATCTCTTCCTCCGGGCGCTCTTCAATCGGGATCTCTGCGCCTGTAGGAGTAGTAAGATCAATGGTGGACAAGGGACAAGCAACATAGAACGGAATGCCGTGCGCCTTGGCTAGCACAGCTACACTGTATGTGCCAATCTTGTTGGCGACATCGCCGTTCGCTGCGACGCGGTCGGTTCCTACGATTACAGCATCGACCCAGCCCTTGCTCATGACCATGCCGGCCATATTGTCGCAGATGAGGGTAACGTCAACTCCTGCTTGCTGCAGCTCGAAGGCGGTCAATCGCGCGCCTTGAAGGACAGGCCGCGTCTCATCGGCGAATACGCGGATGGACATGCCCTTCTCCTTCGCCAGGTAGAAGGGAGCGAGTGCGGTACCGTACTTCGCCGTAGCTAGTCCTCCAGCATTACAGTGAGTGAGTACACCCATATCATCCTTGAATAGAGTAAGAGCATGCTCGCCAATTAGCCTGTTCGTCTCCTCATCCTCACTCTGGATGGCAATCGCCTCCTGCAGGAGCAGCTCTTGGCACTTGGCTGGACTGTGCTCTTCCTTGGCAAGAGACGCCGCTCTGGCCTTCATCCGGTCGAGTGCCCAGAATAGATTAACCGCTGTTGGCCGTGAAGTGGCTAAGTACTCTGCTTGCTTAGTCACCTCTGCCTGCCAAGCTTCCATGGAAGCTTGCTCCCCGCTGCTTCCGAGAACAACACCATATGCAGCCGCGATGCCTATCGCAGGAGCTCCACGTACCTTCAGATGCCGGATGGCTTCCCACACCTCTTCTGCAGTCGTCAGCGGAAGATACACGATCTCGCCAGGCAAGAGCCGCTGATCAAGCAGGTCCAGTCTGTCACCCGCCCATATGACGGACTGCAGGCCGATTGATTCTGTAGTCATAATGCTTCGCTTCCTCTCTAGGTGCTTACAGCTGATGCTGCTTTTGTTGCGCCTTGTGCAATATCAATTAAGCTCTCAATAGAATGGGCCGAGCGATTCGTCAGGATAAGCTCCTTGCCTATGCGCAGTGCAAGCCGCTGCGCGGACTCCTTGGCAGCTGCATCTGGGATGCGGTCGATATCTGCTACATGGGCCAGTCCGACGATGCGGCGTACCATCTTGCAGCCTGCGAAGCCGATGGCATCCTGCAGCAGCTGCTTCATATAGAAGTCTTGATAGCCGATTGTGTCATTAGCGAGCCGATCTACTCCATGCTCATCCCATAGCTTACGGAACTTCGCCTCGAAGCCTGTCCATATGTCACGAATCATCTGAAGCAGCTCGCTGCGGACTTCTCCGCGCAGATCGGCTGCACTCCAGTGTTCTTGACCAGCATAGTTCAGCAGCAGATTCGCCAGCACCGCTCCGATATCGAAGCCCATCGGACCGTAATAGGCGAATTCAGGGTCAATGACCTTGGTAGACTCCGGAGTGGCGAACACGCTGCCTGTATGAAGGTCGCCGTGGAGGAGCGCCTGAGCATTCGTCAGGAACTTATGGCGTAGAATGGCGACCTCAAGATGGAGCCTGTTGTCCTCTCGAAGGGCCGCGGCCTCGTCTGCAATCGCCTCATCGAAGGAGTTATTGTCCGATACCGTATAAGGATCATCGAAGATGAGATCCTCGGTAATTTTGCACAGCTCGGGATTGATGAATTGCTGCACACGCTGCTTCTTCTCTTGCTGATTCAATCCAAGATCTGAAGTGAAGAATAAGGTCTGAGCCATGAACGTAGAGATATGGTCCGCGAAGAGCGGGTATCGTACGCCGTCCATGAGGCCTTGTCTCATAATGACATGATCGCTCAGGTCTTCCATGACCGTGAGAGCCATCTCCGCATCATAATGATACACTTGCGGGACTAGCCCGGGCGCCAGCTTGTTCTGCAGGAGCAGTGCTTCGCTCTCAATGCGCGCGCGGTCCAGTGTTAGAGGCCAAGACTCCCCCACGACCTTCGCATAAGGGAGAGCTTGCTTCATGATGAGGCTCTTCCCGCTTGACGTATCTTGAATGTGGAACACGAGATTCAAGTTGCCGTCACCAATCTCACGGCTCACCAGCTTAGCCTCTTCCGAGAAGAATTCAGGGAGCGTTCTAGCGAGCTCTACGGCTTGTTGTTCAGTTAAGGGATGATAAGCAGACATACGTCCACCTCCGATTTTATGTTGGTTTAGCAAGGCGTTCTTTTGTAGAATAGTCCTGCCCTATAGTATAAAGGATATTATTTCGCCGTGGAATACTTTCATTTGTTATAATAAAAGCTATTGTGTGAAGACGGAGAGGAGAGTACATATGTCAGACCTAGTAGAGAAGGGGCCGATTGCGCTTAAGGAATGGGCCATTACCGTACAAGCGCTTGCTGAAGGCGAGCAGATTATGGTCATGCGCAAGGGCGGTATTATTGAGGAGACGAGAGACTTCGAGCTGATCAGCCAAGCGTTCTATCTTATGCCTGCCCATGAGCATCAGAAGGAGCATCTGCTGAAGGACAGCCATAAGGCTAAGCTGAGTGATCTGCTGGAGCAAGGAGGGCTGGACAGGGACAAGGTGAAGCTTGATGCGTATGCCGAGGTGGCGCTGGACATTGAGATTAGAGACCAGGAGACATTGGATTCACTGCGTGCCTATCATATATGGACAGATACGTTCGCCGAAGAGCGGTTGAAGTGGAAGAAGACGAAGCCGCTCCATCTGCTGCTGCTGCGCGTGTACAAGCTGGAGACACCTATCGAGATTCCGATGCGCGACGCCTACAACGGATGCAAGTCATGGGTCAGAATCGAGGACAAGCTGCCCGAGGGGACGAAGATGACACCTGCATTAAGTGATTCTGCCTTCGAAGAGCAGTTGAAGCTCATTACTCATGCGTTGTCTATTCAGCCAGGAGAAGCGCATGAATGATGCCTTGCTGCGCTTGATGAAGGCATAACCTGCATTGATTTATAACTAGAATTATTATAAACTAATAGATGAGAATCAGTGAGAATCACTGTATGAGGGACGGCATTCGCTAAGGTGCTTACATTCCGTGCAGTATACGACACTTATAACTAACCGTGGAGGGATCAGCATATTATGGCAACACACTTCGCTATCGAAGGCCTAAGAGCAGCCATCGAAGGAAAAGAAATTCTGAAGGGGATTAACATCGAGATTAAGGGTGGAGAAGTTCATGCCATCATGGGACCGAACGGAACAGGCAAAAGTACACTAGCCTCTGCACTGATGGGGCATCCTAAATATGAAGTAACAGAAGGTACTGCTACGCTTAATGGGGAAGACCTGCTGGACATGGCAGTGGATGAGCGCGCACGCGCTGGTCTGTTCCTGGCGATGCAATATCCAAGCGAGATCACAGGCGTAACGAACTCTGACTTCCTTCGCAGCGCAATTAATGCAAGACGCGAGGAAGGCAGCGAGATCTCCCTCATTAAGTTCATCCGTCAGATGGAGGGCAAGATGAAGGATCTGGAGATGAACAAGGAGTTCGCTCATCGCTACTTGAATGAAGGCTTCTCCGGCGGCGAGAAGAAGCGTAACGAGATTCTGCAGATGACGATGCTGGATCCGAAGATTGTTGTACTCGACGAGATTGATTCCGGCCTCGATATCGATGCCCTGAAGATCGTATCGAACGGCGTGAACGCGATGCGTTCCGAGGACCGCGGCTTCTTGATCATCACACACTATCAGCGCTTGCTGAACTATATTACACCTGACTTCGTTCACGTCATGATGCAAGGCCGCATCGTCAAGTCCGGCGGCCCTGAGCTCGCTGAGCGTCTGGAGAACGAAGGCTATGATTGGGTGAAGGAAGAACTAGGCATTGAAGATGAGACTGTCGGCCAGGCTTAAGGCGCGAAGAAGGGGGCATAACGTATGAGTACACAACTAACGACTCCAACTGACCGTCAGTCCGCTGAGGCGCTTGCACGCTCCAAGGGAGAGCCGGAATGGCTCGTAGCCTTGCGCGGCGAGGCAGCCGAGCTGGCCGGCACGTTGGAATGGCCGAAGCCGGAGAAGATGCGGATTGACCGCTGGAATCTTACCGCTGTCGGCAGCTATGAAGGTCAGCAAGCAGTGGGTTCCGTAGCTGAACTGCCTGAGATTGTAAGAGAGCTGGTTGCGGAAGGCACGGAGAACCTGCTCGTGCAGCGCAACTCAGGCGCTGTGCTGAAGCAGCTTAGTGAGGAGCTTAAGGCGAAGGGCGTTATCTTCACCGATCTGGAGACGGCTTGCAAGGAGCATGGCGATCTGGTTCAGAAGTACTTGTTCCAAGCAGTAGCGAAGGATGAGAGCAAGCTGCAGGCGATGCATGCGGCACTCTGGAACGGCGGCGTATTCGTATACGTGCCGAAGAATGTAGAGGTAGAGCTGCCACTGCAGGCGGTGCTGTACAATGACAACGCGGATGCTTCGTTCGCGCCGCATATCTTAATCGTAGCGGACAACAACAGCCGCGTCACTTATGTAGATTATGTAGTTACAGATCCCGGCAAGATTACGACTCCGTTCGTTCATCATTCTGTCGTCGAAGTGTTCGTGAAGCCGGGTGCGCTCGTTCGATTCGGTTCGGTTCACCACATGGCTGAATCAGGTGCTGACTTGACGGTTCGCCGTGCAATCGTTGAGAACGATGGACGCATTGAATGGGTGCTCGGCGATCTTCATGACGGGGTTACGTTGTCAGAGACGAAGTCCGTGCTTAAGGGCAATGGATCCACTTCCGATGCGAAGGTTATCTCTGTAGGGGCGAATGCGCAGAAGATGAGCTTGACGACAGAAGCTGTTCACTTCGGTCGCAGCTCGGACAGCAACATGGTTACTCGAGCTGTGATGAAGGACGAAGCTACAGCCATTATCAACGGCATTACGAAGATTGAGAAGGGCGCTACGAAGGCTAACGGCGTGCAGACCGAGAAGGTCCTCATGCTGAGCCCTAAGGCACGCGGAGACGCGAATCCGATTCTTCTCATCGATGAAGACGATGTAACGGCTGGACATGCAGCAAGCGTAGGACAAGTGAATCCGGAGCAAGTCTACTACCTGATGTCACGCGGCATCTCGAAGGAGACGGCGGAGAGGCTCATCATATACGGCTTCCTGGCACCTGTTGTGTCTGAGATTCCTATCGATACGGTTCGTGTTCAGCTCCAGCGCTTGCTCGTAAGGAAGCTTGAGGGATGAATATACAAGCGATTAGAGAACAGTTCCCTATCCTGAACCAAGAGATTAACGGGCATCCGCTCGTCTATCTGGACAGTGCTGCGACCTCGCAGAAGCCGCGTTCCGTCCTCGATGCCATGAAGCGTTATTATGAGCTGGATAATGCGAATGTGCATCGCGGCGTTCATACGCTTGGTTCCAGAGCGACCGATGCCTATGAGGGAGCTCGGGAGAAGGTAGCTAAGCTGCTGAATGCAGCCAGCACGGATGAGATTATTTTCACCCGGGGGACCACAACTGCCCTTAACCTAGTCGCATCCTCCTATGCCCGGTCTGCCTGCAGCGAAGGGGACGAGATTGTCATTACTCCGATGGAGCATCACAGCAACCTCATTCCTTGGCAGCAGGTGGCGAAGGCTACTGGAGCAACGTTGAAGTACATTCCGCTGCAGCCTGACGGGACGATCTCTATTGCCGATGTAGAAGCAACGATTACTCCTCGTACTAAGGTTGTATCGGTCATGTACGTATCGAATGTTCTTGGCGTCATTAATCCTATTCGTGAGATTACACAGATTGCACATCGCAATGGAGCGGTTATGGTCGTCGACGGGGCACAGAGCACACCTCATATGAAGGTAGATGTACGTGACCTCGATTGTGACTTCTATGCCTTGTCCGGGCACAAGATGTGCGGTCCGACCGGTATCGGCGCCTTGTACGGGAAGAAGTCGCTGCTGTCGAAGATGGAGCCGATCGAGTTCGGCGGCGAGATGATTGATCATGTTGATCTGTATGAATCAACATGGAAGGATCTACCATGGCGCTTCGAAGGCGGAACGCCTATCATAGCAGGCGCGGTAGGGCTTGGCGCCGCGATTGACTTCCTGCAGGAAGTCGGTCTGGATGAGATTGATCAGCATGAGAAGCGTCTCGCTGAATATGCCTATACCAGACTGTCACAGCTGGAAGGCTTGACCGCTTACGGACCGGCTCACAATCGGGTAGGATTGGTCACCTTCAATCTGGAAGACGTTCACCCGCATGATGTCGCTACCGTATTAGATTCCAAGGGCATTGCCGTACGCGCAGGCCATCATTGCTGTCAGCCGCTTATGCGCTGGCTGAATGTATCGGCTACTGCGAGGGCAAGCTTCTATCTATACAACGATGAGGCGGATGTAGATCGACTGGTGGAAGGATTACTACAGACAAGGGAGTTCTTCGGCCATGCAATTGGATGATTTGTATCGCAGAGTCATTATGGATCACTACAAGAATCCCCGCAACCGCGGAACGATGGATGCTGAGTCTGTCACGATCAATCTGAACAATCCAACGTGCGGGGACCGAATTACGCTGCAGCTTCAAGTAGTCGAAGGAACGGTGACAGATGCGAAGTTCAGCGGCGAAGGCTGCTCAATCTCACTTAGTTCCGCTTCAATGATGACTGAGGCAGTGAAGGGCAAGACATTCGATGAAGCGCTCGAGCTTGCGGATAAGTTCTCCGGACTGATGAAGGGTGAACCCGTTGAATTCGACGATTACGAAGATATAGAAGCACTGTCCGGCGTGAACAAGTTCCCGGCAAGAATTAAGTGTGCGACACTCGCGTGGAACGCCTTGCGCAAGGGAATCGACAGCAATAGAGAATAATAGAAGGAGCGTGAATGAACGATGGCTAAGCAAATGCCCGAGATGGAAGATTATAAGTATGGCTTCCGTGATGAGCACAAGGCAATTTTCCAATCTGGCAAGGGTCTAACTCCCGAGATCGTACGTACGATCTCAGAGATTAAGAACGAACCGGAATGGATGCTGGAATTCCGCCTGAAGTCGCTCGAGCAGTTCTACAAGATGCCTATGCCGAACTGGGGAGGCAACATGGATGATCTGGACTTCGATGACATCCAGTATTATGTTCGTCCTTCAGAGAAGCAAGGGAAGACTTGGGAAGAGGTTCCGACTGAGATTAAGGAGACCTTCGACAAGCTTGGTATTCCTGAAGCAGAGCAGAAGTTCCTAGCAGGCGTATCCGCTCAATATGAGTCCGAGGTTGTCTATCACAGCATGCAGGAGGACTTGGAGAAGCAAGGGGTTATCTTCACCGATACCGATACGGCATTGCGTGAATACCCAGAGATCTTCAAGCAGTACTTCGGTACGATTATTCCTCCGAATGACAACAAGTTCGCTGCGCTCAACTCGGCCGTATGGTCTGGAGGAAGCTTCATCTATGTTCCGAAGGGTGTGAAGTGCGAGATTCCATTGCAAGCGTACTTCCGCATCAACTCCGAGAATATGGGCCAATTCGAGCGTACACTAATCGTAGCGGACGAGGACAGCCACGTACACTACGTGGAAGGCTGTACAGCGCCGATCTATAGCACGAACTCTCTGCATAGCGCAGTAGTAGAGATCCTCGCTCTGAAGAACGCTCGTGTACGTTACACGACGATTCAGAACTGGGCTCCGAACATCTACAACCTCGTTACGAAGCGTGCGGTTGCGGAAGAGAATGCGACGATGGAATGGGTGGACGGCAACATCGGCTCCAAGCTGACGATGAAGTATCCAGCAGTAGTCCTTAAGGGCCGCGGCGCGAAGGGTATGGTTCTCTCCATTGCGGTTGCGGGCAAGGGCCAGCATCAGGATGCAGGAGCGAAGATGACCCATCTGGCTCCGGATACGACGTCGACCATCGTGTCGAAGTCGATCTCCAAGCACGGCGGCAAGGTCACTTACCGCGGTCTTGCTTCCTTCGGACGTAACTCGGAAGGCTCGAAGGCGAACATTAAGTGCGACACACTCATTCTGGACAATGAGTCCACTTCCGATACGATTCCGTACAACGAGATCATGAACGACAACATCACGCTGGAGCATGAAGCAACGGTATCCAAG
Organism: Paenibacillus sp. GCM10023252; assembly: GCF_042653305.1. NCBI lineage: Bacteria > Bacillati > Bacillota > Bacilli > Caryophanales > Paenibacillaceae > Paenibacillus > Paenibacillus sp. GCM10023252. The sequence goes on from NZ_JBHSHW010000009.1 coordinate 33,669, forward strand.
GTATCTGAGGATCAGCTGTTCTACCTCATGAGCCGCGGTCTTACCGAAGCGGAAGCGACGCAGATGATCGTCATGGGCTTCATCGAGCCGTTCACCAAGGAATTGCCGATGGAATATGCGGTTGAGATGAACCGTCTCATCAAGTTCGAGATGGAAGGGTCTATCGGTTAATTAAGCGATTATGCCAATAAGTGCCTGCAGTTCGGAATACGCGATTAGCGTATATCGGAATGCAGGCATTTTTATTAGATAATAACGAAGGGCTCCCTCCTCGGTCATGAACCGATTAGGCAGCCCCTCATATGTGTCTATCTCTTACAGCTGTACATGCTTAATCTCATACTGGCGCTCCAGCGTCAGGTCGATGAATTGCTCGTCGATCTTCACTAGAGGTCGGAAGAATTCTGTAGGATGTGTCATTACAATGACGCCAACTTCGCCGCTGACGAGCTCGACCCGCTTGCCGATAAAGTTCGGTATCATGTGCTTGATGAAGGTATGTGTCGTGAAGGGGTCTAACTGGTCGAAGCTTAGCTTATGAAGCTCCTTCAATACAAATAGCAAATCCCTCTTCTTCTGATAGACTCTCTCCGATATCATAGCGCTGTATATGTCTACGACAGAAATAATCTTAGAGATGGGATGAATACGTTCGCCAGTAAGACCTTGCGGGTAGCCGGTGCCGTCATTGCGCTCATGATGCTGAAGGGCAGCAAGGGCGAGAGTAGGATCTCCGAATGACTGCTCGATAATCTCATGGCCGTAGATCGTATGCTTCTTCACTTCTTCGAATTCTTCATCTGTCAATCTGTCGGGCTTATTCAGTATCGCTTCGCTTATTCGGCTCTTGCCGATATCGTGAAGGTAGCCGGTCTTCCCGATATGAATGGATTCTTCCTTCGAGTATCCGAGCCATGAAGCCAGATAGTAGGCGAGCATCCCGACTTGCACAGAATGCTGGTACGTATAATCATCAGCCGTATTGAGTAATAACAACATGGAGACGACATCACGTTCCATCTGGAAGTTGTCTACTAGCGGTTGGAATGCTCTCGTAACTTCTTCATCAGAGATGGCGCCTGCAGCTGTAGCGTTGTTGAACAGCGTCTCGAACCCTTTTACAGCGTTCTCATAGCTAGGCTGCACCGCAGGAAGCCACTTGGGATTAACGGAAGATTCCAACGTTCGGGATTCAGACTCTGCCTCAGATGTGGGTCCTTCTATATCAACATAATCGATCTGATGCTGGAACAGCTTAGATATCTCATTACTGTGAAGAATTGTTCCCTTGGACAGTACGTGGAGGCCGTAGCCGTTGAATGTATCATTCGTTAACCGGTCTCCGTTCTGTAAGTCTGTGACATGAACCCTCATCAAGACACCCCTGATTGGAATATAGTAGTTAATAGCTTCTATAGTAACAATGAATCATAGGATTGGCAATATGAGGTTAATCGTATGAGACTATATTCCTAGTAATTCAGTATAGATTCGATTAGCTGCCGTTAGATCATCGGTTCCTTGAACGAGTGCCCGGCCATCGGGGAACAAGATGAAGGTTAAGTTCTGTTCGAGCTGAAGCCGCATAACGAACGGGTTGTGTTCAATAGGACCGATAGGGCGTAGTCGATTGACGAGCTCGTGCAGGGGGGCTTCCAGCGGACGGCTGGGCGTAATCTGAACCGTGTGACGGCCGCATAAGGCGGCAGCAGCACGATGACTCATCTCTTCAGATAGATAATCGTAGTGATGCTTCCCGCAGGCAGGACAGTCTGCTCGGCGGGATTCCTTGATCTGAAGGGGCATCCACTGTCCTTGCCATAGATCAACCTGGAATAAGGTTCCATGGAGAGCCTGGCGGTTGCCGCTAAGCAGCTTCAACGCTTCCGTCGCTTGAAGTGAGCCGATTACATCTACTATAGGTGAGATTACGCCTGCTGTCTCACACGTATCGGCTGCTCCTGCGGCAGGCTGCTCGGGGAATATGCATCGGTAGCAGGGGGTCTCACCCGGCACAATCGTCATGGACATCCCACTGGCCCCGACAGCGCCGCCATAGATCCATGGAATATTATGCTTGATGCTGATGTCGTTCAGCAGATATCTAACGGTGAAGTTATCTGAACCATCTATAATCAAGTCTACATCACTTAGCAGAGACTCTGCATTGGCTGGAGTGACGTCGGCAATGACCGATTCAATGGTGATGGAGCTGTTAATAGCGCGTAAGCGAACGGCGGCAGCTTCTGCCTTCGGGAGCATTCGGCGTACATCTTCCTCATCATACAAGCTCTGTCTCTGCAGATTGCTCCAATCCACGATATCGCGGTCTATGATTCTAACTCGTCCTGCTCCTGAACGAACGAGATGCTGGGCAATGACGGAGCCGAGCGCTCCCGCGCCAACTATGGCAACAGAGCTGCCTCCGAGCGCGCTCTGTCCTCTCTCGCCGATTGGAGCATATCTGATCTGTCTAGCATATCTATTCATCTTAGTCCTTCCTCTGCCATTCTGACAGAGCATGAATCGGATTCCACGGGCTGCCTTGTTGATGACCTTGCCATTCGGTGCCGTCCTCCCATACTTCCTTCTTCCAGATTGGGACAATCTGCTTCAGCCGTTCAATGGCGTAGCGGCTAGCTTCGTAGCAGCTGTCACGATGCGGCGAGGATACAGCGATGACGACACTGGCCTCGCCAATCTCAACGACGCCTATACGGTGGGAGATGGCGGCAATTGTACCGGGCCAGCGCTGCTCGAGCTCGTCTCCAATCTGTTGAAGAGTCTTCACAGCCATAGGTACATAGGCCTCATACTGGAGCTTGACGGTACGCTTGCCGTGGGTCCACTCTCGCGTGGTACCGACGAACACGAGTGAGGCACCGTGCTTAGGAACGATGACCCGGGACATGACAGCATCAACAGATAAGGGAGCCTCCGTTACTGAATATCGACTAGAGCACTCGTCTCCTTCTTCTTCAATCCCTGTGCCATCTTGACCTCCTGAGACAGGAGGCAATAGCGCAAGCTCATCCTTGTTGCTTAATATCGCCTCATCTTGCGCGTAGGCTTGATTGCAGGCGATGAAGCTGATGCGAATGCTATCGGACTGATCAGGATAGCGTTCCGTCAGTTCAGCCTTCAACTCTGCTGCAGACATGTTCTCCTTCGGAAGGGACAGTACGATGGAAGAGGATCCCAGCCTCTCCTGAAGTCCTGCGAACAAGTGAATAGTCCATCTGTAATTCATGGCAGATTACCTCTCATCTCTTCTATACAATATGGGTATAGCATACCATAATCATTCGAATAATGTTATGCTAGAAGGACGTAGAGGGACATAGAAGGGAGTGCATCAGCATGTCCGGATTAACCGATCGATGGGGAAGAGTACATGATTATCTGCGTATATCCGTAACAGATCGCTGTAACCTGCGATGCTTGTATTGCATGCCCGAGGAAGGTGTGGCATTCACGGAGTCTTCGAATCTTCTTAGCTTCGATGATATTGTCCAAGTGGTAGAGGCGGGAGCGAAGCTTGGCATTAGCAAGCTGCGAATTACCGGGGGGGAACCGCTTGTAAGAGCGAATCTCGATCAGTTAATCGTCCGGCTTGCTGGAATTCCCGGTATTGAAGATATCGCGCTAACCACGAACGGGGTTCTGCTCGCCGGTCAGGCTGCGGCCTTGCGCGCTGCAGGAGTAACCCGTGTCAATATAAGCTTGGACACCCTGGATCCAGTTCGCTTCAAGTTCATCGCAAGGCGCGGAGATCTGAAGCGTGTGATGGAAGGCATTGAAGAGGCAGCACGTGTCGGCTTCTCTCCAATCAAGCTGAATTGTGTATTACTTAAGGGAATTAACGAAGACGAGATTACCGACTTCTTGCGTCTCGCCTATGAACAGCCGCTGCATGTGCGGTTCATTGAATATATGCCAATAGGTCATGCCGATGACAATTGGAAGAATCATTATCTGCCGCTGACGAGTGTATTGGATGCAGCAGCCGTGGCCGGATATTCCGTTCAACGCAAGCATAATGTGAAGGGTAATGGACCATCTGATGATTGGGAGATGGAGGGGGGCATCGGCTCCTTCGGCCTGATTCATCCGGTCAGCGACCACTTCTGCAAGAGCTGCAATCGGCTGCGCTTAACCGCTGACGGCTCCATTAACCCTTGTCTCTACTGGGTCGATGAGCTTAACGTTAAGCCAGCGTTAGGAGATGCTGCTGCTCTTGAAGCGGTGTTCGCTAAGGCAATGGCAGTTAAGCCGGAGAATCACGAGATGGCCGCCAAGCTGGCTGATGAAGCATTGACCCATGTGCCGACTGAACGGCGTATGTCACAGATAGGAGGTTGAACAAGATGTCTGATTCAACGACTACTACCGCTGCATGGACAGAGGCCAACATAACGATTAAGCATGAGGGCATGCAGGATAGCAGCACTACACCGAGAGCTATGGCTGATCTTGCCGGGAACACGTTCCCGATAGCACTAAGGGTTCCGGATACAGCTGGAGAGGCTATCGACTTCCTGCAGTGGTACAACGCGTGGCGCAGCTCAGGCGGGCTGGATAGCCAGTCGCCCAATCCCACACAGCTGCTGCTTGAGGCAGCAGATACGTTCGAGGCTGCCATCCCTTGGGAGGAGCTGAAGGAGGCGGCAATCTTGTTCGCTGAGGACGAGAGCGGTATGCCGCTCAGCAAGAACGGACCTATCCGCTTGTACGTGCCGAACGGGAGCAGTAAGTGCCTGAACGTGAAGAGTGTGGTCAAGCTGACCTTCAGCTTCTCCGAGCCGAGCGGCGGCGTGCAGGAGGCTTCCTACGGGTTCAAGAATCACTTCTCTCTAAGCGACTTGCGCAGGAAGGAATAAGGAACATTGGAGTCTAGGAGGCTGCTAGCATGAAGACAGAAGTTGTGCTGCTGCATAGTAACGATATACACAGTCGTCTTGAGAATGCAGCCAAGATAGCCTCCTATATCGCAGAGGAACGGCGGATGTACGGGAGCAGCCGAGTGCTGGCCGTAGATGTCGGAGATCATATGGACCGGATGCGCGCAGAGACTGAGGGCAGCGATGGCCTGGTCAATATTGCATTGCTGAACTCAGCTGGCTATGAGGCCGTTACGATCGGCAATAACGAAGGCTTGACCTACTCCGCTGAAGACTTGCATGAGGCTTATTATAACCATGGAAGATTCAAGGTCGTATGTGCCAATCTGGTTGATCAGAGCACGGGAGAGCTCCCGGAATGGGCAGTGCCTTCAACTGTACTTGTAAAAAAAAACCTAACCATAGGCTTAATCGGCGTCACCGCCAGATTCACCGACTTCTACACGCTGATGGGTTGGGAGGTGTCCGATCCGCTTGAGACCATTCAGCAGCAGGTGAAGAGGCTTCGCGAGCAGGTTGATGTGATCGTAGTCATGTCACATCTGGGCTTGCCTATGGACCGCCGAATTGCGGAAGAGCTTCATGGCGTCGACCTCATATTAGGCGGTCATACGCATCATCTGCTCGAAGAGCCGCTAGTGATTGGGGATACGACCATCTGCGCTGCCGGCAAGTTCGGCGAGCAGCTCGGGCGCGTGGAGATTGGGCTTGATCCCATCACCTCGCGCCCTCTGTTCCGAGCCTCCTGCGTACCTGTAGCCGCACTCGAGGAGCAGCCCGAAGCTGCTGCGATCATCAGCAGCTTCAAGGAGGCGGGCGACCGCCGCCTCAGCCGGATCATCACCCGGCTGAGTGCGCCGCTGCCCGCGAGCACCGAGCGGGAGTCACCGCTCGGCAACCTGCTAGCCGCAGGCCTGCGGCGCTGGACCGATGCCGAGATCGGCATCGTCAACACCGGGCAGCTGCTCGGCGGGCTGCCCTCTGGCGAAGTGACAGCGGGCCAGCTGCACGCCCTCTGTCCTTCGCCTATCAATCCGTGCCGATTGCTCCTCTCCGGCACGAACCTTCGAGCAGCGCTGGAGCAGTCGCTGCTCTGCGAGTACACTCGGAAGCCGATTAAGGGCTTCGGCTTCCGGGGGGAAGTGCTGGGCGGCCTGGCCGTGGACGGGCTCACGATTGCCTATGATCTGAAGCGGCCGCCGCTGGAGCGAATAACCTCTGTCCTAGTGAATGGCAGAGAGCTTGTGAACGAGGCGGTCTATTCGGTTGGAACGATTGATATGTTCACGTTCCGAGTCGGTTACGAGACGCTCAGCCTAGGAGCTCAGCCTAAGTTCTTCTTGCCTGAATTCATCCGCGATGTGCTCGCTGAGGAGCTTCAGAATGAGGACTTACTTAGGCAATGTCAGCTGCGACGTTGGAACGATGGGGAATAATGTTTTAATTTGTCGAATAATCGCAAATAAATCCTTGATTCTTCCTGCATTTTCCCTTACATTAACATTAACAATTAGCCCATCTTTTACCGATGTTAAGTGTAGGAATGCGTTAGGGGAAGGAGCGTACCATGCGGTTAGTGCCCATATCGCAGTGCAGGCCGGGTATGAAGCTGGCCAAAAAAATCTTCTCCCAGGAAGGTCTGGTCCTACTAGGAGAAAATGTCGAATTAAGTTCACGATTAATTACCCGCTTAGCCGAAAGCGGAATTCAATACGTCTATGTCGCTGATCCGCGTACGCAGGATGTCATCCTGCCTGAGGTCATCAGCGATGAGACTCTGCGATTCGCCCTCAAGGAAATCCGAACGAACTTCCGCAGCATGATGAATCGTCCGGCTCAGCGCAAGGGAGTCACGTATCCCTACATCGCTCAGCCCTTCAAGGAAATGATGAATCTGATTATTGATGATCTGTCCTCTCATCACGATGCGATGATTATGCTCATGGACATGGGAATTGTTGATCATTATCTGTTCCAGCACTCTCTGAACGTGTGCATCTATACGACGATGCTCGGGATGGCCCACGGGTATACACGGGATGAGCTGATGATGCTTGGCATGGGTGCCCTGCTTCATGACATTGGCAAGACGCAGATTGCAGTAGATGTGCTGAAGAAGCCAGGCTCCTTGACGAAGGATGAATTCGAGCAGATGAAGCAGCATGCAGAGATTGGGTATCGACTGCTTAAGGACGAGCCTAATGTTCCTCTCGTCGTTGCTCATTGTGCATACCAGCATCATGAGCGGCTGGACGGCAGCGGCTATCCAAGAGGTATACGCGGGAATGAGATTCATGACTTCGCGAAGTGGATCGGGCTAGTCGACTCTTACGATGCGATGACAACTAACCGAGTATACCGCTCTCCGATGCTGCCTCATCATGCCGTTGAGCTGCTGTATGCGGGTACGGGAACGCTGTATGAGCAGCATATGGTGCAGCAATTCCGGGACAAGGTTGCCATCTATCCGCTTGGCATAACCGTCATGCTGCACACCGGTGAGAAGGGGATTGTCGTTGATCTGAATTCTTCCTATCCGCATCGTCCGATTGTAAGGGTTCTCTATAATGAAGCTGGGGAAGAACTTCGCAGTCCGTATGAGACGGATCTGTCCAAGCAGCTCAATACGATGATTGTTAACGTCAATGATGAGCAGTGTGACGTTCCCGCTGCAGTCAGTCTATAGATTTCAGTAAGCTGTGAACGGGAGCCCGGGTGAGGCTCCTTTTTGGTACAGACAGCCTGATCTTCCCTGCCAAGGCCAACAGGTCTAGTTGCTTCTGTCGTATATGAACATTACAATAGAGTGAATAATCATCCTATATACGATATAAGTAAGGTGCTGAATCATGAATATATTGTACAAGAATACGGCTGCTCCGCAGCCGCTAGCTCTATCCCCGACTAATGATCCATGGGATCCCATCCATTCGATGCGCAGGCATGGCCGGCATAAGCTGACCTCCGTAGAGATGACCGTATCCAACCTGTGCAACATGCGCTGTGAGCATTGCGCCGTAGGCGATACCTTAGTGCTAGCCGAGCCTGGCAAAATCCCCCTACCTCTCATGCTGGAGCGGCTTAATGAAGTCGAACACCTAGAGACCATCTCTATTACCGGCGGCGAGCCGTCCTTCTCAGAGAGAACGGTTCATGACTATATCGTTCCGCTGCTGAGCTATGCACGTAACCGTGGGATCTATTCGCAGATTAATTCGAATGTAACTCTTCCTTATAGCCGCTACGAAGCAATGGCTCCTTATCTGGATGTCATGCACATCTCGTTCAACTATACGACGGCAGATGACTTCCATCAGGTGGGCTTCGCGCGCTCCGGACATGAAGTAACCCGCGCAACCGCGGTGAAGCTGTATGACCGGATGATCGACAATGCTCGCCGCTTAAGTGAGGCGGGAGTACTCGTGTCCGCTGAATCTATGATTAACTATCGGACTCATGCGAAGATGGCGGACATTCATAAGCTTATTCTCGAGATGGGCTGTCAGCGGCATGAGGTGCATCCGATGTACCCAAGCTCATTCGCCGAGAATCTGCCTGTCATTACTAGGGAGCAGATGAAGCGCTCAGTCGAGTCGCTGCTGGACGCGAGAGACAAGGACGTATGGATGCTGTTCGGCACGCTGCCGTTCTATGCATGCAGCGAGGATGAGTCAGAGCGCATGCTTCTAAGGAGGCTGGCTGCGGAGCCGAATGTGACGATGCGCAATGATCCGGACGGCCGCAACCGGCTTAACGTTAATTTATTTACCGGAGAAGTGTTCGTGACAGACTTCTCAAGCGTGCCTTCCTTCGGCCGTATACAGAATGACAAGCTTGACGACATCTTCGAGAGCTGGCTTACGGGTTCACTTGCGGGCAGCGTGAACTGCTTCTGTGCTGGAGCAGACTGCTGCGGACCGAATCTGCTGGTCAAGGATATGTATTACAAGGATATCGAATTTCATGAGCGCAGGGCTGTACTCTAGAACTGAAGGAGAGACGTCGCATTGAACCATACCGAATTCCTGCCAGGACAGATTGCAATTAACCTGCTGATTGTTCTGGTTCTTGTCTTGATGAACGGGTTCTTCGTTGCGGCAGAGTTCGCGCTAGTTAAGGTGCGTCAGACGAGGCTCACTCAGCTGTCTAATGAAGGCAATAGGCGGGCTCGTTATGCGCTGAAGGTGAACAGCAAGCTGGATGCTTACCTATCAGCGACACAGCTCGGCATTACTCTCGCATCTCTAGGACTAGGATGGGTTGGAGAGCCTGCTATCTCACATCTCATCGTAGAGCCTATGTTCTATCAGCTGGGAATTACGCAGAGTGTATTCATTCCAACCTTGTCTATCGTGATTGGGTTCCTTGTGATCACGTTCCTCCACATCGTGCTTGGAGAGCTTGCCCCGAAGTCCTTCGCTATTCAGAAGTCTGAAGCGGCGTCCCTGTGGCTGGCCCTGCCTCTCATGTTCTTCTATAAGCTGTTCCTGCCCGCAATCTGGCTCCTTAACGGAGCGGCTAATCGTCTGCTGCGGCTGATCGGGATTGCCCCGGCCGGGGAGCTGGAGGGCGTACATACGGAGGAAGAGATTCGGATTCTCATGAATGAGAGTGCGAAGAGCGGCATTATTGACAAGGATGAGATGAAGCTGTTCGACAATATCTTCGAATTCTCCGATCGGCTGGCACGCGAGGTGATGCTCCCACGTACAGATATGGACTGCCTCTACTGCCATGTTACCTACGAAGAGAATCTGAAGCATGTGTACACGACGAAGCATACTCGGTATCCAGTGGGGCTGGAGGACAAGGATCAGATTATCGGCTTCGTTCACATTACAGATATACTGACTGCTGACCCTGATGAGATTCATGATCTTCGTTCGTTCCTACGCCCGATACTGAGTGTCCCGGAATCGATGGAGATTAGCGAGGTGCTGAAGCTCATGCAGCGCAAGCATTCTCAGCTTGCGATCGTCGTCGATGAGTATGGCGGCACTGCGGGGATGCTTACAACCGAGATGATTCTCGAGGAGATCGTCGGAGAGATTCATGATGAATTTGATGACGAGCTTCCGAGTATTGTAATAACAGGGGATGTCACTTCCGTAGATGGACGGATGCTAATCGAAGAAGTGAATGACCTATTCGGACTTGAGATTATGGACCAGGACGTGGACTCGATTGGCGGATGGATGTTCACCTTGCTCGAAGGTCATCCAGCGCCTGGACAATCCATTCGGCATGAAGGCTATACCTTCGAGGTAGCAGAGTGCGAGCGTCTGCGGGTGCTTAGAGTTCATATCTACCGGAACAAGGATGAAGAGCAAGAGCTGGAAGAGGATCAAGAGGAAGGATAACTAGAAGAGGAGGCCGGATGTGTCCATTAAGACGTTAGTGCTCATTGCAGTTGGGCTGTTTCTTTTGTACTTGTTTTTCACAGTTGGCGCCCCATTCATGCTCGCCATTATTATCGCTATCTTTTTAGAGCCATTGAATCAGCTGTTTATCAGCAAGTTCAGAATGAACCGGCTTGCGGCCGCGACGGTGTCTAGCAGTATTTTCACCCTGTTGCTGCTCGGTCTGTTCGGCTTGCTTGGTGTGAAGCTGGTAGGCGAGCTTATTGCATTCTGGGACCGGGTCCCTGGATACTTCCAAGATGCGAACGGCTTCATTACCTTGAAGATGGATCAAGCGAAGGCGCTGTACGATCACTTGTCACCGGAGGCTGTCGTACAGCTTGAGAATTCCATTACCGGCCTTACCTCCTACCTGAGCAAGATGGTCAGCTCACTGTCGACGACGATCGTCGCCTTCGCCTCTGGGATACCGGGCATGTTCATCTTCTTCATCGTCTTCATCGTTGCTGTCTATATGTTCAGCTTCTCTCTGGATACGATGAAGGGCTCTATTCTCTCTATCTTCGAAGAGTCTTCCAGGCCCCAAGTGAATGATGTGCTGAACAACTTGAAGAGGTCGATCTTCGGGTTCCTTCGCTCCCAGTTCATCTTAAGTGCGATGACGTATGTGATCTCCCTGATCGGGTTGATAATTCTAGACATCAAGTATCCGCTGGCCATTGCGCTGCTCATCGTCATTGTGGACCTCATGCCGATTCTCGGAACGGGATCCGTACTAGTACCTTGGGGAACGTATCTGCTGCTTACTGGCAACGCATATGGCGGGGTTGGACTTATCATTCTCTTCGTGTTCATCACGGTGTTCAGACGAATTGTTGAGCCTAAGATACTAGGAGATGCCGTCGGTATTGGAGCCTTGTCGGCGCTGATCAGTCTCTATGTGGGCTTCAAGCTGGTCGGGGTTATCGGCGTGTTCCTTGGCCCGCTTGTTATCATTATTTATATGGCAGCCCGCAAGGCGGGACTGTTCCAGATCAAGATTCGCTTATAGCAGCTATTAGCTGCTGGGCGGTAGAAGGCTGACTCTTCGGAGTTGGCCTTTTTTTTTTGGGTATGGAATGCACACGCCACATAACGGATTACACCGAAGCATAGATTGGATAGTAATGGATAATGTAGTATGCTGCTATACCTACACCGAGGAGGTCATGATGTGAACCAGTCAGAGTCCGATCGGAGCCAGCTTAGAGAATGGGAGCCGTTCATCTCTCCGTATGATCCTTGTCCGCCTATGAGGGTGAGAACGTATGTCGTACCACCTAACCAATATATGCCTTATCAGCCGATGAATCTGCCGCAATGGTCTCCGCGAGAGGCGCTCCGTCTAGGAACGCTGTGGCCGGCTCTATACAGCCCATATTCATCCAAGAGACATGGGGGGCATGACGAATGAGTATTACGCTGGATGAAGCCTATTACAAGAAGCTGGAGGAGCTGCAGAGCTTGGACTTCGTCCTGGTCGAGCTGACCTTGTACCTGGACACCCATCCGAATGACCTAACGGCGCTGCAGCAGTTCAATCAACTGGCGCAGCAGCGACAGGGAATCGCTCAGCAATATGAGCTGGAATATGGTCCGCTGCTGCAGTACGGGCGCAGTTATTCTAGATATCCTTGGGCTTGGTCTGCTGGGCCTTGGCCGTGGCAGGTGTAGAAGGGAGAGCTAAGGAATGTGGATCTATGAGAAAAAACTGCAATATCCAGTCAAGGTGAGCAAATGCGATCCGCGTATGGCAAAGTACTTGACCGAGCAGTACGGAGGTGCAGATGGTGAATTGTCGGCAGCCCTGAGGTATCTGAATCAACGCTATACGATTCCGGACAAGGTTGTAGGGTTATTGACAGATATTGGAACTGAGGAATTCGCACACTTGGAGATGATTGCTACCATGATCTACAAGCTGACGAAGGATGCGACTGTGGAGGAGCTGGAGGCAGCAGGGCTAGGTCCTCATTATGTAAGCCATGATAGCGCACTCTATTATGCCAATGCCTCGGGTGTACCTTGGACAGCCGCATACATTCAGGCGAAGGGCGATCCTCTGGCGGATCTGTATGAAGATATTGCTGCGGAAGAGAAGGCCCGAGCTACCTATCAGTGGCTAATCGACATGACGGACGATGTGGACCTGCAGGATGGTCTCAAGTTCCTGCGGGAGCGTGAGATTATTCATGCCCTTCGCTTCCGGGAAGCGGTCGAGATTATTAAGGACGACAGAGGGAAGAAGAAGGTGTTCTAGCAGGTACATAACGACTATTCGAGGTTATTCCGTTTGAGGAATAACCTTTTTGTTATGTAACTTGTTATGCTAGTGGAATCCGCATCGATCTCTATGACAACAACCACAGTTAAATGAATTGCCGATATTGATTAACCCTAGTGAAATTGTGCGGACGCTTACATGATACAATTGTATTATACTAATCAATCAATTCATGCATAACGAAGGGATGATGCGCGAATGAGCACCGTACGAATCGGCATTATTGGACTAGGCAATATGGGAACGGGTCATGCCAATTATTTAATTAAAAACGCGGTGAAGGGCGGTCAGCTTACGGCTATATGCGACATTAATCCAGATAGGCTGAAGTGGGCGAAGGAGAATCTTGGCGAAGGCGTTGCTTGCTTCAAGGACGCGGACCAAATGCTGGATTCCGGCTTAATTGACGGAGTAATCGTGAACACTCCTCACTATGATCACCCAGCTCAAGTCATTAAGGTGCTGGGGAAAGGTCTCCATGTGCTCGTAGAGAAGCCGGCCGGTGTGTATACGAAGCAGGTTAGAGAGATGAATGAAGCAGCAGCGAAGTCAGATAAAGTGTTCGGCATCATGTACAACCAACGGACGAATCCGCTCTATGCGAAGCTGAAGGAACTTATTGCCTCTGGAGAGCTCGGTGAGATACGCCGTACGAACTGGATCATTACAAGCTGGTATCGTTCCCAGAGCTATTATAACTCCGGCGGCTGGCGGGCAACTTGGGCTGGCGAAGGCGGCGGTGTGCTCATTAATCAGGATCCGCATCAGCTGGATCTGTGGCAGTGGACGACAGGCCTGATGCCGAAGCGAATCCGAGCCTTCTGCTCCTTCGGGAAGCATCGCGATATTGAAGTTGAGAATGAAGTAACGGCATATGCCGAGTATGACAATGGCGCAACAGGCGTATTCGTTACCTCCACCTGCGAGACGCCGGGCACGAATCGGTTCGAGATTACTGGGGACCGCGGCAAGATCGTCATTGAGGATGACAAGATGACCTTCTGGCGTACTCGTGTGTCGGAGACGGAATTCAACCAGACCTATCAAGGCGGATTCGGTGAACCGGAGTGCTGGAAGTTCGATATACCAGCCCCAGGTGACAATCCACAGCATCAAGGCATTACGCAGAACTGGGTTAATGCTATACTGACAGGTTCACCTCTGCTTGCTCCAGGTGAAGAAGGCATCAAGGGTCTGATGATCTCTAATGCAATGCTGCTGTCCACTTGGACGGACAACTGGGTTGACCTCCCGATTGATGAAGATCTGTTCTATTCCCATCTGCAGGATAAGATTGCGAATTCATCCTACAAGAAGCCGTCAGCGGAAGCGGTCACGCTTAACGTAGGCGGAACTCATTAAGGAGCACACGAGCTATGACGAATAAGGATGGAATGAATTATGCACCACAAGGCAAGCCACAGCCCGTCGTCGGCAGAGGAGACTATATCTTCGCAGCCATGTCACTGGATCATGGACATATCTATGGGATGTGCAACGGACTTAGGGAAGCAGGAGCAACGCTGAAGTGGGTCTATGATGCCGATGCAGACAAGGTGAAGCGATTCCTGGAGACATACCCTGAAGCGCAGGCTGCGGAGTCGGAGGAACAGATCTTGCAAGATGCGGAAGTATCGCTCGTAGCCGCCGCTGCTATCCCTTCCTTGCGTGGTCCGCTTGGCGTGAAGGTGATGGAGCATGGCAAGGATTACTTCACAGACAAGACTCCGTTCACCTCACTTGATCAACTGGAGCAAGCAAGATTGACGACGGCTTCTACAGGCAGGAAGTATGCCGTGTACTACAGTGAGAGGCTTCATACGGAGAGCGGTGTGTATGCTGGTGAGCTCATTAAGGAAGGGGCAATTGGGCGTGTCGTTCAGGTGCTTGGCCTTGGCCCTCATCGCTTGAATGCGTCGTCCCGTCCGTCCTGGTTCTTCGAGAAGGAGAAGTACGGCGGCATCCTATGTGATATCGGAAGCCATCAGATTGAGCAGTTCCTGCACTATACCGGCGCTAAGGATGCTCACATTAACAGCGCTCGTATCGCGAACTACAACAATCATCAGTATCCTGAGCTGGAGGATTACGGCGATGCTTCGCTCACAGGAGATAATGGGGCTGCCGGGTACTTCCGTGTCGATTGGCTGACGCCGGATGGCCTAAGCACTTGGGGAGACGGCAGGACGGTCATCATGGGTACGACAGGCTACATCGAGCTGCGTAAGTATGTCGATATTGCTCGCGGCGGCGGGGGGGATCAGCTGTACCTGGTCAATGCTGGCGGAGAGAAGCATATGAATCTGCAAGGCAAGGTCGGCTATCCTTACTTCGGTGAACTCATTCTAGATTGCTTGAATCGAACGGAACTTGCCATGACACAGGAGCATACCTTCAAGGCGGCGGAGCTGTGCCTCATTGCCCAGAGAGATGCCATCCGGATTCATAATAGCGAACGATAAGATAGAGGAGGCAGTACAAGATGAAGTTATCCATATTCACCGTCGCAACACCGGAATTATCGCCTGAAGAGCTGGCTGCTGCAGCGAAGGAAGCAGGCTTGCAGGGTATCGAGTGGCGCTACAAGGAAGTACCCGAAGGTGCAGAGGACGATGAGCCTTCCTTCTGGGGCAACAACCGCAGCTCCATCTCCCCCTATCTTCCGCTCTCTGAACTGAGCCGCTACAAGCAGGCTGCAGAGAACGAAGGATTAATCTCCCTCGCTGTGACCCCATACGTAGGAGCGGGGGATGTTGCCGGCACGGAACGAGTGCTGCAGGCAGCCCGTGAGCTGGGGGCGTCCTTCATCCGGGTTGGTGTTCCCGTCTATGACGGAACCGTTCACTTCCGTGACCTCTACAAGCAAGGACGGGATTATCTCGAAGTAGTCCAGCCGCTATGCAAGGAGTATGGAGTGAAGGGGTTAGTTGAGACCCATCACAAGACCATTACCGCAAGTGCCAGCGGAGCTCAAGCACTCGTTCAAGGGCTTGACCCTGATCACATTGGCGTACTGTTCGATCCCGGCAATATGGTTCATGAAGGCTTCGAGAATTACAAGATGGGCATAGAGCTGCTTGGTCCTTACCTCGCTCATGTACATGTCAAGAATGCTTCATGGATAACGGAAGGCATGAATGAAGACGGCTCTGCGAAGTGGCAATCGGGCTGGGCCCCGCTGAATGAGGGCATGGTGCCTTGGAAGCAGGTCGTTGATGCTCTTAGAGCTTCAGGTTACGATGGATATTATGGAGTGGAGGACTTCAGCGGACAGTATGCAACTTCACCTGCTATGCTTCAGAACTTCGCTGACTTCATGAGGAGCTTGTAAGGAGATGGGAGACTGGACCTATGATGGAGGAACACCACAGCTTCCCCCTTCACAGCTTGTTCATATCTCCTACCGATCGGATAGACCGATTGAGCCTGTCTTCCATTCCCATCCCTTCTATGAGGTCTATTACTTCCATAGCGGCAAGTGTAATTATCTCATTGGCGACCGAATCTATGTGCTAGCTCCAGGCGATCTCATTCTTATGAACGGCATGACGCTTCATTGCCCGAAGATTGGCCCGGACGTGCCTTATATTCGGACTACGATTCACTTCAATTCTTCGGGGATGCTGCCGCTGCTGCAGCTCTCCGGCAGTATTAACTTCCTTAAGCCATTCCAGGAGCTTGGCAACTACCGGCTTCGCCTTCATGGCGAGGATCGTGTGCGAATTGAACAGAGATTGTTACAGATGCATGAGCTGCAGCAGCGGGGGGATGAACTGGGCTCTAATCGATGTGCGCTGGCGTTCGCTGATCTGCTCTACCTGATCTACGAGCTGTGCGAGCTCCCGCTGAGCGACAAGAAGGAGCAATCCTATGATCGTGAGAGCACCGTTCAAGCCATCATTACCTATGTGGAGGCTCACTATACAGAGAGCTTCGGTCTCGATGATCTAGGGGCAGAGCTGCATATGAGCAAGCACTATCTGTCCAAGCTGTTCAAGGAAGTGACCGGCGTGACCATCTTCGATTATGTGTACCAGCGGCGTATTAACCAAGCGAAGATTATGCTGCTGCTTGACGGGTCCTTGTCCTTAACGGAGGTTAGTTATTCCCTTGGCTTCAAGCATCTCGCTCACTTCAGCCGGGTGTTCAAGAGGCAGATCGGCCAGACTCCCGAGCGTTACAGGAGATTGGTGAACAGCAGTCTCCTCTGAAGGTCTGCATCTGCGCATTGCAGCCATCTATTCCTATGCAGTATGATAGGCACATACTGGATAAGGAGTGACGCTTCAATGCCTGACAACGTTAAGCTGAACAAGCCGCAAGCGATTATATTCGATATGGATGGAACCTTGTTCGAGACAGATACGCTGCTCATAGGAGTGCATGAGAGGCTGTTCCAGACACTTCGAGCAGAGGGGCTCTATCATTCGCCTACACCACCCGTTGAGCGATTGCTCGGCTGTCTGGGCATGGTGCTCGAAGATATATGGCGGCAAGTGATGCCGGACGGCTCAGAGGAAGCTCGCGCTAGAGCGGACGAGCTGCTGCTGCAATACGAGCTGGAAGGGCTGGAGAACGGAGAGGGCGAGCTGTACCCGCATGTTGCCCAGACCCTTACCGCTCTTAAGGAGCATGGGGTGAAGTTGTTCGTAGCGAGCAACGGTCTTGAGCACTACGTGAAGGGAGTAGCTCAGCACAAGGGTATCTCCCCCTTGTTCGACGGCCTGTACAGCGCAGGGGAGTATGGGACGGTTAGCAAGGTGAACCTCGTGCAGCGTCTGCTTAAGGATCATCATATTGAGCAAGCCTGGATGGTGGGCGACCGTTCCTCCGATGTGGAGGCAGGCAAGGAGAATGGTCTTGCTGTTATCGGCTGCGCGTATGCTGTCTATGGGCGAGCGGCTGAGCTAGACGGTGCGGATGTCCTGCTCTCCGACTTCCGTGAGCTGCTCAGCTTGTACGAACGTTCGGTAAGGTAGTGAATGATTAGCAGCCTTCTCTTGGACTACACCATAGAAGACCTCTTCCCCTAAGTGGAGGAAGAGGTCTTCTTCTTATCCTTGCGCTTCATCTTCTGTTCATACATCCATAAGGCATATTCAAGTGGGCGCAGAATGGCATTATTATAGGTATCCAGCTCCCCGGCTTGAGCGAATACTTCCCTAGCTGGCTTAGGGTTCACCTCAAGCAGCCAGATATGACCGGTCCGGTCAATGGCCAGGTCGAGCGCGAGCTCGCATAATCGGCCATACGCCTGCTCCAGGCAGGCTGCTACACCGATCCCCAGCTGTTCCGCCTCCTCCTTAACAGCCTTCACCTTATCCGCATCGCCAATCCACTTGCCCAGCAACTCATCCATCGAGGAAGCCTTGCCTCCGCCATGAAGGTTCGAAGTGACGCTGCCCGCTGCACCGATACGGCCTGCGCAGCCTGTCAGCTGCCACTTACCTTCTCCATTCTTCTGCACGAGCATTCGATAATCATGCACGCGTCCGCTCGGGAGCTTGAGCTGAATGCCTTGCTGAATAATATAGCGGGCGCCCTTCAGATTCCAAGTGGATAGATGAGCAGAGAGAGAAGCGGCCGGAACTTGCCGCGGCTTAATGATCTTACGTGATTGATCTCTGCCCTGAAGCAGCAGCTTGCCGTCTTGCCTCCGTTCAATGCGCAGTATCCCTCTCCCGCCCGTACCGTTAATGGGCTTCAAGTAGAGGAGCGGGTACTTGCGAAGCATCTCGGTCACATCCGCCATGCTATCGTATATTCTCGTAGCAGGCAGATAGGACCGGTAGCTGTCCTCCTTGGAGAGTGTGCGATGAACCGTCCACTTATTGCGAAGCGTCCGGTTGAGGAAGGTAAGGTGACCGTATTGCGAGCGGAACTGCTTCAGCTGCTCGAAGCGTGGGGAGCGCTGGATGCGGCAGCGGTCATAGATCATATGGGGGAAGGAGGTCCATTTCCTAGACCACTTCCGCTCTATAGGGTCATAGATCATCGCATGAATGCGATTCTCCTTGTAGTTGACATCCTGAGGGGTGAAGACGAATAGATCAAGTCCCAGTTTTTTGCCGGCGAGCGTCATTTTCTGATAGATACTTCTCTCCTCTAGCAAGCCGTCATTATTCAAGTATAGTGTGAGGATGCCTAGGACGGGCCGCGTCATGAACATTGCTCCTTTCGAATCGAAGCGTCGGCTTACCGGTTGGCCCGGTATGCATGGCTACAGCAACCATCTCCGCACCGAAGCAGGCGGCGATGCTTGGCGTATTGTCAATTGCCACATGGCAGACGAGGCGTCCTCCCCAGTGCTCCGCCATTCTTGTGAGGAGGGCGCGCGCTATGCCTTGGCCCCTCGCTTCAGGATGAACAGCGAGCATGCAAGCTCCCTCTCCTTCGTCCTCAGCGAAGCTAAGACCGACTAATCGCCGCTCCTGTCTCGCTAGAAGAATGATAGAGCGGCTAGGCCGCAGGGGCTCCGCCGTCTCTGGAAGAAGCGATGCGGCCTGCACCTGCTGGAAGGCATCGAGGGCATGAACGGTTAGCCGCTTATCCCCGAAGCTGCGGGCACAGCCTACAAGTCTCTTGCGCAGGCTAAGCCACTGTTCCGGGGTAAGCTGCTGAATGATCATCGCACTATGCTCCTCCTGCCTGCTCGGCATTTTTTTGCGTGAGGAATAGTCCGTAATGGAATATTCGTTCCAGCGATTTTTTGCGAATATGCGGTTCATCGAACTTCATTGGCTTGGAGTTGGCTTCGAAGAACCAGATGTTGCCGCTGCTATCGATGCCAAGATCCATGGACATCTCCCCGAGTATGGCTCCGCTTCCCCGTTCAATCTGCTTCGCAATGAGCAGTGCCGTATTTTTCGTCCGAATGAGAATTCTGCGCGCTAGATCAGCGTCGAAGGAGGAGATGAGCAGCTTCTCCGGATCCTCAATGCTGCCGCCCCGCGGCACATGGGTAGTAATGCTGGATGAGCCGGCAACTCTTGCACCTATTCCGGTAATATCCCACTGGCCTCTGCCATTCTTCTGAACAAGCGCCCTCAGGTCGAATCTGCGCTCGTTGAAGGCCGCCAGGACGATCCCTTGCTGAGCTATATAAGCTTCGCCTGCTGTCTGCTTCTGAATGCGAGTCCACAGCTTCGACAGGCTCGAGCATTTGTACGTAGCGCTTTTTTTGTCTTCCTGTATCTTAAGGCGATAGGGGAGTTCCTTCTCCCCGTTCACCCGAATCGTCATTATGCCATTGCCGGCCTTGCCGCTCTCCGGCTTCAAGTAGAGATAAGGATGTGTCCGAAGCATGCGCCCTAGACCGACCTGCGACACGAGCTTGCGTGTGCAGGGAATGAACGGCTTCGTCGTGTGCGCTGTCTTGAGCCATTCGAACAGATGCCACTTATTGAAGAAGGATGGGTTGAAAAGCTTCACCCGTGAGCTCTTCGCACACGCGGCCAGCTTCTTCCTCACGGACGGGAGAAGCTCATCCTCGCGCTGCGGAATTCGATTATAGATAATGTCAGGGAAGGGGAAGAGCTGCAGCTTCCAGCTCTGTGACTCCTCCTCATAGGCGAAGCCGCGAAGCTGGCTGCGCGTTAGATACAGATTCTTCACTGTTAGTACGTAGACGATGAAGCCCATGCTCTGGCCCATCAAGATTAGGTCCGCGAAGTTGCTTCGGTTGCCCCGGAACAGCTGCACCTCATCTTCAATGGTGAGAATGGCGAGAACAGGGCGTCTGGCGGTAAGATCCAAGCGGCTGTATTCCTCGAGGATTACGCTCTCCATCAGCTGTCCCCTCCTTGGAATCGACTCAGGTACAGGCAGTGCTCCAGAATGTACCCGAGGGATGCACGGCCTTCCCCCTTGAGCGAAGGATGCTTGAAGATGGAGCGGCCAGGCTTGGCGTTGGCTTCGAACATCCATACTTCACCTTCCTTGTCGATGCCTAGATCGAGGCCTAATTCGCCAAGACGATGAGGATAGTTGCGTTCAATCGCCTCGCTCAGCTTCACGGCGACCCTTTTGGCCTTCTCGAGCACCTCGTCTGCTTGCGCTCCGAACGTTCTGCTCAGTGCATAGCCCGGCGTCATTAGGGATCCGCCGTTTTTCACATGTGTTGTCACGCTTCCGCGGCCAGCCTTTTTGGCGCCTATGCCGGCAGCAACCCATTCGTTTTTACCATTCTTATGCATATGGAAGCGGAAGTCCAGCGGACAGCTGTCTATCTCTGCGAGGCGAATGCCTTGCTGAACGACATAATGGCTGAGCGAGCTGCCATGCCTGCCTTGCAGCATCCGCATGAGGCTCTGGAAGTTCGTGAACCTTAGGAGGACATTGCTGGTGCCTTTGCGATAGCGGGCGAAATATCCCTTCTTCGGATGATACGTGAGCCGGTAGATGCCAATGCCCAGACTGCCTGCAGTCGGCTTGAAGTACAGGAATTGATGCTTCTCCAGCAGCTCCTTGATCTTGTCAGAGGTAGGACCGGATACCGATTCGGGCAAGTGCTGCAGCGCTTCCGGGTCGTTGTCTAACAGCTTATACACATCAGCTTTATTGAAGAAACTCCAGTTGAAGAACGGAATCTTACGGCGGACGAACCGTTCTCTTAAGGAATTAATAGGATTCGAGGTCTCTGCCTTGCGGCTAGGCAGGCGATTATAGACAACATCCGGCAGAGAGGTAACCTTGCGATACCATCCGCCCTGAGCGTTCAGGAAGTATCCGTTCACCGTCTCCTGCTGCCAATTAATATCGCTCGGGGTGAAGGCGAACAGGTAGGCCTTCTTCTCACCGGTGCGAATAAGCTCCTTAATGAACCCCGTTCTCGTACCGAAGGGGCTGACGGAGGAGCGGACTGCTGCATCGCTTAGAATGCCGATGAGAGGTCCTAGCTGTAGTTCATTATCACTGCCGCTATGCAAGTAGACGTTCCCTGTCTTAGGGACGCGAATGTTCTGTCTGAGGCCTGCGGACAGATAGAGATGATTGCCCTGCCGCTTGATCGTCTTCAGCGGTGCTTGAACAACTTCGCCGCCCAGCTTCACTTGGACAGATTTCTTGCCTGAGAGCTTAAGCAGCCTAATGAGCGGACTTGAGATATAGATAACCTTGTCAGTTTGTTGCGAGAAATGCACGTTGCAAGTTGTCAAACTCATGGATGAACCTCCTGAACGTTGTCCGATGATGTTGGGTTCTCATTGGCGTCACGGCTGGATTGGCGGATGGACGGAAGTGGGAAGATAGGCGTTTCTCGGGTGGCTGCTAGTCTTCTGGACAGCAGCCTCGCATAACGCAGCGGCCTCTCCAGCGACTCCTTCTGAATATCAGGCTGCAGGCGGAAGCAGGCTCTGCCTGGCTTGGAATTCGCTTCGATCAGCCAGAGCCTGCCGCTGGGCTCGATTCCGAAGTCCAGACCGAACTCTGCATATCGGCCAAAAGCACCTTCCAGCCGCTCTGCTGCGAGCTCGCTGATGACTCCAATCTGCTGCAGCAGCTCTTCCGCTTGCCTCGCTCCATATAAGCTGGCAAGACAGCCTGCTGCGTCAGAAGAGTCGCCACCTCCATGCAGGTTAGAGGTTACAGAGCCAGTCGCACCTGTTCGGACGGCTGTTCCGGTCATTTGCCATCTGCCTTTATCGTCTTTTTGCACGAGAGCTCTCACATCGAACGGCTTGCGATCTGTGCCCGTGAGCTCTAGATAAGGTTGAATCAGATACTTGGTATTGCCGATGAATCGGACTATCCATGCCTCGCAAGCGGTCTGGTCGCTGAACTTCATCTCGAAGGGACGATTCCTCCTCGTTCGCCCGGCAAGCTTCCATTGCTGCTCGTAGGGCAAGTAAGACAGGTGGATGACTCCCTTGCCTTGCATACCTGAGGACGGCTTGAGGAACAGCTGCTGTTCCTTGCATAATACGCATGCGCGAAGAAGTGTGTCATACCTCTGTGTCTGAGGAAGATAAGGGCTGAGCTGGACATCATCCTTCCATGCCACATAGACATCCCACTTGCTCGGCAGCTCTCCGCTTAACATGAGATGCGGCTTGCGGGTGTGCAGGGCTCGGAGCACGGCGCGGCATCGCATCCGCTCTACATTATTCTTATAGAAGCAGCGATCATAGATAAGATCAGGCAGAGCCGACAGCTCTCGCTTCCATACCCCGCCCTGCAAGCGATAGCTGTAGAACTTCCCCCCGCTAAGCTCTTCGGGTGAGAACAGGAACAGCAGGATGCCCATGGAAGCAGCGGCCTTGCTCAAGGAGCGGCAGAAGCTGTCCTCCGGCACAGATGGAACCGAATCAGGGGAGGCGCTGCTTCCAGGTATACGAGTGACATAGATGCCTAGCTGAAGGAGTAGGGGATACATGGCTGCCTCCCTTAGAAGCCCGATAGGAATCGGGAATATTGAATCATCATGCGGACAGAGGGTCTAATCTTGTTGTCTGTCAGCGGAGTATTATCGTTCTTGGAGGGCTTGGAATTCACCTCAAGCAGCCAGACCCGGCCGTGGACGTCGATGGCAAGATCAATGCCGAGCTCTCCGAAGTGTGCGGGGATATGGGTGTCCACTCCTCTTGCAATATCCAGAGCAGCCTGCTGGAGCTTGCCGGCGGTATCCTGCCTGCTGCTGCTTGCGGCAAGATTGGACTTCGCGAGAGCTTCCTTGACCGTGCTGAGCGTGCCGCCTCGAGCCAGATTGGATACGAAGTGCTGGGAGCCGGCAGTCCGGGCGACGATGGAAGTGATCGTCCACGTCCCGCTCGTATTTTTTTGGACCAGTGCTCTGAAGTCAACCGGCCGCTTCCCAATCTCAATTAGCTGAAGCCCCTGCTGTACCTGATACTTGACCGTCTTCATCTTGGCAGAGATCGTGGAGAACAGCTTCATGAGCGTTGCGTATTGCTGCCGCCGAGTCCCCCCTGCGGTTGTGAACAGAGCGAGATAGCTTCCTGTCTCGAGCTTCGTTATGCGAATAATTCCTTTGCCCAGACTGCCTCTAACCGGCTTAAGGAATACATTGCTGTACTTGGAGCACATGGACTTGAGCATGGTGTAATTCCTCAGCAGATGGGACTCCGGCAAGTACTTCGTTAGAGAGGAGTCGTGCTTAAGCGCATCGAACACCTCGGTCTTATCCAGGAATTTCTCATTGAATACATTCGTTTCATGCCTGGATTTTACTTCTCTTATGAAATGTTGTACGCTGGGTTTATTCTCCAGCTTACGGGATGTCAGCCGGTTATTAATGACATCGGCGACAGGAACCGTTGTACGGCGCCAGCTGCCCGTATAGACCCAGCCCTCTACCGTATTCAGGCTGCTGCCGATCTGATTGGGTGTGAAGAAGTATACATACGCCCCTTGGGCGCTGCATGCATCCACCAGCTCCTTACAGAACATGGTGATAGAGCCGAACGGCTTCTCCGGAAGATGTGGATAGTCACGGGAGATCAGGACACCGATCAATGGCCCGAGCGCGAGCGTAGCAGCAGACGATTTATAGCCGATGCGCAGCACTGCACCGCCATGTATCCCCATTTGCCTAGCTAAGCTCTGGCTGATTCTCATGCCCTCATAGCGAGGGGCAGGAATGATCTTAACATTCTGGCGGAAAGCGCCGAACTTCAGCACTACGGGCTGCCCTTGCGGTATTTTCCATTGCTTCATATGCGACTCGCCAAGCATGAGCGCATCGTCAGCCAGCATGCCGGAGCTAATCACCTGTACGGCTACTTTCGATTTGAGCATCGTAAATCTCCTTCCAAGCAGGAGGATGACAGGAAGTGGGAAGAGGCCTTGGGTGTTTTACACGAATTACTTCATCATATGAGGACATCTATCCCTTGGTGATTGACGCCCATGTTTTTCACAGAACCCTTGGCTTAGTGTGTTCTCAGGCGTATGATAGGAATATAAGCAGGAAGCAAGCATCTCAACGATTGTGGAGGAGAGATAACCTATGAATGTCTATGACAAGGCTTACGAACTGGCCAAGTCGCTGAGAGAATGCGAGGAAGCGATCGTCCTTAAGGCTGCGAAGCAAGCGGCTGAGGCAGATAGCGAAGCGAAGCGGATGCTGAGTGACTTCCGTGACCGGCAGAGTATGCTGCAGCAGAAGATGATGGCCGGGGAAGAGCCTTCGGAGAGCGACATGGATACGATGAACAAGCTGTATGAGGTCATCTCTCTCCATCCGCTGGTCGGAAGCCTGCTGGAAGCAGAGCGCAGATTCGCTGTTGTATTCGAGGACGTGAATCGTATTATGGGCGATGTGCTTAAGTCTATTATTGATTAGTTAATGTGCCTAATAACGATAAGGTTGAGGTGAACGAATTGAGTACTGAGTACGAAGTAATAGTAAGGATACCAACTCTAGCAGAATATCGAAGACTCTGTGATTCGGTTGGTTGGACAAGCTATATGAATTATGAGGTTGCAGAGGAATCGCTGAGTCGATCCTTATTTGGTGTTGTTATCCAACATAAGGATGACATCATTGGTATGGGCAGAGTCATTGGCGATGGACAGATCTATTTCTACGTGCAAGACGTAGCTGTGCATCCGGATCATCAGAATAGAGGAATTGGCAAGTTAATCTTGACGGAGATCACCAATTATTTGAAGGTTCATGCACCGGAAAAAGCGTTTATTGGATTGTTCGCCGCGCAAGGAAAAGAAACCTTCTACGAACAATATGGATTCCACCACCATGAAGGAATGACAGGCATGTTCGGTGTCGTTCATAACGGCGAAATAATGTGATTAACAGGCAGACTTCAGCATAACCGGTAAGCTCCAAGCATAGGCTGTACAAGTGAGGGACAACCCTCGGCTTGCGATGCCTGAAGGAGCGGATGCCATTATGAAGTCGAGAACATTCATTCACCTATTGTATACAGCAGCGGCACTGACATTGCTCACCTATGCTTGGCCCAACCTGCAGTTCACGCTTCCTTGGACGGCGGCCAGCGCCTTCGCCTGGGTATGGACTGCCTTGGCTGCCTTGTTCTTAATCGCACAGCTTCATACCTTATTCTTCATGAATGATCAGAAGCGGGCGGAGCTGGCGAGAGTGAAGCGTGCGAAGGCTGCGCTGTGGGAGCAGAGGCTGCTACGGTCCCATAAGCCAGCAGCGAAGAGAGCTCAAGGGACTTGAATCTTAAGGAACGTTATAACGGTGATAATAATAACGGACCTCTAGGCATGATGCCCAGAGGTCCGTTATTGCGTGCGTATTATTCCATCTCCTTGAATTGAACGAGATGCTTCACGAATCGATAGACAGATTCCTTCTCCCTCATCGTTAGTCCACTTAGCTGATGGGCTATCTTATCCTCATATCCCGAGTCCTGCTGAGCGGAGGAGCCTGGCGCAGCAACAAGCTGCTCTAAGGGAACGCCAAGAGCCGAAGCAATCTTGCTCAGCACATCAACGGTCGGACTCTTCTCGCCCCGCTCAACTTGGCCCATGTACGAGGCATTAATATCGGCTCGCAGCGCCAGCTGTTCCTGGCTGAAGCCGCTTCCTTTGCGAAGCTTGCGTATATTCTCTCCAATAGTTCGGGCAATCTGGCTCATGTCATTGTCACCTCAACTTAACGATAGAATACTGCTATTCCTGCAACAACCTTCTATGGATAGTATTTATTTTAATGACTATAGACAATAATTAGGATTGACTGTTTGTATCCACTTCAATATAATCAATGTAAAAAGATGGTTTATACCTGCAAGAAGTTCCATATAAGGTTGTTCGACAAGGAGAATCGCGAATGATTGATGAATTCGAATTCTATAGAAGAGTTCATACGGTATATCATCGAGTGCCGTTCTATGTGAACTTCACTTACCGTTATCGGTATAAGGTTGAAGAGACTGCCAAAGCGTTCGGAAACTTCTCTTGTCAGGTCAACCCTCAGAATCAAGAAGTAAACTATACGATTAATATGAAGTCGGTGCCAATCTCCAGGCCTTACAGCAAGCGGGGCAGCTTCATCTTCCGTCACGAATATGCAGAGATTCGGACTCAGCCGCTCCATATTGAGAATCTTCCCATCTATCAAGCTACTTATCCGCTTCCTATCGACTATGACTGGAAGTCCTTCATAGATTCCGGTGCGGTGAAGATTATTAATCGTCAATCGCTGCAGCCTCTCTTCGACCAGTACAGGTTCCGAGACGCGGATGGCGAGGAGATTAACGCCAGGCTTAGAATAACGAAGGTGCTGCTTGATTGGTAGCGATCAGCAGATGCATAGCTCCAAGGAGCTATGACTTCATCCAAGAGATCCCCTATAATAGAATGACTACGACAATAACGGGGGCAAGCAGAGATGGACACGGTGAACGGCGGCGATACGACGACGAAGCATGAGCTCATACTAGGCCATATCCAGACGCTGCCTATAGGCACAAGAATATCTGTTCGGGCTGTGGCTAAGGAACTGGGAGTGAGTGAAGGAACCGCATATAAGGCTATTAAGGAGGCCGAGGCTGCCGGACTAGTATCCACGAAGGAGCGAATCGGCACTGTCCGTATTGACCGCAAGCGGAGGGAATCGCTCGATCAGCTCACCTTCAAGGAGGTGTCTGACATTGTAGAGGGTCAAGTGTTCGGAGGAGCATCTGGGCTGGACAAGCCGCTGCACAAGTTCGTCATCGGCGCCATGGAGCTTGAGGCGATGCTGCGCTACATTGATCAAGGCAGTCTGCTCATTGTAGGTAACCGGATATCGGCGCATCGTTGTGCCCTTGAGCAAGGAGCAGGAGTGCTCATAACGGGCGGATTCGAGCCAACCGCGGAAGTTCAGCGTCTTGCCGATGAGCAAGGTCTGCCGATTCTAACCTCCAGGCATGATACGTTCACCGTAGCATCGATGATTAACCGGGCCATGTATGATCGTCTCATCAAGCGCAAGATTATGTTAATTGAAGACATCGTCACCTTCAGCCGTCCTGCTGATGTACTCCGCATAGGCAATTCAATTGGCGAATACAGAACCTTATCGTTAGACACCGGGCAGACACGCTTCCCTGTTCTAGACGAGCGTAGCCGTGTCATCGGTATGATGACGGCGAAGGATGCAGCGGGAGCAGCTGGCGAAGTTCTAATCGACAAGCTCATGACGAGACATCCGATTACGGCAGCGCCGAATATTACGGTTACGTCCGCCGCCCATACGATGGCTGCAGAGGGCATCGATCTGCTGCCGGTCGTTGACCGGCATCGCAAGCTGCTTGGAGTCATTACAAGGCAGGAAGTACTGGATGCTATGCGCTTCGCGGGCAAGCAGCCCGAGTCAGGAGAGACGTTCGACGATCTCATGTGGTCGGGCTTCATGGAAGAGAAGCCAGAGCGTCAAGAAGACGCACTCAGCTTGACTTATACCGGAGTGGTGACGCCGCAGATGTCAGGTTCACTCGGCATGGTATCCGAAGGCATACTCGTCACCTTGATGACACAGGCCGGCCGGCGGATGGTACGAGAGCTCGGGAAGAGAGATTACATCCTCGAGAGTATGACGACTTACTTCGTAAGGCCTGTCCAGATCGACAGCGAGATCACGATAACTCCCAGAGCCCTTGAGCTGAGCAGGAAGTCTACGAAGCTGGAGATTGAGCTTCGCGGCCAGGATGGGCTGGCCGTGAAGGCGATGATGACGGCGCAGATGATGGATGCCTACTAACGGCACTGAAGGGATAACCCGCGCTGGGTTATCCCTTCAGTGTACGATAATGGCTTAAGTTGCGCAGGCCTGCGAATATATTGAATACCCCCAGTACGAGGAATAGGGACCCCATCACGATGCGCAGCGTCGACTCATTCGATAGGAACAGTTGAATGGCTGCCATGAAGAGCAGCATCGTTCCCATACTGACATTCATCCTAGCGCTGTACAGCCCTCTAGCTCGAGGGTCCTGCGATCGTCTCGCGCGAAGGGAGTGGATGACCGTGAACAGCAACGCTATGATCATTCCGGGTGCAAGCACGAAGGAGATTAAGTTAGACATCATACTATTGTGCAGCTCCTTATATTAGATTGTCCTCATTGTAGCATGAATTGCGAGCGGACAATACCTTCATGGCGAAGCCGCTACGGTAACGCTTCAGTCACACTTCAATAACACCTCAGTCACACCTCAGTCACACCTCAGAGATTAGCCAGGAGGGCGCTGGTATTCCCGTACCTTCACCCAGACATGGAGCACATTGTCGACGACAAGCATCGTCTTCACTTCAACCGTGTAGCTCTTCTCCAGCACATCCTCATACACCTTCCTGTCGAGCAGGATACGGGCGAACTTCGCATTGGAATCGATCTCGTAGATGCTGCTCCCTATGAATACGTTCAGATCTCCCTTAATTCTCTTCATTAACTCGGCTTGCCTCACTTGGCTAAGCTCCAGCCTCTCCGCCTTCGGTCCCGACTCAGACTCAATGCGGGGGAGGATGCTCTTAATGACCGTATGCTTGTTCTTGAACTGGGTGAGGTATCTGATATCTTCTTCATTCTGTATGAGCTGCATCTCTTGTCCAATATTCGTATTGAGCAGAGCATCGAACTGGGCCTGGAACAGTGTGTTGTAGATAATCGCTCCAATAATCATGCCCAGCAGCAACACTCCAACCATCTGCATCATCCGCACATACCGGTAGAAGGGAGGAATTCGCATCGTCTCTTATGCCGCTCCCTTGCATATGAGCCTGACCAGTTCAGTAGCAAGATGGGCTCCGAGGAAGGCGATAATAATATAACAGATTTGTTGGAAGGCTGGAGATAGATGACCGAGGTTAATGTTGCTCTCAATGACACGCACCGGGTCGATGGAGCCGCCGATGGCTGCTACGATGGCCCATATTTTCAACCGGTCAGCTGTATCGAGCATCATCGCCGTCGGCGGAAGCATCATGAAGATCGATCCGATGCCTGCCAGCATCGCGCCGCCCAGCACCACGCCGAATGCAGTGAAGAAGTCCAGCCCTGCCTTCGTTAAGAAGTAATTCATTCCAATCACCTGCCTCTTATTAGAATCCGGCTTGTCCTTCGCTTCTACTAGTCTATGGGGGTCAAGGGATGGAATATGATAGCAAAGTTCAGCACTCATCCTGGGCTCCTTCGGGAATAGGTGTTCGCATGCGGCCGGATTGTGGTACACTAGGGGCATAGCGCTTGTTAGCGGTGGAGGTTGGTTGGAATGAGCGAAGGAAGACAGAACGAACCATTCGTGCATCTGCACGTTCATAGTGAATATAGCTTGCTTGACGGAGCGGCCCGCATTCGCGATCTCGTGAAGCGCGCCGCTCAGCTTGGCATGAAGTCGCTCGCCTTGACGGATCATGGCGTCATGTATGGGGCGATTCCGTTCTACCGGCTATGCATAGAGCATGGAGTGAAGCCGATTATCGGCTGCGAGATGTATATAACCGCAGGCTCACGCTTCGAGAAGGGCGCCCGCAAGGATCAACCGACCTACCATCTGATCCTGCTCGCCAAGAATGAGACGGGCTACCGCAATCTCATGAAGCTGTGCTCCATCGGACATCTCGAAGGGTTCCATTACAAGCCTCGTATTGATATGGAAGTGCTTGCCGAGCATCGGGAAGGACTGATCTGCCTGAGCTCCTGCTTGAAGGGAGAAGTGTCGCAGCATCTGCTCCATGACAAGCCGGAGGAAGCGAAGGCGGCGGCCCTTCGTTACCAGGCGATCTTCGGTGAAGACTACTTCCTGGAGCTGCAGGACCACGGCATGCTGGAGCAGAAGAAGGTTGCCAAGGCTATGATTGAGTTGTCCCGCGACACAGGCATCGCGCTCGCTGCAACGAATGATGTGCACTATCTGCAGGAGGAAGATGCAGCTGTCCAGGATATTCTGCTGTGTATTGGCACTGGCAAGACGACCCAAGATGAAGACCGGCTGAAGATGATGACCAATCAGCTGTATCTGAAGACAGAGGAAGAGATGTCCGCGTTGTTCCGCCATGTCCCGGAAGCGGTTCGCAACACCGCGCTTATTGCGGAGAGGTGCAGCCTTGAGCTAACGCTCGGCCGAGCGGCACTGCCCGTATTCCGGCCTGTGCCAGGCGGGATGAGCTCCGCGGATTACCTGGCTGCTCTATGTTCAGACGGGCTGGCTGCAAGGTACGCGGGGCTGCCGGAGTGGGCAGAGGACCTCGCTTATAGACAGAGAGCCGAGGATCGGCTAGCTTATGAATTGTCCGTCATTGAGAAGATGGGCTTCAGCGATTATTTCCTCATCGTGTGGGACTTCATTCGATTCGCCCATGAGCGAGGCATTCGGACCGGTCCTGGACGGGGCTCCTCTGCAGGCAGCTTGGTTGCTTATACGCTAAGAATTACCGATGTGGATCCGCTGAAGTACAAGCTGCTGTTCGAGCGATTCCTCAATCCCGAGAGGATATCGATGCCGGATATCGATATCGACTTCAATGATGAACGACGGGATGAAGTAATTGCATACGTTGGAGCGAAGTATGGGGAAGACCATGTTGCTCAGATTATTACATTCGGGACGATGGCCGCGAAGGCAGCGCTTCGCGATGTGGGAAGGGCGATGAACGTGCCCTATGCCGAGGTTGATCGTGCGGCGAAGCTTATTCCCGCCCAGCTTGGCATTACGCTTGCGGGGGCGCTGTCACAGAGTCAGGAGCTTAGGGACGCTTGTGAACGCCAGCCCAAGACTGGTGCGATGATGAAGATGGCACTGAAGGTGGAGGGTATGCCTCGCCATGCCTCTACTCATGCCGCAGGAGTCGTCATCTCGGAAGAGCCGTTGACGCATTATGTCCCTCTGCAGGCTGGTGGGGAGCGCAGCGCGCTAACCCAATATCCTATGGAGAGCTTGGAAGCAGTCGGACTGCTCAAGATGGACTTCCTCGGCCTGCGTACGTTATCAATCCTGGAGCGTACGCTTCAATGGGTGAAGGTACAGCATGGACGGGACATCGACTTCCGTACGATTCCAGATCATGATGAGGAGACCTACCGGATGCTTGGCAGGGGGGACACGACGGGCATCTTCCAGCTGGAGTCCTCCGGCATGCGCCGTGTGCTCCGTGACCTGAAGCCGACGGAGTTCGAGGATATCGTATCAGTATTGGCCCTGTACCGACCAGGTCCTATGGAATTCATCTCGAAGTATATCGGCGGCAAGCATGGACAGCTTGCGGTAGAGTATCCGCACCCTGCTCTGGAGCCTATCCTGAGTGACACCTACGGCATTATCGTCTATCAAGAGCAGATTATGCAGATTGCGTCGACGATGGCGGGCTTCTCTCTTGGGGAAGCCGACCTGCTCCGCAGGGCCGTGTCGAAGAAGAAGCGTGAAGTGCTGGACAAGGAGCGGGAGCACTTCGTCCACGGATCATTAGGGCAAGGCTTCACAGCCGAAGAGGCGAATCATGTATATGATATGATCGTACGATTCGCTGACTACGGCTTCCCGCGCGCCCATGCTGCTGCCTATGGAGTATTAGCCTTCCAGACCGCCTGGCTGAAGACTCATTACCCGGTTCCCTTCATGGCTTCCATGCTCGCTTCAGTCGTAGGCAATCAGCGCAAGACGGCCGAGTATGTAGATGAATGCCGGAGAATGGGCATCGCCGTCCAGCCACCTGATGTGAATGAGAGCGAGGTGTCGTTCGCTCCCAAGGAGGGCGGCGTACGCTTCGGACTAGCTGCGGTCAAGAATGTCGGCACCCATGCGATCGAGGCGCTGCTGAAGGAGAGGCAGGAAGGACTGTTCGTCAGTCTCCTGGACTTGTGCCGCAGGGTAGACTTAAGAGTCGTGAACAAGCGGGTGCTGGAGTCGCTGATACAGGCAGGGGCGCTGGATTCCTTGCCCGGCCATCGCGCTCAGCAGCTCGGCGCGCTCGAGGAGACCGTGGAAGCCGCCCTCAGATGGCGCAAGGAGCGGGAGGAGCTGCAGATCGAGCTGTTCGGCTTCGACGAGGTGCAGAACTGGGATGTAGAGCTGCCGGAGATTATGCCGTTCACCACTACCCAAGTGCTTGATCTCGAGCGGGAGCTGCTCGGCCTCTACCTGTCCGGCCATCCTCTGGATGCGGCAGCTCCGGAGCTTGAGTCGCTGCAGCTGGACCGGCTGGTGGAGCTGGCTGAGGCGCCGGACGGGACAGTTGCTATACTAGGCGTCATGATCGTATCCCTGAAGCCATTCACGAGCAAGAAGGGGGATGCGATGGGCTTCCTTGAAGTCGAGGACCGCATTATACGAGTTGAGGCCGTGGTGTTCCCGTCCACCTGGCGGCGATGCCAGGATAAGATTGAGAAGGGCGGCCTGGCGATCATCCAGGCCACCGTCCAGCAAGGGGACGACGACTTCAAGCTCATTGTCGAAGACGTTGTCCCTATAGGCCGCACGGACCTTGACCTGCCCGGGCAGGTCCGGCGGCTGCAGCGCCAAGCGCACGCGCGCGCAGCCCGCGGCGCAGCCGCGAAGCCTGCGGCTGGGCCCGCCGGCCCCGCGAAGCGGGCCGGCCTGGCGCAGCCGCAGGCAGGGCCTGCCGTGCCAGCGGCGAAGCCGGCACGGCCCGGCCCCGGGGCAGCGCCGCCTGCGGCTGCGGCGGCGCCGGGCAAGGCACCCGCTGAGCGGAAGCGGCAGCGGGTGTACATCAAGATCGCGGCGGCGCGGGAGCAGCCGGCCGCGCTCGCCAGACTGAAGGCGCTGCTCGCCGAACATCCGGGGCCGCTTGGCACCGTTCTGTTCTACGAGCGCGAGCAACGGACGCTGGCGCTGAGCGACAGCTTCAACGTGAAGCCATCGCCGCAGCTATTCTCGGCGATTGAGCAGCTGTTCGGCAGCGGCTCAGCCGCCGTGAAGTAACGCTGCCGAGCCCAGCTCTTCAGCACTAGGGCTCCGCGCCAAGCGACAGAGCTCTGAAGTACTGGATTCCAGCACTAGAGTCTCCGCTCTGAGCGCCGCGAATTGCTGCTGTCCTGGTCCCAGCACCAGAGCTCCCCATCGCCGCGTCAGGTAGCCTCATTGTTGAATTACCAGACGCTATAGAATGCTAACTTAGCAACTGTCACCTATGGTGAAGTTTCAACAGAATAGATGCTAGCGGAACCAACAGCCCTTATTCGGCCATCTGGGCATCATTTTCGAGGCTAACGGAACTAATAGCCTTATTGGGCAAACGATGAAGGTAAAATCCACTTTTACAGGTAAATAAGGGCTTGCAGTTCCGCTAGACCTCCAAATTAAGCAGTTTTCGGTTCAAATAAGGTCTCTGAGTTCCGTCCCGACATAAGCGATCGAAGCGTCAAACATTAACCTTGATTCATATGCTACTATTTTCTAACTAAGGCCCGCGCCAAGCGTCACGCACTGTTGAAATGCCGGATCCCAGCACCAGAAGCCGCGCGCCAAGCGCCAGACGCACCAAGCGCCACGTACTGCCGCGCGAAGCGCCAGACGCGCCAAGCGTCATGTACTGCCGCGCCAAGCGCCAGACGCGCCAAGCGTCATGTACTGCCGCATCAATCGCCACGCACTGCCGCGCGAAGCGCCAGACGCGCCAAGCGTCATGTACTGCCGCGCCAAGCGCCATGCACTACCGCACGAATCGCCAGACGCGCCAAGCGCCACGCACTACCGCGCCAAGCGCCAGACGCGCCCAGCCCAGCGCCGGCGGCTTCCCCAGTGCTGCTCCTGACCTAGGCTTGTCAAGTTCGTATGCACATTCTAAGGAATGGCCGCATACACTTGGTGATACAAGCAGATTCGGCATACGCGCCGCCCTAAGGCAGCGCCTGCCGCTGCAGCCTGCTCGCCAGGCGGATCAGGAGGGGAAGCTTATGACATCTGGCATCGAGAACTGGCTCATGAAGCGCGGCGTCAAGGTAGAGGATATAGCAGAGATCGTGTATACGCTGCAGAGACCCTATAATGGGGACTTGACTATTGAGGAATGCTTGGACAGTGTGCGGACGGTGCTAGGCAAGCGGGAAGTTCAATATGTATTGTATACGGGGATAGCGCTTGATGAGCTGGCGGAGCGAAGACTGCTTCCCGAACCACTGCAGGCCATTATGGAGAATGATGAATCGTTGTACGGGGTAGATGAGACGCTGGCGCTCGGCATTACGCATGTGTATGGGATGATAGGCCTGACTTCCTTCGGCTATCTGGACAAGGTCAAGCCGGGCATTATTAAGCAGCTTAACCTGAAGGGCGAGAGGATTCATGTGTTCCTGGATGACCTCGTTGCTGGCGTGGCTGCGGCTGCATCGGCTCGCATTGCTCATCAGGACCCTAAGGCTATCCGGTATGATTTGCCCGATTCCCCATGACTATGGTATCATTATGACATCATATGGCCTGTTACCGAGAGTTTAGGGGGTACCATTTTCATGTGGACGGTCATTTATATCGCTCCATCAGCGAGATTCGCGGAGAGCATTAAGAAGCGCCTAACCGAGGAAGGCTTCCTGGTGAAGATTCGAGCGGTTAATCTCTCCAAACAACAATATGAGATATTAGTTCCGTCCGGTGAACTGGAAGAGATACAGGAAGTGTTCAATTCCATTATTCAATCCTGAGGAACAGCCCCATACTATTGCGCCCTTGAGAGGTGTCACACGTGCAGATTAAGGACTTATTTTACAAGAAGAAGTACGCTACCATTCCTTCAGCATCCCAAGATCGTCCGAAGCGGGACATTCCTGAGGGACTGATGAATAAGTGCTCCAAATGCGGCACCATTCAGTACAGCAAAGAATTGGATAAGAACCTGAAGGTGTGCTCGTCATGCGGCCATCATTTCCGATTAAGTGCGTGGGAACGGATCGGAATGACGCTCGATGACGGGCGTTTGTATGAGTACGACGCCGATCTGGAATCCGAAGATCCGCTGACCTTCCCAGGCTATGCGAATAAGCTGGAGCAGCAGAAGAAGAATTCCGGACTTCGCGATGCCGTTATTACCGGTGAAGGCACGATTGGCGGGTACCCTGTCGTTGTTGCGGTTATGAGCTTCGACTTCTTCAGCGGGAGCATGGGCTCCGTCGTTGGGGAGAAGATAACAAGAGCAATCGAAGCAGCAATGGCGAAGAGCTTGCCTATTCTTATTTTCTCTACTTCGGGCGGCGCCCGGATGCAAGAGAGCATACTAAGCTTAATGCAGATGGCGAAGACAAGCGCAGCACTTGCTAAGTTCCAAGGCGGAGGCGGTTTGTTTATTTCCGTGTTCACCGACCCCACGATGGGCGGTGTATCGGCTTCATTCGCGAGTCTCGGAGATTATAACTTGGCCGAGCCTGGTGCTGTAGTGGGCTTCGCTGGCCGCATCGTTATTGAACAGACCATCCGGCAGAAGCTTCCGGACAACTTCCAGACGGCTGAGTTCAATCTTCAGCATGGACAGCTGGATAAGGTCGTTCACCGCAAGGATATGAAGCCGACACTGACTAAGCTGCTTGATATGCATACCGTAAGGGAGGGATTGTCCCATGGCGGGTGAGCTGCCCTTTGAGAAACCGCTGCACGATATGCGCAGCAAGATTACAGAGCTGAAGAAGATTGCCGAGGAGAAGGGTATTGACTTCACGGAGGAGATTCTTCGGCTTGAAGAGCGCTGTAAGCAGCTTCAGGAAGAGCTGTACAGCGAGCTGACCCCAGCCCAGAGAATGCATGTGGCACGCCATCACAGCAGGCCAACCTCATTAGACTTCATCGGAGCGGTATTCACCGATTTCCTTGAGCTTCATGGAGACCGGTTGTTTGCCGATGATCTGGCTATAGTGGGTGGTCTTGCGAAGCTGAACGGCGTGCCCGTCACCGTTATCGGGCATCAGCGAGGCAAGGATACGAGAGATAACATCGCTCGGTTCTTCGGCAGTCCGCATCCAGAGGGATTCCGCAAGGCGCTTCGGCTAATGCAGCAAGCTGACAAGTTCAACCGTCCGATCGTTACCTTCATTGATACCAAGGGTGCTTATCCCGGGGATACCGCGGAGAAGCGCGGTCAATCGGAGGCGATCGCCCGCAATCTAAGGGAGATGGCCGGATTCGGCGTGCCGATCATCTGCGTCGTTATCGGTGAAGGCGGTAGCGGAGGTGCACTTGCGCTTGGTGTGGGCAATCGTGTTCTCATGCTGGAGAATGCCATCTATTCGGTCATCTCTCCCAATGGAGCAGCCTCCATTCTATGGAAGGATGCTTCGAAGGCAGACCTTGCTGCAGAAGCTATGAAAATTACGGCAAAAGATCTGCTGGAATTCGGTGTGATTGAAGATATCATTCCCGAACCGCAAGGCGGAGCACATCGTGATATGGCGATGCAAGCTGAGCATATTAAGGAAGCGATATGGCGGCACCTTGAGCCGCTCATGAACATGACATCGGAAGAGCTGATTCAGGACCGTTATGATAAATTCCGGAAGATTGGCGAGTTCCGTACCGCTCATGTCGAGCCTAAGATGGAAGAAGCCGAGCTGCAGCCTGCTGCAGTTCCAGCTGATTCCGAGCCAGTCTCAGAACCTGCACAGAAAGAAGTTACGCAGCCAGCACAAGCTTAGGATGGACAAGCCCAGCCTCTAAGCGAATCAATAAGGGTGTATGATGAGTAAGTATGAGATGAACACAGAAGCATTAATCGGAGGAAACCTACTATGCGCAAAACTAAAATCGTATGTACAATCGGTCCATCAAGCGAGTCGCTTGAGAACACAAAAAAACTAATTCATGCAGGAATGAACGTTGCTCGACTGAACTTCTCACACGGCGACTTCGAAGAGCATGGCAACCGAATTAAAAATATTCGTCAAGCGAACGAAGAGCTTGGCAGCAACGTAGCGATTCTACTCGATACCAAAGGCCCAGAGATTCGCCTTGGCAAGCTAAAAGAAGAGCCGATTGAGCTGGAAGCTGGACAATTCATTACGCTGACAACAGAAGAGATTCTTGGTGATATTAACCGTATACCTGTCACATACGCGAACCTTCCACAGGACGTGAATGTCGGCTCAACAATCCTAATTGATGACGGCTTGATCGGTCTGACCGTTGAGGATGTTCAAGGTACGGAGATCAAGTGCCGCATCGTCAACTCCGGCCAGATCAAGAGCAAGAAGGGGGTTAACGCACCAGGCGTTCACATCTCCCTTCCTGGTATTACCGAGAAGGATGCGAATGATATCGTCTTCGGTATCGAGCAAGGCATCGACTTCATCGCAGCTTCCTTCGTTCGTAAGGCTAGCGACGTACTGGAGATTCGTGAGCTGCTGGAGCGTCACAACGCATCCCACATTCAGATCATCTCGAAGATCGAGAATCAACAAGGCGTAGACAATCTGGACGAGATCCTTGAAGTATCCGACGGCCTGATGGTCGCACGTGGAGACTTGGGCGTCGAGATTCCTGCTGAAGAGGTTCCTCTCGTACAGAAGGATATGATTCGCAAGTGTAACCGTGCGGGTAAGCCAGTCATTACAGCTACACAGATGCTTGATTCCATGCAGCGCAACCCGCGTCCAACACGCGCAGAAGCAAGTGACGTGGCGAATGCGATCTTCGACGGCACCGATGCGATCATGCTGTCCGGCGAGACTGCTGCAGGGAAGTATCCGGTGGAATCCGTCCTTACGATGTCACGCATTGCTACTCGTGCAGAGTCAGCATTGGAATACCGTGAGATCTTCAAGAAGCAAGCAAGTGCGCAGCAGACTTCCGTTACGGAAGCAGTCAGCCAATCTGTAGCGAATACTGCACTTGATCTGAAGGCGAAGGCGATTATTACTTCCACTCAGAGCGGCTTCACCGCTCGTATGGTGTCGAAGTACCGTCCGAAGTCACCGATTATCGCAATTACATCAGACGTGAAGGTTATGCGTCGTCTTGCTCTGATCTGGGGCGTAACGCCTGTGCTTGGCGCGGATGCGAATACGACGGATGAGATGTTCGAGACCGCCGTTAACGGTGCAATGACTACAGGAATCCTCAGCCTGGGTGATACGGTCGTCATTACAGCCGGCGTTCCAGTCGGCCGTGCAGGTACGACCAACCTGATCAAGATTCACCATATCGGTGAGTTGCTGGCCCAAGGCCAAGGCATTGGCTCACAGACAGCTACTGGACGTATTGTAGTTGCTCGTACACCGGAAGAAGCAATAGCGAAGATGGAGCGCGGCTCCATTCTAGTGACAGTGTCTACGGATAAGGAATATATGCCTGCCTTCGAGAAGGCATCTGCCGTTATTACAGAGCAAGGCGGTATTACAAGCCATGCAGCAGTATGCGGACTTAACCTGGGCATTCCGGTCATTCTTGGCATTCAGAACGCGCTTGAGCTTCTGAAGGACGGCATGGAAGTTACGATCTATGGAGAGACTGGCGTCATCTACTCTGGTCAATCCAAGGTACTGTAAGAGGCTCCACTTTTTTAACACGCAACCTTCTCCAATTAGCCGTTCATCCCATGATGAACGGCTTTTTATCTAACCTATTCACGAAGGGAGGAGACACCTCATTGACCATCAATAGACTCGCTTCACCATGGGTCATACATCCGCTTCGGGTAAGATACCAAGAGACGGATCGGATGGGTGTTGTATTCCATGGCAATTATGTTACCTGGTTCGAGATTGGACGTACAGAATGGATAAGGGCTGCCGGCTGGAATTATCGATCCATTGAGGAGAGCGGACTGCTGCTGCCTGTCATTGATCTAAGGTGCAAGTATGTGCTGCCGGCTCGATATGATGATAGGGTCATCATCTGTACGAGAGTTACGGAATTATCTCCACTTCGAATGACCTTCGAATCGCAAGTGAGAAGGGTGGAAGAGGAGAGCGTGAGCCAGCTCAGCGGTGACTGTTACTGGAACGGGAACGAGGAGCTGCCAGGTGAGCTGTTGGTTCAAGGCGGAACGAGTCATGTGTGGGTGAACGAGGAGTGGCGTCCGTCCCGTCTGGACCGTTCCATTCCAGTGCTGTATAAGCTTCTTCAGAGCTTGATGGATGGAGAGGCCACCGGCGGACCTGAGACGATTAACTCATAAGAGAGATGGAGGATGGGCTATGTACAAGTGGCTGTTAGCAGCCTTTCTAATCATACCGACGATTGAGCTGTGGGGAATCTTGCAGGTTGGGGACTGGCTGGGAGGCTGGACGACCTTCCTAATTCTCATCTTAATCAGCGTCACCGGCGCCTATCTCTCATTAGCCGAGGGGCGCAAGGTATGGGCATCGGCTCAGCTTCAGATGCAGCAAGGTCAGATTCCGGGGAGAACGATGCTGGACGGGTTATGTATTCTAGTCGGCGGGATATTGCTGCTGTTCCCGGGATTTATAACCGATCTCATCGGAATAACCTTCTTGTTCCCGGGAACGAGACCTGTCTATCGCGGTCTGATGCTGAAGTGGCTGGAGCGCAAGATGCGCGGAGGTGGAGGCGGAGGGTTTACGATCCGTCGAACCTGAT
Organism: Paenibacillus sp. GCM10023252; assembly: GCF_042653305.1. Lineage (NCBI taxonomy): Bacteria > Bacillati > Bacillota > Bacilli > Caryophanales > Paenibacillaceae > Paenibacillus > Paenibacillus sp. GCM10023252. The sequence goes on from NZ_JBHSHW010000009.1 coordinate 73,717, forward strand.
GTTTACCTCATATTTACAAACCTTTAACATGACAATAATAAATATAAGGCATAATGGGGTTCTACAGGGGAGGCCGTAATCACTATGACCAAACAATTGTCCCACTATGTTAACCGGGATTTAAGCTGGATTGAGTTCAACCGACGCGTATTGGAAGAAGCTCAGGAGGTTCGCACTCCACTGCTTGAACGTGCCAAGTTTCTATCCATCGTCTCCAGCAACTTAGACGAATTCATGAGCGTTCGTGTAGCCGGCATTCAGGATCAGATGAAGGCAGGCTATACGAAGACGGACTTTACCGGCTATACACCAGCCGGCCTATGGAAGAGATTGATTAAGCGAACGACCCAGATGGTAACGGAGCAATATCGTACCTATCGGGAGGTGCTTCGCGGATTGTCGCGGTTAGGCATTTGCATTCGTTCCATCGATGAGCTCAATGCTACGCAGACGAAGGCGGTTTCCGAGCATTTTCACGAGATTGTGTTCCCCGTCCTGACACCGATGGCTGTCGATCAGAGCCGTCCATTCCCGCTCGTCCATACGAAGGAGCTGTACCTAGCTGTGCTGCTTCGCCGTGAGCATGACAGCTCGGATGAGGAGCCTTACTTCGCGATTGTACAAGTTCCTTCTATCCTGTCCCGCTTCGTACGGGTACCGGGGAGAATCAACAGCAAGAAGTCTGAATTCGTCCTGCTAGAGGATCTGATTGAGGAGCATATTCATACGCTGTTCAACGGCTATACGCCGTTCGCTGTCCATCCGTTCCGCCTCACTCGCAATGCAGACCTGACGCTGAACGAGGAAGGTGCGGAGGATCTGCTAGAGGAGATTGAGAAGGAGCTGCGGCGCAGGCGCTGGGGAATGCCCGTCCGGCTGGAGGTTGGCAAGGGGATGCATCCTTATGCCCTGCAGACCTTGCAGGAAGAGCTCGAGATTCAAGATAACCTCATTGAGATCGACGGTCCGCTGGACCTCAGCTTCCTGATGAAGTTCGCGCATGCGCTGCCGGGCTATGATTCACTGCGGTATGAGCGGCTCGAGCCGGTCTATCCGAAGGAATTCGATGAGAATGATGATATGTTCGATGTGATCCGTGAGCGAGATATTCTCATGTACCACCCATATGAAGCGTTCGAGGCGGTGACAGACTTCCTCATGCAAGCGGCCTACGACCCGGATGTGCTCGCGATTAAGATGACCCTCTACCGGGTCAGCGGCCAATCGAAGCTCGTACAGGCACTCGCTAAGGCGGCTGAATCAGGCAAGCAAGTAACGGTTGTCGTGGAGCTGAAGGCCAGATTCGATGAGGAACGCAACATCGCTTGGGCGCGCCAGCTGGAGAAGGCAGGCTGCCATGTCGTATACGGCCTCGTAGGGCTGAAGACGCATGCGAAGATTCTGCTGGTTGTCCGGAGAGAGCAGGGCCTGCTGAAGCGCTATGTGCATGTCGGAACGGGCAACTACAATGACAGCACAGCAACGCTGTATACCGACATTGGCTTGTTCACATCCCACCCTATCATTGGGGGCGATGCTTCAGCTCTGTTCAATGAAGTGACGGGCTACTCTTCCCCGTATGACTGGAAGGCGTTCGGCGTTGCGCCTACGGATCTGAAGGATAAGCTGTACCGGCTCATCGAGCGGGAGAAGGATAATGCGCTTCAAGGCAAGCCGGCGAGAATTATTGCGAAGATGAACTCCCTGTCTAACCAGGAGATGATCGACAAGCTGTATGAGGCATCCGAGGCTGGGGTTCAGATTGAGCTGATCGTCAGAGGGGTATGCTGTCTTCGTCCTGGAGTGCCGGGGCGCAGTGAGAATATACGAGTGATCTCCATCGTTGACCGCTTCCTGGAGCATGCGCGGATTATGTACTTCTGCAATGGAGGAGAAGAGGAAGTGTATCTGTCGAGCGCAGACTGGATGACTCGGAACCTGACACGGCGAATTGAGTTAATCTCGCCCGTGTTCGATCCGAGCCTCCGCAGTTCACTCATTAATATGCTGCAGATGAACTTGAATGACAATGTGAAGGCTAGGGAGCTGCAGTCGAGCGGCAGTTACACCCGGGTAGAGAATGATCTGCCGCCGTTCCGGAGCCAGTTCGAAGCTAGACATATTGCTAATTGGAAGAAGTAACGAATCACGTATAATCCGTCTGTGCCAGAACGGGAGAGACGCTCCACAGCTTGTAGAAATCCTCCGAGAGAGCTTCGACCTCCCGCCGTTCCACCGCGAGAGATCCATGAGATCGGACAGGCAGCAGGTGGAGCTGCTTGCCCTCCTCTTCCATCGATAATCTGCCGATTGCTTGCGTCTCGCTGCGGTCGAGCGCGATGGCTAGATGCAGCAATATTCCTAATTCATAGATGACTTGATAATCGGTTTCGTTCAGCAACTCCTTATAATCGGCAAGGAGCTGACGAACCCGATTTTTGCTTTTGTACGAAGCGATCGCTCCTATAATTAGAATCTCCCGGTGGGACAAGCCGTTCAATCTGGAGTTCGTAATCAAGTAGAAGGAATGCTTGCTGTACTCGTAATAATCAATGGAAGCACCGATTCGGAATAGAGTAGAGGCCGTATCCAGCCACACTCTTGCCCGAGGGGGGAGCTTGTCCTGGCGAAGCGGGTGCAGGAAGTCGAAGAGCTGCAGTCCGAGCCGGTTGACCTGGGACACATGCTGCTTGGGCGCTTCTGGATGAAGGGCGCTCAAGTTCTGCAGGCTGTAGGATAACACATCCGACAGCTTAGGTCGGTCCGGGAAGCGAGTCGTGTAGAACAGTCCATCGCGCAGCCCGGCTCCGCATATTTTGTAATGAGAAGCATGAATGGCCTTGTAGATGACGCGCAGGACCGCGAGGCCGGGGACGATTAGATCGGTACGGTCCTTGGACAAGCCTGGGAACTTGCGTCGCTTGTCGAGCGGCAGCTTCCGGAGCTGGTCGAACAGCTGGTCTACAGCGTCACCGGTAATGGGATAGTTATGGGTCTGGGTAAAAGGATACTTCGTCACCGCCTGCGAGATCTTCCCTAAGGAGCGGACGGTTCCTCCGACCCCAATAAGGGGAAGCCCCGGCAAGTCGCGGAGCCAGCTGACGGAGGACAGCGAGCTGCTCACTAATGATTCAAGCGCCCGCATTGACTCGTCACTCACCATGCCCTTCGCCGCGAACCGGCGGTTCAAGCTGACACAGCCGAACGGGAAGGAGATGGAATGAACGAGCTTGCGGTCTTGGAACAGTGACAGCTCAGTGCTGCCTCCTCCGATATCAATAAGGTAGCCGTCCTTCACATCCATTGCGTTAATCATGCCAATGAAGCCGTATTCCGCTTCGTCCTTGCCTGACAGCAGCTCAATAACGAGACCGCTCTCCGCTTGAATTCGGCTCAGTACTTGATCACGGTTGGCTGCGTTGCGTACTGCTGCCGTTGCGACCGCTCGAATATGGCCCGTCTGGTGATGGGCGCATATCAGTCCGAAGTGCCGCAGCGTATCAAGCAGTTCAGTCACAGCCTCCTCCGACAAGCTGCCGTCTTCGGTAATGCGCTCGCTAAGCCTCACCGGCCGTTTGCTTCCGTCAATCACACGATGAGCTCCGCTGGCTGTCCGTTCGTAGATGACGAGCCGAACGGAGTTGGAGCCTATATCTATAATGCCGATGCGCTGTTCCATCATTTCAGTCAAGGACCTCCGGTTCATCCATAATAAGCGTCTGCCTAACGAATAGTGTAACAGAACTTGGTTGTTGATAGAAATAGCTGACTTATTGCGGAGAAGACCGCTTTTGCATAATCTTATAAGTTCGGAAGGTTAAAATTGGGCTAGTTGGGGAAACATTCAATCTGGGACTTCGCAATAGGTATCACGGTTAGGTAAGCGAAAAAAAACTTTATGACAGCGATAAAGCAATTTTATGTCTCATTTTGTTCCTTTCCCTTCCGAAATCATTTATGATTAAACATGATGCTGTTAGCAGAATGGGATAACTAACTTTTTCTTAATGGTATAATTTGCGAGTTAAAGGAGAGAGAAACGAATGACAGCTACTAAAGGTCTTGAAGGCATCGTCGCAGCCAAGTCTTCCATCAGCTCCATTATTGATGGTGTACTGACTTACCGCGGCATCGACATTGATGATCTTGCGGAGAACGCTACTTTCGAAGAAGTAGCTTATCTACTATGGTATGGCAAGCTGCCTAACCAGGCTGAGCTTGCTGAGCTGCAGCAGCAGCTCGACCAATATGCTCCTGTTCCGGCCGAAGTGCTCCAGGGGATCAAGCTGTACCCGCAGGACACGAACTCCATGGCTGCTCTTCGCACAGCGGTATCGAGCCTGGCTCTCTATGATGAGGCAGCTAATGATATGTCCAAGGAATCGAACCTTCACAAGGCGATTAAGCTGCAAGCGCAGCTGCCGACCGTTGTCGCTGCATTCGCTCGCATTCGCCAAGGTCTTGAGCCGGTAGCTCCGAAGACTGGTGTATCGATTGCTTATAACTTCTTGTATATGCTGACTGGCAATGAGCCTGCTGAAGTAGCCGTTAAGGCACTTGACCAAGCTCTCGTTCTCCATGCCGATCATGAGCTGAATGCATCGACATTCGCCGCACGCGTAACCGTAGCGACGCTGTCTGACATCTACTCCGGCGTAACTTCGGCTATCGGCGCTCTGAAGGGCCCTCTTCACGGCGGTGCTAACGAAGCCGTCATGGTCATGCTGGAAGAGATTGGTTCAGCAGCTAATGTGGAGTCCGTTATTAACGAGAAGCTAAGCAACAAGGAGAAGATTATGGGCTTCGGCCACCGTGTGTACAAGAATGGCGACCCTCGTGCGAAGCATCTTCAGAAGATGTCACGCGAGCTGGGCAAGCTGACTGGCAACATGGAGCTGTATGAGATGTCCATTAAGATCGAAGAGCTCGTTACCGGCCAGAAGGGGCTGAAGCCTAACGTAGACTTCTACTCCGCTTCGGTCTATACGACACTTGAGATTCCGCGCGACTTGTTCACGCCAATCTTCGCGATCAGCCGCCTATCCGGATGGACCGCGCATATCCTCGAGCAGTACGAAGACAACCGGCTTATTCGCCCTCGCGCTGATTATGTTGGACCAGTCGGCGAGAAGTATATCCCGATTGAATCCCGTTAAGTTATACTTAGCCTAGTCTGTTCTTAGACGAGAACGAATGCATGGTGCGTTCGTTCTCATTGCATGCATACTTGTACCTATCTGCATATCATTCGAGGAGGAAATATACAATGGCTCAATTCGACAAATACGCTCTACCAACGGAAGGCAATGCAATTACAATCGAGGGCGGCGTGCTGAACGTTCCGAACAACCCGATTATCCCTTTCATCGAAGGTGACGGTACTGGCCGTGACATCTGGAAAGCTTCCAAGCGCGTACTGGATGCTGCAGTAGAGAAGGCATACAAAGGCGATAAGAAGATCGCTTGGTACGAAGTATTCGCCGGTGAGAAGGCATTCAATGAATATGGGGAGTGGCTGCCTGCGGACACGCTGACGGCTATTCGTGAATATATCGTTGCCATCAAGGGACCTCTAACGACGCCAATCGGCGGCGGCATTCGTTCCCTGAACGTTGCGCTGCGTCAAGAGCTGGATCTGTACGTATGCTTGCGTCCTGTACGTTACTTCGACGGTGTTCCTTCACCTGTTAAGCGTCCTGAGCTTGTTGACATGGTCATCTTCCGTGAGAACACAGAGGATATCTACGCTGGTATTGAATATCAAGAAGGCTCCGATGCCGTTAAGAAGGTACTTGCCTTCCTGCAGCAGGAGATGGGCGTGAACAAGATTCGCTTCCCTGAGACTTCAGGTATCGGTATCAAGCCTGTATCGGCTGAAGGCTCGAAGCGTCTCGTTCGCTCTGCAATTGAGTATGCAATCAAGCATGGCCGCAAGTCAGTGACGCTTGTCCACAAGGGCAACATCATGAAGTTCACCGAAGGCGCGTTCAAGAACTGGGGCTACGAAGTGGCTGAGCAAGAGTTCGCTGAGCAGACCTTCACATGGAGCGAATACGACCGCATTAAGGAAGCTTCCGGCGTAGATGCAGCTAACCAGGCACAGAAGGCGGCTGAAGCGGCTGGCAAAATCATCGTCAAAGATGCGATTGCCGATATCGCTCTTCAACAAGTCCTTACGCGTCCAACGGACTTCGACGTAATCGCTACGCTTAACCTGAACGGTGACTACTTGTCAGATGCACTAGCTGCACAAGTTGGCGGCATTGGTATCGCGCCTGGCGCGAACATCAACTACTTGACTGGACATGCTATCTTCGAGGCAACTCATGGTACAGCTCCTAAGTATGCGGATCTGGATGTCGTTAACCCGGGTTCGGTTATCCTGTCCGGCGTCATGCTGCTTGAGCACCTAGGCTGGCAGGAAGCGGCTGACCTGATCTACAAGGGAATGACTGCATCCATCAACAACAAGACCGTTACTTATGACTTCGCTCGCTTGATGGAAGGCGCTACTGAAGTGAAGTGCTCGGCCTTCGCTGACCAGATCATCTCGAATATGTAATAGATGGACTCACGGCCCGACAGACTGACCCATCCGAAGGAGGTAATCACTAATGGCTATTCGTCGTAACAAGATTACGGTAGTAGGCGCCGGCTTCACCGGGGCCACTACAGCGCTTATGCTTGCTCAGAGAGAGCTTGGAGACGTTGTTCTGCTCGATATCCCGCAGCTTGAGAATCCAACCAAGGGCAAGGCGCTCGATATGCTGGAGTCTACTCCAGTGCTCGGCGTAGATTCCGCAATTGTCGGCACGTCCGATTATGCGGATTCCGCTGGCTCCGATGTGGTCATCATTACGGCCGGTATTGCCCGCAAGCCGGGCATGAGCCGTGATGATCTTGTGAATACGAACGCGGGCATTGTGAAGTCGGTATGCGAGAGCATTAAGACAACCTCTCCAGACGCTTACGTCATTATACTAAGCAACCCTGTAGATGCTATGACTTACGCGGCGTTCCAGACGCTGGGCTTCCCTAAGAACCGCGTCATTGGCCAGTCCGGCGTGCTTGATACTGCACGCTACTGCACGTTCATCGCGCAAGAGCTGAATGTATCGGTCGAGGATGTTCGCGGCTTCGTGCTTGGCGGACACGGCGATGATATGGTTCCGCTCGTTCGCTACTCCAACGCAGGCGGCATTCCGATCGACAAGCTGATTCCAGCGAACCGTATTGAAGCAATCGTTCAGCGTGCACGCGTAGGCGGCGGTGAGATCGTGAATCTGCTGGGCAACGGCAGTGCCTATTATGCTCCTGCTGCTTCGCTTGTACAGATGACAGAAGCGATCGTCAAGGACAAGAAGCGGATCCTTCCGGTAATCGCTTATCTGGAAGGTGAATACGGGTATGATAACTTGTTCATGGGCGTCCCTGCGATTATTGGCGGAGACGGGATCGAGAAGGTGCTTGAGCTGGAGCTCACAGAGGATGAGAAGGCAGCGCTGGATAAGTCCGCGCAATCCGTTCGCAATGTCATCGCGATTGTAACCGGCTAGTTCATCGAAGTTGTATAATGAGAAGTCCAGGAGGACCCTGACACTAGCTGCCAGGGTCCTCCTCTGTATGTTCACGACGTGTCATAGGGCTGGAAGGAGGAAGGAAGATTGCTTGATCAAGCTAGGCAATTGTTGAAGAAGGTATACGGCTACGACTCCTTCCGCAAGGGACAGGAAGATATTATTCATGGTCTGCTGCAGGGGAGAGACACGCTCGCTATTCTCCCTACAGGAGCGGGCAAGTCGGTATGCTACCAAATTCCTGCGATGCTGCTCCATGGGACAACGCTTGTCGTGTCTCCCTTAATCTCTCTGATGAAGGATCAGGTTGATGCCTTGAATCGTCTCGGTGTTCCTGCGGCATTCCTGAACAGCTCGCTGTCCTCATCGGAATATCGAGAGGTCATGAAGAGAGCTGTCAACGGGGAGTACAGCCTGCTGTATGTAGCGCCAGAGCGGCTCGATGCTCCAATGTTCGGAGCACTCGCGGAGCAGATGCACATTCCGCTCATTGCCATTGACGAGGCGCACTGTGTCTCCCAGTGGGGACATGACTTCCGGCCAAGCTATCGGCAGCTTGCCGGCTGGATTGCAAGAATGCCAGGCCGGCCTCTCGTAGCGGCGTTCACGGCAACGGCTACGGAGGAAGTAGCGAAGGATATCTCTGCCATGCTGTCGCTGCGCTCACCGAATGTATTCGTAACGGGCTTCGCACGTCCCAATCTCTCCTTGTCGGTCGTAACCGGCACTGACAAGAAGAAGTTCTTGCAGCGGTTCGTCAAGGAGCGTGAGGATCAGTCTGGCATCATCTACACCGCAACGCGGAAGGAAGCGGAGCAGGTGCATGAACAGCTGCAGCGGCAAGGCATTGCAGCAGGGAAGTATCATGGAGGGCTGTCTGATACCGAGCGTGCTGAGGCGCAGGAGAAGTTCCGCTTCGACGAGCTGCGCGTGATGGTCGCTACGAACGCATTCGGCATGGGCATTGATAAGCCTAACGTTCGCTATGTGCTTCATTGGCAGATGCCTGGCGACGTGGAGTCTTATTACCAGGAAGCGGGGCGTGCTGGGCGAGACGGCGAGGAGAGTGAATGTATCCTGCTGTTCGAACCGGCCGATGTGCAGGTGCAGCGGTTCCTGATTGAGCAGGGATCAGGTGATTCGGACAGGAAGGGCATACAGCTGTCGAAGCTGTATACGATGATGAATTATTCCCGGACACAGCGCTGCCTGCAGCAGTTCATCGTCGATTACTTCGGCGAGAGCGGAGTAGAGCCATGCGGCAAGTGCAGCTCCTGCCTGGATAAGAGTGAGCTGGTCGATCGCACAGCCGATGCGCAGAAGGCGCTCTCCTGTGTAGGCCGAATGAAGGGGAGATTCGGCGTCACAATGGCGGCGAAGGTACTTAAGGGCTCGCGGGACAAGCGTCTGCTTGAGTTCGGACTAGATAGACTTACGACGTACGGCCTGTTCAGCAGCATGCCGGAGAAGGAGATTGCTGACTGGCTGTACTGGCTTGTCTCGGAAGGCTATATGAGAATGAGCGAGGGGCAGTACCCGACCGTATCACTGGCGCCGTCGGCTCTACCGGTGCTGGAGGGACGAGAGACCGTCATGCAGCGGATGCGAACTTCTGTGAAGCGAACAGCGTCTGCAGATTCGGCGGCATCATCGCCGCTCTTCGAAGCGCTTCGCGCATGGCGCAAGGAGACGGCTGCGATGGAGAACATTCCGCCATTCATGCTGTTCTTCGATGCTACGCTGAAGGAGCTTGCCGACCGGCGGCCAACGGATGAGGAGCAGCTGCTTGCCGTGAAGGGAGTCGGCGCAGCCAAGGCAGGGCGCTATGGACAGGCTCTCCTTGGCATCATTGCTCCATTCGCTGGGAATGACAGCTCTGGGAGCGGAGCTGCAGCCGGCAGCGGTAACGGCAATGGGAGCGAGGGGATGGCAGGTGAATACAGGCGAAGCGCGTCAGCGGAAGTGCGAATGAGCGATGCATCTGCTGCTGGTGACGAGCAGCCTAGCCACCTCGTGACGCTGGAGCTGTTCAACGCGGGACAAGAGGTTGAGGAGATTGCCTCGAGCAGGGGATTCAGCAAGGTGACCATTGAAGGACATATCATTCGGGCAGCCGATGAGGGGCATGAGCTGGACTGGAGCCGCATCATCCCAGATGGACAGGAAGAGCTCATTGCTGCAGCCATTCATGAGGTGGGGATAGAGAAGCTTCGTCCGATTAAGGATGCGCTGCCGGAGGAAGTGACGTACTTCGCCATACATGGTGTAATCAGCAAGCATGGACTGAAGAGTAGCTAAGGAACTGCTATGTATTAGGACTGACGCTTAGCTAATCTGTCACAGGAACGTTAGGTTTTGCTTTGTATTTGACATTTTCATTTAGTATACTGAATGGTAGATTAGCACGATATTATGAGGAGGCTCGAAGGTAATGGCTCAATTTATGTTGTTCTTGCACGTAATCGGCGCAGTTGGAATGGGTTTCTATGTGGTCCTTCCGGCATTAGTCGGGCGTGCTGCTAAGCTTGCCGGCGCAGGCCAAGCAGGACTGGCTGAAGGGTTAATTGCAGGTAATCGGATTGCACAGTACTTCCTGATCGTACAGCTGTTAACTGGCGGATATCTGATGTCTCAATCGGATTACAGCGTTCTCTGGATGATTCTCACGACGGTGTTGTTCCTTGCCATTGCTGCGGTATCCGGAATCATGACGAAGCCGCTGAAGCGAATTGTATCTTCCATTGCAAGCGGACAGAGCGCAACCTCGCACATTAGCAAGGCTCGCATTATGAGCGTGATCGTATTGCTTATCTATCTAGTTATTATCTATATCATGCAGTACCCTATGTTCGAGTAGGTTAAGTAGGTTAAGATCCGGCTGGGAGGAGTTCTTCACTTGCATACACAATCGCCAGATATTATTACTTTCGGAGAGACGATGGCCCTGTTCATGCCCGGCGAGCATCGTTCGCTGGAGAAGGCAGCTATGCTGGAACAGAGCTTCGGCGGAGCAGAGAGCAACGTAGCCATCGGCATCGCGCGTCTTGGCGGCTCGGTCGGCTGGTTCGGCATACTAGGTGATGACCCCTGGGGCAAAATGATCCAAAAAGAGCTCAGAGGCGAAGGGGTCGACGTCTCTCGCTCCCGGCTAAGCCGGGAAGCCCGCACTGGTCTCATGTTCCGGGAGAGTGTGGCAGGACGACTAGCGGTTCATTATTACAGGCAGCATTCGGCTGCCAGCCGCATGACCCCGGCTGACTTGGATGAACAGTATATTCGCGGAGCGAAGCTGCTGCATATTACGGGGATAACAGCGGCGCTAAGTGAAGACTGCCGCGCAACGATTCACCGTGCTATTGCTATAGCGAAGGATGCGGGAGTGCTCATCTCCTTCGATCCGAATCTGCGGCTTAAGCTATGGTCGATTGAGGAAGCGAGAGCCTTCTTGCTGCCTATAGCAGAGGAAGCGGACTATTATCTGCCTGGCTGGGACGAGCTGAAGCTGCTCTATAATACGGATGACTATGAACAGGTGAAGTCGGAGCTCAGCAAGCTTAAGGCTGTCTCCATCGTCAAGGGCAAGGGCGACGCTACGATTGTTCTGGACAACGGTCAAGAGGACATTATCCCGTTCTATCCAGCAGATCAGGTAGTGGATACGGTTGGAGCAGGGGACGGCTTCTGCGCGGGCTTCCTCGCGGGAATTATGCGAGGGATGTCGCCCGCTGATGCAGTCCGGCTAGGAAGTATTAGCGGCTCGCTCGTCGTTCAGATGCGCGGTGACTGGGAAGCGCTCCCGGAATGGTCCTCGGTCGAGCAGCGGCTCTCCAGCCAAGCATGGGTGGAGAGATAGCGATGGCAGATGCTCTAGGGTCCAAGGGAGACCGGAGGCGGGAGGCTGTCCTTCAACTGCTCAAGCAGCAAGGTCGGATTACGGTATCCGAGATGGTGGAACGATTCGGATGCTCGGAGGCGACAGCCAGACGTGATCTGGAGCAGATGGAGTTGCAATATCCGGTTATTCGGACGATTGGCGGCGCGATGTATGACGGGATGAACGGGGTTCGTGATCTGGCCTTCTCCGAGAAGGAAGGCATGTCCTTCCTGGAGAAGGAGCAGATTGCCGCCAAGGCAGCCTCGCTCATTCTCGAGGGAGATGTGATTGGGCTGTCTGGCGGCACGACCAATTATCTGATTGCTAAGCTGCTTAAGCCTCGCAGAGGGGTGACCGTCGTCACGAATGCGGTCAACATTGCTATGGAGCTGGCAGGAAGCGAGATTCAAGTCGTTGTGACCGGAGGCATTATGCGTCACAACAGCTTCGAGCTGTGCGGACCTCTAGGTGAAGGAATGGTTGCTCATCTGAATATTAACAAGATGTTCATTGGCGTGGATGGTATATCTGCTGCTGGCGGAATTACGACCTATTCCGAGCAAGAAGCGCAGATTGCGAAGGCCATGATCTCCCGCTCCAGTGAGACCTATGCTGTATTCGATCAGAGCAAGGTGGGCCGCAGCTCGCTATTCTCTATATCCAGCTTGGATGGTCTGTATGCCGTCATCACTGACCGCTCTCTGCCAGAGGGGCTGTCCAGCGAGCTGGATCAGCACGGAATTACCGTGTATATCGCAGAGGCTGCTTCTATATAATTTCAATTGCCGGGGAGAGTATGTGACGGATATCAGATGCTGCTCACCGGAGTCGACTTCACTTCCATTCCAATGATTGTATGGCTCATCTTCTCTCAGCGATACTGCATCTCAGGTACACTTGCTTGATCCATCAAGGGATAGCTGCAGTCGGTTCGGTATAAGATAAGGGGCTCTTCTCAAGGTTAGAAACCTTGAGAAGGAGCCCCTTCTTGTGCATTATAAACTTGTCTGCCTCGTACCCAAGTGCTGCGGAGTGAGAGGGCAGAATCAACCAGAATGAGATCGGCTTGCTTGCCTAAGGCGATGGATCCTGTTGCTTCACTTATCCCAAGCAGCTTCGCAGCATTACCGCTGGCCAGCCGGCTTACTTCAGGAACAGAGAGCCCCGTATGTTCTAGCATATAGCGGAATGCTTGAATCATCGTCAGCGAGCTGCCGGCAAGAGCACCTCCCTGTGTCAGGCGAGCTACACCTTCATGCACTGTCACCGGAAGTCCGCCGAGGTCGTAGGCCCCATCCGCCATGCCTGCTGCCGAGATTGCATCGGTAATGAGCAGCAGCTTGTCGGATGGCTTCGCTGAGACGAGCAGTCGGATAGCAGCAGGGTGGGCATGCTCGCCGTCCGCAATAATCTCTGCAGACACGCGGTTCTCGGTTAGCACCGCGCCTACCGTACCAGGCTCTCGGTGATGCAGTCCTCGCATTGCATTATACGTATGCACCGCATGGCTGAGGCCCTCGTCGACAGCCTTGATGAGCTGCTCATAAGTGGCATCCGTATGGCCGCATGCTGCTACAATGCCGTGTCCAGCGAGCCATGCGACTGCCTCTAGTGCCCCTTCATTCTCTGGCGCAAGGGTTAACATGCGGACTAAGTCAGGATAGTTACTCGTCCACCGCCGGAGCCAGTCGATCCTCGGTTCCACGATGTAGGAAGGATTCTGCGCGCCAGGCCACTTGCTGGAGATGAAGGGTCCTTCCAGATGAACGCCCAGCAGTTCTGCATAGGGCATCTCTCCCTGCCTGTAGGCAGAGGAGGCGGCCAGCACAGCTTCTATCGCTTCGGGTGAGGCAGTAACCGTCGTGGCTAGCATGCCGGTTGTTCCATGCGCGGCATGGAACTTGGTTATTGTATCATAGCTGGCCTTAGAAGCATCCATGAAGTCCGACCCGAAGCCGCCGTGAACATGCACATCGATGAAGCCCGGCATTAACCAGCCGCCCTGTCCGTCTAGGACAAGCTCTGGACTCTCTTCGTACAGGTCTGTCTCAGGTTCCCCTTGCTCAGCAATGCGATGGATGCGGCCGTCTACCACGGTTACACTGCCATGCTGCCACTCATCACCCATTACAATCTTCACATTATGAATGATCCAAGTCACTGCATTCGCCGTATCCTTCATAGAGTGAGCCTCTGCGCCGCTTCTCGATCTAGCAGCACGATTACCCTCGGGTGAGTCTGCAGCAGGGATGCTGGAATCTCGGTCGTAATCGGCCCAGTCAGTGCCTGTTCCACGATGCTAGACTTGTCTGCTCCACATGCTGCAAGAATAATCGTATCGGCCTTGAGGATGGATCCGACGCCCATCGTAATTGCATAGCGCGGCACCTCGTCCATAGATGAGAAGAAGCGGGCGTTCGCCTCACGCGTCTCTTCCTTCAGCTTCACGACATGTGTGCCTCCGCTCAGCTTGGCATCGGGTTCATTGAAGCCTATATGTCCATTATGGCCGAGGCCAAGCAGTTGAATGTCCACCGGCTGCGCCTGCAGCATGGTGTCATATCTCTCACACTCGAGGTCCAGATCCTCAGCCATTCCTTGAGGAAGATGGGTCTGATCTGCTGGTATATCGAGCAGGGAGAAGAGTTGATCCCTCATATAATAAGCATAGCTCTGGTCATTCGCAGCATCTAACCCAACATATTCATCCAGATTGTAAGTCGTTACCTGTTGGAAGGACAGCCCTGCGCGATGTCGTGCAGCCAGCTCCTTGTAGATGCCAATCGGTGTCGAGCCGGTTGCCAGTCCAAGTACAGCATTGGGCTTAGCGGCTACCTTGGCACATAATAGGTCCGCTGCGTAAGCATCAAGCTCCTGCTTCGTATCGAATACTTTAATATTCATCCTGCAATATCCACCTTTCCTATTCCAACTCTCTTCATCTATAGTACTGGAAATTAAACATTGTGACAATAAAAATGATTGTAAAAATCAATTTAATGAAGTATATGATCATAATGTAAATGGTGGACTACTTCTGATAGGATTAGTAATACGATAAAGAGATGAGAGTCCGTTCATTCATTTACATCAAATCACCATCCGTGTATAATGTATGTATAATATTTGTATAAGATAAGGATGAGACCATGACACGGAAAAAGAAGGTTGCAGTCGTTGGAGGGGGTCCAGGCGGATTAGCTGCCGCTATGCTTCTCAGCTCGAAGGGCTATGAAGTGACTGTCTTGGAGAAACAGCCTTATGTCGGAGGACGCACTTCTGCCTTGCAAGTAGGCGAGTATCGATTCGACCGCGGACCGACCTTCCTTATGATGCCGCAGCTGCTGGAGGAGCTATTCCAAGCAGCCGGACGCAGCCTGCATGATTACGTGGAGCTGAAGCGGGTAGACCCGTTATACCGTCTCCAATTCGGTGATGTAAGATTCGAGCCGAGCACAGACCGGGATTCTATGATTGAACAGATGGATCGGCTGTTCCCCGGGGAGTCGGAAGGATACCTTCGGTTCATGAAGGAAGAAGAGGATAAGTTCGACCGCATTCGCCCTCTGCTTCAGCGTCCGTTCACCAAGCTGAGTGATTATATTAAGAAGGATACCGCGAGAGCTCTTCCTAAGCTGCATTTGACAGACACTGTATACGGGAGGCTCTCGAAGTATTTCCAGGATGAGAGACTTCGTTATGCATTCGCCTTCCAGGCCAAATATCTGGGCATGTCTCCTTGGGAGTGCCCCGGAACGTTCACAATACTATCCTATATTGAGCATGCTTATGGCTTGTGGCATCCAATAGGGGGATTGAATCGCATCTGTGAGGCGATGGCTGAAGTAACGAAGGAGTATGGCGGAAACGTACGAGTCTCCTCAGGAGTGAAGCAAATTGTAACGAAGGAAGGGATTGCGGTTGGCGTCGAGCTGGAGTCAGGCGAGCGGCTGGATGCGGATCACGTTGTTCTGAATGCGGACTTCGGCACAGCGGTGACGAAGCTGTTCAAGCCGGAGCAGCTTAAGAAGTGGAAGCCGGAGCGTATAGAGAGAATGAAGTGGTCGATCTCTACCTATATGCTGTATCTAGGAGTGAATCGGAAGATTGATATGCCTCATCATACGGTCATGTTCGCGGGTGACTACAGCAACAATCTGAAGGAGATGAAGCTCGGTCAGCTCTCCAGGGATGCTTCCCTCTACGTACATAATCCGAGCATCCTTGATCCGACGCTCGCCCCGGAGGGCAAGTCTTCTCTCTATGTGCTGATGCCCGTACCGAACCTGGACGGGGAGACGGATTGGTCCTCCCCTGAGAAGCTTCAGGATGTTCGCAATGACGTGATAGCTAGACTGGAACAAGAGCCGGAACTGAGCGGATTGTCGGCTCATATTGAGGAAGAGTCGGTCATTACGCCTCTGGATTGGCAGAATTCCATGCATGTCTATCGCGGGGCTGCATTCAACATGGCCCATTCCATTGATCAGATGATGATGCTAAGACCGCATAATCAGTTCGAAGACGCAGCGAATTGCTGGCTGGTAGGCGGCGGGACCCATCCGGGCAGCGGACTGCCGACGATTATCGAATCGGCTAGAATCAGTGTGAGGCTCCTGGAAGAGCAGGATATGCGGAGTGAAGAAGCTGCCGCTCGTATACGAGTAAGTGGAAGGAAGGGAGCATCCGTATGGAAGTAGCGGTCGTTGGAGGCGGAGTAGGCGGCATGATCAGCGCACTGCTGCTTGCCCGCCGGGGGGTTAAGGTTACTCTATACGAGAAGAAGGGTGAGCTCGGCGGTCGGCTGGCCTTCGAGAGAAGCGGCGAATACCGTATCGATCGCGGCCCGACGATCGTCCTGCTGCCCGAGACACTGGTTGCTGTCCTGGGCGAGGCTGGAATCAGTGAGGAAGAGTATGAACTTATCCCTTGTCATCCTATGTATCGAATTCATTATGAGGACGGGTCGGTGCTTACGAAGTGGAGCGATGAGGAGCAGATGGCAGAGGAGCTGGATCGATTCGCTCCTGGAGAATCCGCAGCCTTCCGCCGATATATGAAGGATATGGCTCCTGCCTTCCACGAAGGCAAGAGTTCCTTCCTGGAGCGGCCATTCCTGAAGCTTCGTTCCTTCTTCACTTGGCGGAATGTCCGGCTGCTGGCGAGGCTTAGAGTGTATCTGAGTGCAAGGGGTATGGCAGGGCGCTACTTCAAGAGCTCCAAGGTCATCGATGCCTTCTCGCTGCAGACGCTGTATATCGGCGGTCTGCCAACAGGATCGCCCTCTCTCTATACCTTCATCCCTTACGCTGAGCATGCGTATGGCATCTGGTATATGAAGGGGGGCTACGCCAGCCTAGTCCAAGTGCTCGCAGCAGCACTGCAGCGTGAGGGCGTTGCGATTCGAACAGGCGTGCAGGGTGAGGTTGCAGAGATAGCAACTGATGGCGACTCTGTACTGGGGATTAAGACGAAGGATGGCAGTTTCCTGCCGCATGACAAGGTGATCTACAATGGAGACTTCCCGCATCTGGCTGCTATGCTTCCTGACAGGAAGCCGAGGAAGGAGCGCAAGTTCGTTCCCTCATCTGGATGCATTCTGATATACTTAGGGACCAACAAGCGATGGACCGGTGAATACGAACCACAATCAGACAGCTCCGAAGGTCGGACGAGTGCCCATCAGTTCTTCCTTCCGGATGACCTGCCTGCAAGTCTTGAGCGTATGGCACTCTCAGGCCGGCTGCCGGGTGGAGAGGATCCGCTGCCTGCTTACTATCTGTTCAACCCATGCGAACTCGACGAACAAGCTGCGCCAGATGGACACAGTGCGCTGTACGTGTTAATTCCGGTACCGATAGCAGCAGGAGCTGAACAGTCTCCGGAGAACTGGTTAAGGGACGTCCATGATCTGGCTGATCGAGTGCTGGAGGATGCGGAGCGAAGAGCCTATCCCGGCCTCAGGGAGTCCATCGTGTGGAAGCATATACGTACGCCTATGGACGGTGCTGAGGAGGGCTGGTATCAAGGGGGAAGCTTCGGCATTGCCCCCACCTTGCTTCAGTCCGGCGCGTTCCGTCCTCAGTTCTCCGGGAGCGGAATCAACGGATTATACAGTGTCGGCGCTTCAATCCACCCCGGGGGCGGCATCCCTATCGTCATGCTTGGGGCTAGAATGCTGGCTGATCACATATTGGAGGAGTGGGATGATGGAGAGCCATCTGAATTCGGTACTTAAGGCTTGTGAGAATATGATACGGGAAGGGTCCACTACCTTCTACCGTGCCTTCGGCTTCCTGCCCAGTCCCAGACGTGAAGCGGTATATGTCATCTATGCCTTCTGCAGGATGATTGATGATGCAATGGATGAGCCTGAGAAGTCCCCTTATACGCTGGATGAGCTGGTGCAGCTCTTCGACCATCTTGAGGATGCAGAGGGACACTTCATCTGGCCGGCTCTGCGCTGGCTGTTCGAACGATTCCCCCTGTCCAAGGAACCGTTCTACGAGCAGATAGCAGGACAGCGAATGGATGAGATACTCACTCACTACGATACGATGGAGCAGCTCGAGACGTATTGCTATCACGTAGCTGGGACAGTAGGGGAGATGCTGCTTCCTGTGCTTCATGATTGTCCGGATGCTTCGATCGTACAATCTGGCATATGGCTGGGCAAGGCGATGCAGATTGTCAATATTGTTCGGGATGTTGGTGAGGATCAAGGGAAGGGAAGAAGGTATATCCCTCTCGACCTCATGGCTCGGCATGGATATTCTGAAGCGGAGTGGCGAGCCGGCCTAGTGAACGATTCCTGGATCTCTCTAGTTCAGGAGCTGTCGGTCCTGGCGCGCGAATGGTTCGAACGGGGGATGGAGAATCTCGATTCCTATCCTGCCGTCAGCGGCTTCTGTGTCGCAATGGCTGCTAGGATGTACGAAGGAATACTCGATGACGTGAAGCATCACCACTATAATGTGTATACGCGCAGAGCCTATGTGACCGGTCTTCGCAAGATGGCTATCTTGAAGCGACTGGCGGTGCAGCACGGTATGACCGCACTGCTGAAGGATAATCAAGAGAGCAGCGCGGTATCATGATTGCCAGACTAAGAGAGGACAGGATGGCCGCTGTGCCCTATCTATTCTGGACATGGTTCAGCATCGGGCTTGTGCTCCTGCTTATCTATCGAGTACCCTCCTTCCTCCAATTCAGCAATGCCTTGTTCCTCTTGTTCTTCGCTGTCTATTCTCTCTATCTTGAGAGGGGGCAAGCCAGCGGCCTCCATGGAGAGGGCTGGCTTCAGAGCAGGCTCGGAGGCTTCCGCTTCCAGGACTTGTTAAGAGCGCTGATGGTTGGCGTCATCACGTACCTCATTGAATGGAATGGGACAATAACAGGATGGCCCTTCGGCAGCTATGTGTATACGAATACGCTAAGGCTGTGGGATGGAGGCATTCCGATTGCTATTCCTTGGGCCTGGATTGGCGTCATGACGACGTCTGTCATGCTGTCAACGAGCTCTAATCGATTCATTCGCGGGGTCCAAGCTGGAATGTATGCGCTCGTATTCGACCTTGTACTTGACCCAGTCGCTTATCATCTGCGATTCTGGGAATGGAGCAGCGAGGGAGCCTGGGGGACGTATTATGGCGTTCCTTGGCAGAACTTCACTTCCTGGTTCACAATCGCCTTCCTGCTCTCCTTCCTATATCCTGTTCGTCCCATGCAGACACCTGTTCCCAAGGCGAGTCTGCGCCTGTACCAAGGCATGCTTGCGATGTTTGGGCTTCTTGCGCTTAAGGCCGGCTTGTGGGGGCCTTTTGCCATCGCTCTACTCACTGCGCTTGTACTTGAAGGAGGGATACGCCATGATCGAAGCAAGCAAGAGCAGCTGGTTTGACCGGGTATTTTATTACTACAACCTTCATTATTTATTGCGAAGGCACTTCCATTATGCCGGCTTCCAAGGCATGCTTGACCCTTATCCGAACCGCGGCATTCTGTACGTGATGAACCATAGCTCTTGGTGGGACGGGCTCATCGCCTACCATGTGTTCCATTCTTGCTCCTACGGGGATCACTACGTTATGATGGACGAACAACAGCTGCGGAACTATCGTTTTTTTCGCAAGATGGGGGCCTACTCGATTAACAAGAGCTCACCGGCTCACATGATCCCTTCCCTGCGCTATACCGTATCACTGCTGCAGAGCGGCAAGCGGGTGTGGATGTATCCGCAAGGGGACATCCATCATCTGGAGCATCGTCCCCTGGAAGTGATGGGAGGGGCGGCACATGTGCTAAGGAAGGCGCCTGACACGGTAGTTATTCCTGTAACGGCATATTACTCCATGTACCAACACCAGAAGCCTGAAGTGACGCTGATGGCGGGTTCCCCGCTTGAGGGACCATGGAACTCCGCGTCGAAGGAAGATATAACAGATCGACTCCAGCAGACGCTGCAACGCCAGCTCGACAGCCACAAGAGAAGAATAATCTATGGAGAGCCGCTGCCAGCCTCGGACTTCCTCTCCATGCTGCCTGCAGGCAAGTCCACAGACCAGACATTCCTAACGTTCAAGGAGAAGGTGAGCAGATGGAAGTCGTTCTTAGGATCGTAATTGTGCTGCTCGCTGCTCAATTGGTATTCGTCCTATGGAATGTGCGTCAGCTTCCTCCGTTCCGCTCGCTAGGAGTTCGCTCATCGTACCGGGCGGGAGAGAAGGGCAAGGCTGCTGAGCGCGGAGATCGACAGTGCAAGCATCAACTTAGCAGGGGAACACTGGGGAGTGCGGCACTGAGTAATGCACCAATGAGCAATGCCGCACTATGCAGTACGACACCGAACCATGCGGCATCAAGCACAGCGGACGAGCCTCCCTTCCTCTCTGTTCTCATTCCTGCCAGGGACGAGGAAGCGAATATAGGGGAATGTCTTCGATCCATTATGAACAGCATGCCAAGCAGCGGAGGAATAGAGATTATCGTGCTGGATGACGGCTCCTCGGACCGGACGGCTGCTATCGTGCTGCAGCTGGCTGCCAATGATCCCCGAGTCAGACTCAACACAGGCAGGGAGAAGCCGGAAGGCTGGATGGGGAAGGCGTACGCCTGCCATCAGCTCGCTCAGGCTGCCCGGGGACAGTGGCTGCTCTACATGGACGCCGATGCCCGTATGTCTTCGGATGCCATTATTCATCTCGAAGCTGCGGCAATGGAGCAGAGGCAGGGGCTTATTACCGGCTTCCCCTATCAAGTGACAGGAAGCTGGCTGGAGAGGCTTGTCGTGCCTATGATGGGCTTCACCATCGCCTGCCATCTGCCTATACATCTCGTTCGCCATTCGGATGATGCGAGATTCGTAGCTGCGCATGGGGCTTGGATCGCTGTTGCTCGTCACACCTACGAAGCAGCAGGGGGACATCAGGCGAACCGTGCAGACCTGGTAGATGACATGGCGCTCGCCCGGGCTGTTAAGAAGGCAGGACATCCTGTCATCCTCGCGGATGTGAAGGATCAGGTATCGATGAGGATGTACAGGAATGCAAGGGAAGTATGGAATGGTTACAAAAAAAATATGTACGCAGGTGTAGGTCGAAGCTTACCGCTGCTGGCAGCCGTCTTGATCTTGTATAGCTTGCTGTACTTGCTTCCGGCAATTGGCCTGTTACTCTCCCTATGGATGCCTGATCTGCTTATACCTTCTATAGCGGGCTACGGGCTGGGTGTGTTCATCAAGCTGGTCTCGGATCGATCGCAAGGCCAGCCGGCATGGCTTGCGCTGCTGATTCCTCTCAGTATTGCTGCAATAACGGCTATTGGTATTGCCTCATGGCTGGGAGCGGTGAACGGCAAAGGTTATGTGTGGAAGGGCAGGGTGTATGGATGAGAGAGTCAGTGGTCATAATCGGAGCAGGACTTGGCGGATTGTCGGCGGCTATTCGGCTGGCACATGCTGGCTTCAGGGTAACGATCCTGGAGAAGCAAGATAAGCCGGGGGGCAAGCTGCAGCGTATTGAGAAGGACGGGTATCGATTCGACCGGGGGCCGAGCACGATTACGATGCCTCATCTGTTCGAGCAAGTATTCGAGCATGTAGGACGGCGCATGGGGGATTACGTTACCATGCACCGGCTGGAGGCTGCGACTCGTAATATTTTCGCCGATGGGCATGTTGTGGATCTGACGAGTTCCTATGAAGCGACCATGTCTCAGATTGCGGAATACAGCCCAGAGGATGCGGCGGCGTTCCCCGCCTTCCGTGAGGAGGCGATGCGCCTGTATCAGCTGGCTGAAGAGAGGTTCCTGGGCAAGCTGATGCTGCGGTTCCGCGACAAGCTTAGCCCGCAGATGGCTGCAGGATTCATGAGGGTGAAGCCGTTCACGACGCTGCAGCAGCTGCTTCTCCGTTACTTCCGCCATCCGAACACGCTGGCGATGTTCGGCCGCTATGCAACCTACGTTGGGTCCTCGCCATACTTGTCTCCTGCGATATTCGCTATGCTCGCCCATGTGGAGAGCGACCTTGGCATCTACCGGGTAGAAGGCGGTACCTATTCTATCGTGGAAGCCTTCGTTCAATTAGCAAGGGAGCTTGGAGTCACGATACACACGGACACTGCCGTGCATGAGATTGTCGTGATGAATGGGAAGGTAACGGGAGTAGAGAGCTCAGCCGGATCTATCCCAGCTGACCTTGTGCTAGCCAATGGCGATGTATTATCGATCTACGATAAGCTCATCCCGCCCGCCCATCGGCCTTCCGTGCCGAATCGACAGATAGAGCGGTATGAGCCGTCACTGTCGGGCTTCGTACAGCTGATAGGAGTACAGAGGTCATATAGTCAGCTGCTGCATCACACCGTGTATTATCCTGAGCGGTATGAAGCGGAATTCCGCCAGATATTCACCGAGCTGCGTCCGCCGGAGGATCCAGCAATCTACATATGCAATGGGGCGGTGTCAGAACCGGGTTCTGCCCCTCCAGGGGGCAGCTCATTGTTCATTCTCGTCAATGCGCCGTATCTGTCAACGAGATGGGACTGGGAGCAAGAGGAGGATCGGTATGGCGATCTTATTCTCTCCAAGCTGGAGAGCCGAGGTCTGCCAGGGCTTCGTCAAGCTGAGGTGAGAATCGGCTACACTCCATCCAAGCTGCAGGCCGACACCTTCGCCCATCGCGGGTCGATCTACGGCATATCCTCCAATAGCGCAAGACAGACGTTCTTCCGCCCCGTCAACCGTTCCCGGGATATTGAGGGACTCTGGTTCGTTGGAGGAACGACCCACCCCGGAGGAGGGACTCCCATCGTTACCCAATCCGGACAGCTAGTCGCACAGCATGTCATCGAGCAGTACGGCACATGATTCGTTAATGACGGAAGGAGCAGCACCATGCCAGAGCAACCGATAGAAGGACAGGGGAACGCCCCGACCGAGAAGCGCAAGGGGGAGCACATTCGCATATGCCTGCAGGAGGAAGTGAACAGCGTCGGAATTACGACCGGATTCGAGCGGTATCGATTCCGTCATCAGGCTCTTCCTGAGATTGCCTATGATGACATTAAGCTGAGCACCAGTTGGTTCGGCCGTAAGATGAGGACACCTCTGCTAGTGAGCTCCATGACCGGAGGGACGGCTGAAGCGGGTCAGATTAACCGCAGACTGGCGGAAGTAGCAGAGGCAAGGGGCTGGGCAATTGGCCTTGGCTCGATGAGAGCAGCCATTGAGAAGGATGCTCTTGCCTCCTCCTTCTCCGTTCGAGCGGAAGCGCCTACCGTTCCTGTCATAGCTAATCTAGGCGCAGTCCAGCTTAATTACGGCTTCGGCGCCGACTCTTGCCGGAGAGCTGTACATCTGGCGGAAGCGGATGCGCTTGTCCTCCACCTTAACAGCATGCAAGAGGTATTCCAGCCGGAAGGGGACACCAACTTCCGCGGGCTGCTCAGCCGAATTGAAGAAGTATGCCGAAGGTCCGAGGTGCCGATTGGCGTGAAGGAAGTCGGATGGGGCATAGATGGAGATACCGCCAATCGGCTCTTGGAAGCCGGCGTCTCCTTCCTGGATGTTGCTGGAGCCGGCGGCACTTCCTGGAGTCAGGTTGAGAAGTATCGAAGCGCGAACGGCATTCAGAGACAAGCTGCGGAAGCGTTCGCGGACTGGGGCATACCGACGGCTGATAGTCTGGTTGAGGTTCGGGAGAGGCTAGACAGCATCCCTCTGGTTGCAAGCGGAGGCATGCAGACGGGCGTTGAAGCGGCTAAGGCTATAGCGCTAGGCGCTAACCTTGTTGGCTACGGGCGAGCCTTGCTGCCCGGCGCAGCGAGCGGAACGCTCGATTCCTTGGCAGAGCAATTCTCTCGCATTGAATACGAGCTGCGTACAGCCATGTTCGGCATCGGCGTAAGTACGATTGATGAGCTTGCGAGCACGAGTCGACTTATGAAGCTAGGCTCTACTTAATTAACCCCGTTCCTTCGATCTTGAACTTAGCCTTCACCTCGAAGTCTGCTTCTGGATAGATTCGCTTCCACTCCTCCCAAGCTCCGTTGCCGGGGTGCATCGCACGGTAACGGAGCCCGAATCCGAACGGATCGACGCCCGCTTTCTGAATTTTTCTCAGCAGGGCAATGGACTGTTCAGCATACTCCCCGGCCAGCTTACGTTCAATTGGACCCCAATGCTTATCGTAGAGCCCTCGCGGTGCATCCTCTAAGATCACCTTCATCGAGACATGGAATACGATGACAGGAGTTCCGTTCCGCTTCTCAATCTTGAACCGCGTACTCAGCTGGTTGATGCCGACAACAAGGCGAGTGCCTTCGAACATTCCGTTCGTGGAAGACTTGGTTTTACTTCCGGTGAGCTGAATGAATAGTTCCGTCTCGCTAGGTAGCAGCACAAGCTTGGACTGCTTTTTGTCCAGCAGAGCAGCACGATTAATCGTATACGTATTCTTATCTTCCGTTACGATAGGCAGGATTGGATCGAGTCCGTTCTCCTCGCTCCTGCGAATGAGTTCGGAGAGTGATGTGACATAAGTGAACGAGGACTCCGTACCGTCCGAGCCGAAGCTGAGGAACAGGGCATTGCCAGGATAGCGTTCGGATTGAGGCATGATCTCAAGGACAGGCTCCGCTGCGGGCCGCCCGATTGCAATGTCTGCGACGCTCTGAATATCTCTGCGCCTGCTCATCCATTGGAGCGTATCTCTGTAATCCTCACTTGTTAATCGTTCTCCCAGCATAAATATTTTGCAATGGCCAAAGTCCAGCTCCTTGTCCACATGCGACTTCATCATCCGCAATCCCTCAGCAATTGAGGAGGTGTTAATGGTCTCCACCTCAGCCTTGGCCTCGCCGGGCTCCACCATAGAGGAGGGAATAGCTAGTCTGAGGGTCAGTCGGTAAGGCTTCTGCTCATTATCGGTTCGATCAATGCCGAGAGCGACTACGAAGAACCGTTTATCAATATCTTTGAATCCGCAGCTTGTAAGCAGCAGACCTAGCCCCGCTGCCATGATGATGTATGTCATTATTCTCATTAATTCCCATAACTCCTTAACCTTGGCCTGCGGCTCTGTACGAAGAGCCAGATGGCAACCGTCACTTCCATGAACATTCGAACGATAAGCCAGATCTGTGTCAGCGTCTGATCCTGCTTCTCCGTGGTCAGCCACATGTATAGAACGCTGACTACAGCGAACGTACCGCAGATGTAGAGATTAATGGCAGGTACCGTCTTCGGGTCTGTATCTGGCTTGTCGCGCGAGAAGCATACCTTGAAGTATTCCATCGCATGATGCCAATTCGACATCGTGTACACTAAGGACAGATTGAGATAGACGATTAGGAACAAGAATAGGACACGCTCAATGAAGCCGTATTGCATAATGAGGGCGTCTGACGTCATGCTCCACACATAGAGATAGGAATTGACCGCTTCCGTTCCATGAATGCCAATCGGCACGAAGAAGGTAATCATTAAGATAGTGAACCCAATGACGGGTATAAGCCAATGATGCTTGAACTTGAAATTAGGGGGCATAATTCGGTTGAACAAGGTCATATTGACATACCCGGTGAAAACAAACGTAGCCGCGCTGAGTGAAGTTAGATTCGGCATCTCCGTTACATAATTCGCAATCGTATGCATCGCATCCCAGCTTAGATGAGGATCGCGGATGGCCTTGAACAGGATGAATAAGATTACAGGCGCGTTAAGCAGCAGTCCCACTTCAATCATCATCACGACGCTTAGTGTTGAACGGGAAGCACCATAGGCGCATGCTACGACTAACAGAATTAGAATGAAGATGGCGCTCATATCCGGGTTGAAAAATCGGTTAATGAGAAACGCATAGGCGACGATGACGATCAGAGCGGAGAAATACCACATGCTCCCAAGTACAAACATAATAGGAGTAACAACCCATCTGGGATAATATAGAGCCAATATCTCCGGCATTCCTCTGCCAGGATACTTCTCCAGCGCACTCATGAACATGTAGGCGAGGATGGTTCCGACCATTCCTCCAATGAGGATGGACATGACCGCTCCATCGTACCGGTTGCGAATGAGCACGTGGGGAACGTAGAGCATGAGATTCATTAATCCGACAAGCAGGAAGTTATAGTAGAAGTAGCGGTTCATTCGATTCTCACCTGCCCAATATCCCCCTCTGGCGACTGAATATGACCGAATACCCGGAAGTAAGCCTTGCCGAAGCTTCTCAACGAACAGAGGTAGACGAGATAGCCGAACACTCCGACAGCAATCCCTGTTATTCCGAAGAAGATCGCAAGTATGATGAGCGGGTACTTCAGGAACCGAATAGCGAATGACAGTGAATTGACTGGGACAACGAAGTTGGAGATCGCGACAACCGACGTAACGATAATCATAATGGAGCTGACGAGTCCGGCCTGCTGGGCGGCTTGTCCGAGAATAAGTCCCCCGACGGTCGTTGCGGTAGATCCGATATAGCGCGGCAGACGAGTGCTTGCTTCAATGAGCGTCTCAATCATGAACAGCATGATGAATACCTCGATGAAGGAGGGATAGGGCACCGCGGCCCGGCTGCCGGCAATGGAGAAGGCCAGCTGGACCCGGAATAACTCAGGATTGTAGGAGACTACCGCAATATAGAAGGCGGGCAGCGTAATGGTCAGCACGGTTCCAATATATCGAACTACCAGCAGGAAGCGTGTCATCCAATAGGATTCATAGTTGTCCTCGACCGCGTGCATGAAGTCGAAGAAGGTTGCAGGCAGGATGATGGCGAACATGCTCCCTTTAATGAGCAGCGCGATTTTCCCTTGAGAGATGGCTCTCGTAATGCGGTCGGGCCGCTCTGTAATGAGCATCGTAGGGAACAGCAGCCTTTTTCGGCCAGTAAGTATTTTCTCCACCTCACCTGCTGCTTGGAGCATCTCTGTCTCTATGCTGCGAATACGCTCCCTCACCTCATTGAGCACCGTTGGATCTACTCTTCGCTGATCGAATACGAGCAGGGTTGGTGTCTTGGATAAGGAGCCGATGGTATGGAGCTCTGTAGTTAGATCAGGTGAGGGATACATGCTGCGAATGAGATTCATAGACAGGTCCAGGCTCTCGCTCAGAGCGAGTTGGGGACCTTGAATGGCGCTCTCTACCTGGGTCTGCGCATTCGAATTGGCAATAATCTTCGCAGCGAACAGCGAGTAGATTTTTCCACCTGCTTCAATGAGTACGAATCCAGTCAGGAGCAGCTCGGACCACTGGGCGGGATCAGTCACCTCATGATAGTCAGCGATGGTAGCCAATTGATCGAGATAAGGTATTTCGTATTTGGTAAAAGGAACCGTAATAAAGCCTTTGACCTTATCTTCATCAATCAAGGAGGAGATGTAGGCAACCTCTATTGTCATCCATTCATTTTCGAGCTTTTGCGTTTTGAGATCAATCGCCGAGGCGAACAAGATATGAATACGGTCCAGCAGCATACTTGTACTCCTCCTTTTATGAGAGCGGTAAGTCGGAAGTGGGATGACATAAGTTCCCATAGTGTGTTCCGCAGGAAGGATAATTATGCCTCGAATTACGCATGTCGGTTTTGCCTGAAGATGCGGTTATGAAGTAAGATGGTAGTTATAGACACTGAAGCAGGCATGGGAGCCGAAGGAGTAGAGGGAATGTCGAAGTGGTATGAACAGAGCTTTGGAGCAGATTATATGGTGGTGTACAAGCATAGGGATTGGAGCAACGCTTACCGGGAAGTACAGATGATGGCGGAGTGGCTGACTCTTCCTGCCGGCGCAGAGGTGCTCGATATCGGCTGCGGCATGGGCAGGCACGCCCTGGCCCTAGCAGATTGCGGACTTCAAGTGACAGGCATCGATCTGTCACAAGTACTGCTTAGCGAAGCTGTCAAGCATGACACAGAGCAGCGCGTGACCTGGCTAAGAGGGGATATGCGGGAGCTGCCCTTCGAAGGACGAAGCTTCGACGCGACAGTCAACCTATTCACTTCCTTCGGATACTTCGAAGAGGATGAGGACAATAATCGGGTGCTGCGCGAGATTCGGAGAGTGCTTCGATCAGGCGGATCATTCTTAATTGACTTCCTGAATCCGACCTATGTCCAGCAGCATCTCGTACCGAGTTCGGAGCGTGTGGATGATGAGACGGGTCTTCGTATTGTAGAGAAGCGGAGAATACATAACGGCTGGGTGATGAAGGACATTACCGTGTCGAGACAGGGCGGCGAGGACGAGAGGACGTATATGGAACGGGTCCGCTTACTTCCGCTGGCCTGGTTCGAGGAGAAGCTGAGCGAAGCTGGCTTGCTGCTGCAGCAAGCCTATGGGAATTACGATGGTTCCCCTTATGATCCGCTTCACTCCCCGCGCATGATTATGGTAGGGAAGGCGGATGGATGTGAAGATGGCGCGGCTGCGGAATGATTATGTCACCGAATGGGAAGAAGGATGGCTTCAGGTGAAGGTGCCGGTCCCCTTCTCTCTAAGATGGGTCAATGCGTATCTCATACCCGATAGCGCCGGCTATACGATGGTAGACCCCGGTCTTAAGACGGATGAGGCCCTTCGAGTATGGGACTTCGTATTGGAGCAGGCGGGTATAGCGAATGGAGATATTCAGCGCATCGTGCTCACTCACCAGCACCCGGATCATTATGGATTGGCAGGCACCTTCCAGCAGCGAACCGGAGCTCCGGTGTATATGTCAAGAGACTCCCACCGCTATGCGCTCCGTCTGTGGGGAGAGGACTCTGTGTTCTCAGCTGACCTTCAGCAGCTGTACCGTAAGCATGGTATGCCGGCAGAGCTGCTGGCGGCGATTGATCACAATCTTGGGAGCTTCGCTGAGAGGGTATCTCCTCAGCCACAAGTGAGTTATCTAGAGGCTGGGGGGAAGCTGCAGCTGGGAGACCGGGAGTGGTCTATCCTTGATGCGCGGGGTCATGCCACAGGGCAGCTCGTCTTCTATCAGCCGGACCTGCGGTGGATGTTGTGCGGAGATCAGGTGCTGCCGCATATCTCACCGAATGTGAGTCTGGTGCCTGGAGATGAGGAGGACCCGCTCCACTCCATTCTGCTCAGCTGGGAAGAGCTGCTAGGTTATGACGTCAGCTTCGCGTATCCGGGCCATAGAGACCCGTTCGAGGACTTCTCGGGTAGAATTAGAGAGCTGCTGCAGCATCACGCAAGGCGTCTGACTGCCATTCAGGAATTAATTGCCCATCGGGCTCGGACCGGATTCCAGATGTGCGAGGAGCTGTTCGGGGAGCGTCTGCGCGACAATCCGCATAACCTCCGCTTCGCTATGTCAGAGACGCTCGCTCATCTTGTCTACCTAGCCCGGCGAGGGCAGATCACTGAGACGATTCAAGAGGAGACAATAACGTATAACAGTATTGGTGATGGGAACAACGTATAGCGATGAATGCCATTACAACGACGTATAGCCAGGAATAGTAAGGACATTACAGCAATCGGCTGTTCACCAAATATATGAGCAAAAAAGGCGGGTTTTCGCAGTGTTAATGGATATAACCTCTCGGCTGGATGAAGCCGGCATTCAGGAGCTATTGAGCTGGGCTGTTTTTCCCGAACCGGAGAGTCTTAAGCGGGCTATAGATCTGTACAAGCCTAATGGGCAGCACAAGCTGCTTGGTTATGAATCGGAAGGCGAGATAATCGGATTAATTGGGTATCATGTCGTTAGTGAGGGCTGCATCAAGATTGATCATATCGCTGTGACCCCTGCTGAACGGAATAAGGGCTACGGCCGCGGCTTGATTCTGGAGCTGCTTGCACTCGAGCAGCCTGCTGTACTCGTAGCTGAGACGGATGAGGATGCCGTAGACTTCTACCGGAGCAGCCGGTTCACTGTCGTTAGCCTCGGGGAGACCTATCCTGGTACGGAACGATTCAGATGTACGTACGAGGCCGATGAGGATGACATGTAAGCAGTTCCTCGGCTCGCCGGCGGCCAACTTGGTGCACGCACATCTGCACCATCTGGAGCGCTCCTCGCAGGAACCAAAAACGGGATGAAGCAGAATCGATCTGCTTCATCCCGTTTTTGTATATATCATGCCTATGATTCCCTACTCCGCCTTAGCGTTCAAGGCTCCTTCGCGTTCCGCCTGCTTGCGGTGGGCGATTCGGCTTGCGGCAGAAGCAGCTATCGCACCGACGATATCGTCGAGGAATGTGTGGATCTCTCCGTCGTTCTTATCGTTCAGCTTGGTCAATATGCCTGGCTTCAGCTTATCGATATAACCGAAGTTCGTGAAGCCAATGCTCCCATATACGTTAACGATGGACAGCGCCAGGATCTCGTCGCAGCCGTACAGCCCCTCGTCATTCTTAATCATCTCTTGAAGCGGAGCAATCAGCTTGCCCTCCTCCGCGAGCAGATCAAGCTGGATGCCTGTCAGCACCGCATTCTGCACTTCTCGCTTGGACAGTACAGCATCAACATTGTCTATACACTCATCAAGAGTGAGATCAGGATAATAGTCTTTCTGTAGGAAATGCGCCAGCTGCGCAATCGATATTCTGGTTACTCCGCGCTTCGCCAGCCATTCATCAGTAGCGTCTGCCACTTGCTTACTGTTCAGACTGTATGGTATCGGTTTGTTCAAGGTTACTCCCCCTCATTATTTTGTGGACAACTGGTCTATTTCATGGAAGGGCTCGTATACATAATACTACAAAATAGGAGTTGTACAAAGCCGCTATGGCAAATACCGATTAGGGAGGAAAGGTCAATATGATTCAAAACAAGTGGATTCGCCGTGCTGCATTCACCGGGGTTCTGGTGCTGCCAATCCTGACAGCGGGATGCGGACTATTCTCACAGAGCGCTAGCAAGGAGATTGATCCGCCGCAGACAGAGGTGCCTAGCGGGCTAGACGGTCAGAAAACCGGACAAGCAGGAGTGAAGGGGGAACAAGCCGGCGATACGCAGATGACGGTGTATCTCCAGGATGAGAACGGCTATCTGGCGCCGATCGCTATACGTACTTCATTCGGTGAGAAGGAGAAGCCGGGACAGAAGGCGCTTGAGATGATGGTTGATGGCGGGGCCTATGCCTCCCAGCTGCCAGAGGGCTTCGCCGCAGTACTGCCGCAGGGTACGCAGATTAAGGGGTTCGATATTGTAACAGACAAGCAGGAGAATAAGATTGCAGTCGTAGACTTCTCGTCACCGTTCACGCAGTATAATCTGCAAGATGAGCGCAGAATTGTGGAATCCATCACGTGGACATTGACGGCAATGCCGGGAATTGAAGGCGTCGAGATCTGGTCAGAGGGCAAAAAGCTGGATGAGATGCCGGTAGGGAGTTATCCGCTAGACGAGCCTCTCACAAGAGCAGTAGGCATTAACCTGGAAGCAGCTGAAGGCGTTGACTACAGCCGATCCACACCGGTTACGTTGTACTTCTCAGCCGTGACCGCTAACGATGAGCAGTATTATGTTCCAGTGACGAGGCTGATTAACCGGACGGCCTCAGCTTCTCCCGCACAGGCTGCGCTCGAGCAGCTAATCGCCGGACCGCTCGCTACGAGCGACCTGAGTGCTGTCATTACGGATGATGTGAAGATTAAGAGCATCGAGGAGAAGGACAGTACGGTAACGGTCAACCTGGAGGACAGCTCCTATCTGGAAGGGCAGAAGGCGCCGTCCGAGATGCTTCAGGCAGTTGTTCTATCCTTGACAGAGGTTACTGGTGCTGAGAGTGTCCAGATCGTGCTTAACGGGAAGCAGAACATCGTCGACAGCGACAATAAGGATTACAGCAAGCCGGTGGGCCGTCCGCATCACGTGAATGAGCTGAAGGCGTAACTGTAAGCTTGAGGAAGAGGGACCAAGATATACACGGGTCTCTCTTTTTTGTTTTTTGGTTTTAGAGCTGGGCGGATGCTTTTCATAAGTCAGTTTGTTAGAATAGGATAGGTTACAGGACACCTTAACCATAGAGGATGACAAGACCAGGAGGACATACGATGAGAATAGACGGTCGACTTGAGAACCAGCTGAGGCCGGTAACGATAACGACAGGGGTTAACAAATATGCGGAGGGCTCGGTGCTGATTGAAGTCGGTGACACGAAGGTCATCTGTACGGCAACCATTGAAGAGGGCGTTCCCCGGTTCATGAAGGGTCAAGGCAAGGGCTGGATTACCGCTGAGTATTCTATGCTGCCGCGTGCCACCCATTCGCGGAATCAGCGGGAGGCGAACAAGGGCAAGCTGAGCGGCCGTACGATGGAGATTCAGCGGCTGATTGGCCGTGCGCTTCGCTCTATTGTTGACCTGCAGGCGCTCGGTGAGCGCACCATTACGCTGGATTGCGATGTAGTCCAAGCTGATGGAGGAACGCGGACAACTTCGATTACGGGATCATTCGTTGCCTTATCCTTAGCGATACATAAGCTGTCTGAGAGAATGACGTTCGCGAAGTATCCGCTGACAGACTATCTTGCGTCAGTAAGTGTGGGAGTTATCGGAGACAAGGCGCTGCTCGATCTGAACTACGAGGAAGATTCGAAGGCTAAGGTTGACATGAATGTGGTGATGACGGGAAGCGGGAAGTTCGTTGAAGTTCAAGGGACGGGCGAGGAAGCACCGTTCTCGCGTGAAGAGCTGAACCAGCTGCTGGAGCTTGCGGAAGGCGGCATCCTCGACCTCATTGCGAAGCAGCGTGAAGTGCTAGGAGCTGCAGGGCAGCGCATCGGAGGGGGATAGATGGCAGCTGGCGGGGAGCAGATGATTGTTGTTGCGACGAAGAATGCGGGCAAGGCGAGAGAGTTCGCGCATGCATTAAGCCGAGTCGGAGACGGGATATCGGTGAGGAGTCTGCTCGATTATCCGGATTTCCCTGACATTCCAGAGGATGGGACGACCTTCTCGGAGAACGCTCGGATTAAGGCGAAGACAGCAGGAGATGCGCTTGACGTTCCGGTGCTGGCAGACGATTCAGGCCTTCGTGTCATGAAGCTTGGCGGGGAGCCTGGAGTCTACTCCGCCCGTTATGCGGGCGAGCACGCCTCGGACTCTGATAATAATGCGAAGCTTCTTGCAGAGCTTGGGAAGCTGGGACCAGTCGACCGTGCAGATGTACTTGCTGACGGAACGAAGCTGCTGAGCGAGGCTCAATTCGTCTGTGCGCTTGCCTTGTATGATCCTGCAACGGGCAGCTTCTTGGAAGCGGAGGGTACGGTTGACGGCTTCATCGCAGACCGTCCGCGCGGTGAAGGAGGCTTCGGGTATGACCCGTTGTTCTGGCTGCCTTCGCAGGGTAGAGCGATGGCTGAGCTGACGACAGAGGAGAAGCAAGCGATCTCCCACAGAGGCCATGCGCTTGCCCGCTTGATTGCTCACCTTGCATTATAGGAGGTGATGGCCTGCATCTGGGCCCACTCCGATGTGAGCCAGAGCAAAATATCGCCAACATAGACTGCCCCGCTGCAGGCTTCGTAACAGAGAAGCTTGCAGCGGGGCAGTTTTTTTTGCGGAACGCATTAACCTACGACAATCTTATATTCCTTCAGCCACACATTCACCTGATACAGATAGGCGAACAGCTGCGGGCCGGACATTAATTGACCGAACCATGGGGTATTCGACTTCGCCGAATCCGATTCGGCCAGCTCTCTGACCTTCTTCACATTAATAAGGGGCAGCAGCGGCGAAGAGGGGTCATCCAATATGGCAATAACCTTCTCCTTCACCGCGGCGAGGTAGTTCGGATTGTGTGTCTTCGGATAAGGGCTCTTCTTGCGCGTGAGCACATCATCCGGCAGTACGCCCTTCAGCGACTTACGCAGGATGCCCTTCTCCCGGTCTCCTGCCGTCTTAATGTCCCATGGGATGTTCCACACATATTCAACGAGCCGGTGGTCGCAGAAGGGGACTCGCACCTCCAGTCCAGCTGCCATGCTCATCCGATCCTTGCGGTCAAGAAGCGTAGGCATGAAGCGGGTAATGTTCAGATAGGACATCTGCCGCATCTTCCGAAGGGCTTCGCTCTCACCATCTAGATGAGGCACCTCTGCAATAGCCTGGCTGTAGCGGTCGCCAATATAGTCAAGCGGCTTAATCCACTCCGCGATGTCTGGCGAGAGCAGCTCTGTACGCATGGATGAGGCGAGTGACCATGGGAAGGTGCCGGCATTCAGTGCCTCTTCCCGGTGGAACCAGGGGTAGCCGCCGAATATCTCATCTGCAGCTTCACCAGAGATGGCCACGGTCGCTCCCTTCTTAATCTCCCGGCAGAATAGCAGCAAGGACGCGTCCACGTCAGCCATGCCTGGCAGGTCGCGGGCGAGCGTCGCATCGCGAAGCGCGCTTACCAGCTCAGGCGTATCGAATTGAATCGGATGATGAATCGTCCCCAGATGGGTAGTCATCCGGTTAATCCAGGGTTCATCCGCATTCGGCTGGAATGCATGGGCTTGGAAGTTCTTGTCATTGTCGACGTAATCGACGGAATATGTGTGTACCTTGCCTTGCCCGGTCTGCTCGTAATAACGAACAGCCAGCGTAGTGAGCGCACTGGAATCCAGACCTCCCGAGAGCAGGGTGCCAACCGGCACATCCGAGATCAGCTGCCGCTCGGTCGTGTCCCGCAGGAGCTCTCCCACCCGCTTGGCGGTCGTCTCCACGTCATCCTCATGCTCCTTGCTCTCCAGCTTCCAATAGGTTGTCACGCGGACGCCAGACCGGTCAACCGTCATGCATTGCCCAGCCTTCAGCTCGGTCAGATGCTTGTAGACTCCTTGGCCGGGCGTGCGGGCCGGTCCCATGATGAAGATCTCAGCCAAGCCTTCTGCTCCGACCTCCGGTGCGACAGCAGGGTGAGCTAGTATGGCCTTCGGCTCGGAGCCGAACAGGAACAGTCCTCCAGCTCTGCTGTAGAACAGCGGCTTCACGCCAAGCCTGTCTCGGGCGAGGAACAGCTCCTGCTCGGTCTGACTCCAGATGGCGAAGGCGAATATTCCGTTGAACCTCTCGATGCAAGACTTGCCCCACTCCATATAAGCGACCAGCAGCACTTCCGTATCGCAGCTTGTCGTGAATTGTCTTCCCCGGCTTGCAAGCTCTGCCCGCAGCTCCAGCGCATTATACAGTTCTCCGTTATAGACGATTACATAAGTGTCGTCTCCGGTATGTCGAATCATCGGCTGAGCACCGTTCTCCGGGTCGATGACCGACAGACGTCGATGCCCCAGCGCGCAATGGGAGGATATCCAGGTGCCTGCAGCATCCGGTCCCCGCAGCGCCAATGTCTCGGTCATTCTCTCCAGACTGTCGCTTGCATGAGTAAGGTTACGGGTCCAATCGATCCAGCCGGTAATTCCACACATGATCTCATTCCTCTCTATTGCTGGACTACTGCAACGATAATATCAGTTATATGCTGAAAAAAGGGATAAAATGTCTGTCCCAATGGGGATGCTACGGAAGGAACAAGTCATGAACAAGGAAGGAGCTGGCATCCTGATATGGACGATCAGAGCGCCAAGCTGGACCGCAAGCCGTTCTACGTATCGGTAGGAGCGGGTCAGATTCTCGAAGATCCCGGAGCAGCCGCCTATGAGCTTGAGATAACAGCTAATGAGGAAGAGCTGAACCGCCTCCAGGAGCTGATGGAGGAGCTTAGCTCGATGGATGAAGCGCAGGCGGTGCACTTCAGCTGGCATCCTTATGGGGCGACGGGAGTTGAGCGAATAAATGCCGGGTATGACCAGCTTATTCAGAGCATCTATCGCTTGCTCTATGAATGCGGAACAGATCAGACGAAGCGGCATATCGAGACGATGCAGCTGTTCTAGAATGAGGGAGGTTAATCACATTCATGCATGTAATCGATGCACATGTTCGGAGAGCTGTTGATCGCGACGGCTTGCGCTGTGTAGAGGTAGAGGTCCAGACAGACAGCCCGGAAGCGGAATCGGTGCTTGCCTACTTCTCCTCCTCGCTGGACAATGATTATGATCTGCAAGCTGTTGTCCGTAATGACGCGAATACAGCTATTGACTGGTACGACAACAATATGCACCAAGCGTTCGAGAACATAACGAATGAGCTGTTCGAGAATGAGAATGTGAAGACGGATTGGGGAGCGCGCGAGTCCTTCAAGGAGCAGGTGCTCGCTCACGGGGATGTGAGAGACGGGCTCGCCAGGCAGTTAAGTCAGGAGTAAGCTTCGCGTGGCATCTGCCGCGTGCCTATCTATAGCTGGCGCTGAGATTGTATGTGTATGTGAATGAGGCTGAGGCTGTTCCAGGTCACCAAGAGATGACCTTAGGAACGGCCTTTTTACGATGCGAAAAAGAGATAAGAATTGGAAATTATGGAACCGATAAACGAAAGATGAGTGAGGTTACATAACATATGTATTGCCAAAAACCAGATATGAGGCTTAAAATGTCATATAAATTGACATGTCGCAAACGGTGAATCTTGAATCTGGCTTCTTGGAGGGATGCAAGGTGCATATGACGGTGGAGCAAGCGTTAGCGGTATACCCCTTGTCGGAAGGAAAGCTGGTTGCGGGCGGGGCAGGTCTGCAGCGAATTGTGAGAGCAGTGAATGTCATGGAGACGCCTGACTTATCCAGATGGGTGAGGGAAGGCGAGATGTTGTTCATGACTTCCTATATGCTTCAGGAATGTGACGGAGATGTACGGCTGCTTCGCAAGCTTAACGAGCAGGGTTCAGCAGGACTTGGTGTGAAGCCTGGTCCAGAGTGGGATGCCATCTCTGCCTCTATTACAGAGGAAGCTGATCGCTTGTCCTTCCCGCTCATAGAGCTGCCGGCTAGATTCACCTTCTCTGATCAGGTTGGAGGACTGTTCCGTGCGGAGATGCAGGGTCATATGCAAGCGGCGCAGACGGTTCTAGACAAGCAGAAGAAGCTGATGCGCTTCGCTCTCCGGCGAGAGCCGGCGCAAGAGCGCTTCGCCTCCCTGTCGACCATCCTTAATCTTCCCATCGCCGTTGTGAACGGGCATGGCCGGCTCGTGTTCAACTCCACGATGGTGGATGAGGCGAAGCTGCTCAAGCAATGGCCATGGCCGAAGCGCGAGAGGTGGATGACAATCGCCGGCGTATCCTTGTGCCGAATCTCGCTCGTCCTTGGGGAAGAGCGTATCGGACATGTGCTCTACCGTGTCTCTGGCCCGCTCGCGAAGATGGAGGAGAGCCTCTTGCATCAAGCATCGGAGATCATATCGCATCATCTGGAGGATTGGAGCAGACCGAGCTACGGTCTTCCTGCGCAGGATGATCTGGGAACGCTGTTCCTTCGTTATCTGCAGGGCAATGCGACGGTTCGAGCCTTAATGGACCGCGCTCGCCGCATCGGAGTCATGTTATGCAACGGGGAATATTACTGTATTCTAAGCACCCACAGCCACACGGGGGTAAGCGGCAAGGGAGCTGGAAGCTCCGGGGTCGATCGTTATCTTAGTGAAGCGATGATGACGCATCCTCGTCTGACCGGTCTTCAGATCGTTCACTTCACGGTGGAGGAGGGGAGCTTGTTCGTCATACCCGCTGAGAAATTTCATAATGTAGAAGGAGTAAGTGCGGTGCTTAAGGAATGTATCGCAGCTCTGGACAAGAGGGGCGGAATGCCGCTCCTTCGCATGGCGGTGTCGCATAAGAAGTCAGGGCCAAGTGATCTGAGAGAAGCCTACTCCGAATGTGTAGACACGGCTAGGCTTGGGGCTGTACTTGCCCCGGAAGCAAGAGTCATTCCGTTCGTGGAGATGGAGCTTGCATACTTGTTCGAAGGAGTGCCGCGAGAGCGGATGGCTCGATTCTGCCGGCTCATGTTCCGCAAGCTTGATGAGGAAGAGAGTGAGGGAGACCGCGAGCTGATGCGAACGCTGGAGGTATTCCTGGAGCAGGATGCTCAAGTGGGGGAAGCGGCCAAGCATCTATATATTCACCGTAATACCGCTGCTTACCGTCTTGAGAAGATATCCGAGATGCTAGAGGTTGACTTCAAGCGGACGATGGACTTGCTGAGGCTTAAGCTCGCCTTCTTATTCCGGAAGGTTGTTCGGGAGGATGCGGTTGTCGATTACAGCAACAGGGGGAAGTAGCATGGGGAGAGTCCTAATTAGACAAGCTGAGATTGTTACGATGAACGGGGACAATGAAGTGTTGACCGGGGATGTGCTCATAGAGGGAGACCGAATTACCCAGATCGGGCAGGGGCTCGATGCCGAGGCGGATAAGATTGTGGAGGCTAGAGGGCAAGTGCTGCTCCCGGGCTTCGTTCAGACGCATGTCCATCTCTGCCAGACCTTGTTCCGGGGGCGGGCGGATGACATGGAGCTGATGGACTGGCTGCGGAAGCGAATATGGCCGCTTGAGGCTGCACATGATGAGGAGTCTGTCTACTACTCGGCCATGCTTGGTATTGGCGAGCTCATTCAGAGCGGGACGACGACTCTGCTCGATATGGAGACGGTGAACCATACCGATTCCGCCTTCCGGGCTATGGCGGAGAGCGGGATTCGGGCGGTGTCTGGCAAGGTTATGATGGATAAGAAGGGCGGCGATGTACCGGCTGTCCTCCAGGAGAATACGGAGCAGTCGCTGGCGGAGAGTGTTCGCTTGCTGGATAAGTGGGACGGCTATGACGGAGGGCGTCTGAAGTATGCCTTCTGCCCGAGATTCGTCGTCTCCTGCACTGAGGAGCTGCTGCGGCAGGTAGCTGAGTTGTCGAGACAGTACGGCGTTCTGGTTCATACCCATGCGGCTGAGAATCAAGAGGAGATTGCGATCGTTCAGAGAGAGACGGGTATGCGCAATATCGAGTATCTGGAGCATATCGGTCTCGCCTCGCCAAGGCTTGTGCTGGCCCATTGCATCTGGCTGAACGATATGGAACGCGAGATCATTAAGCGGACAGGGACGAAGGTGACGCATTGTCCGGCTTCCAACCTGAAGCTCGCCTCTGGCATTGCCGGCGTGCCTGGTCTAATGGAGCAAGGAATCCCGGTTGGAATCGGCACGGACGGCGCGCCTTGCAGCAATACGCTGGATATGTTCCAAGAGATGAGGCTGACCGCGCTTATTCACAAGGTGAGCCATGGCCCTACGGCGATGAATGCCCGCAAGGTGCTTCGTATGGCGACGATGGGCGGAGCTGAAGTGCTAGGAATGGAACGGGAGATTGGCAGTCTGGAGGTCGGCAAGAAGGCGGATATGATTCTGCTTAATCTGGATCAATTCCATACCTTCCCGTCCTATGATGCTGATCTGTTCTCACGAGTGGTGTATGCTGCCGGACGCGGTGATGTGGATTCGGTCTGGATAGATGGCCGCGAAGTGATGGAGAGGAAGCGGCTGCGGACGGTTGACAAGCAGCTCATCCTGCCAGAGGCAGATCGTGCGATTGCACGCTTGCTTCGGGCTATCCCTTCTTAGAGAGTCCATTCAGCTCTCCAAGAGAGGGAGGACGAAAATGAAGCGGAGTGAGAGTGAGAGGATTGCCGTCGTCTATCTGGCTGCAGGCTTCAGTAAGCGAATGGGCCGCCCGAAGCAGAGTCTTGCTTGGCCCGATGGGAACGGTTATCTAGGCGGAGAAGCGCTGCGTGCTGCACTCCGTTCGCAGGAGATGAACCGCATCTATATCGTGGTGCGGCCGGATGATGAGTTGATATGGATGCCGGAGCAGGCCTTGCTTGATGACAGATGTATGGTTGTTCCTTGCTCTTCTGCTGTAGAAGGCTTGTCCAGCTCCTTGCAGGCGGGTGTCGCAGCTGCAGAGGAGGCTCATGCTGAGGCGGTTGTAGTTATTCTGGGAGACCAGCCGTTCATTGACTCGAATCATCTGGATAGCTTGGTCAGGTGCTGGAGGCAATCCCTTGGCCTAGACTATGCCGCATCTCTGGACGAGGATGTCATGAAGCCGCCTGTGCTGCTTGCTTCATCCCTATATGAAGCCGCCTATATGCTTCGAGGGGATGAAGGGGCAAGGAGGTTGTTGGGGGATGGTGCCCTGAGGGGAGCCTTCGTCCGAGCGGAACCACATTTTTTCTATGATGTGGATACAGCTGAGGATTGGGACAAGGTATGCAAGTGGAGGGATCAGGGGCTGGTTTCCGGAACGTAGGACTATGCTTAATAACTGAGTAATCGTTGTGGAACAACAGCGCAACAACTTCCGCAGCGGGGTTATTTATAGGTTACATTTAAGCGGTGTTAAGTGCATAGAGCACAAGCACCGCTTTTGTTTTTGGCTTCATCGACAAACTTGTGTCAGATTAGTTGACACTTACATAACGTTTTCATATATTGATTTTAAGTATTTTGGGATATCGGATATGGGATGGATAAGGTGAATGGGAGAAGGCCTGCTGCAAGTCGACAATTAGCGGGAGAGGATGGGATCGGCATATGAACAGTCTGCATTCCTTGCTTAAGCTTCTGAACTCCGGCAGCTCCGCGCGCTATGTCCTGGCAACCCTGATTGGAGCGGAAGGCCATGCTTACCGCAAGGCCGGCGCCGTGATGCTGCTTGGTGAGAACGGTTGGTCAGCCGGCCAGCTTAGTCCTGGCTGTGTGGAGTCAGACCTGCACGGTCAAGCGGAATCCGTGCGGAATTCAGGCATCACCACGCTAGTAGAGTATGACATGAGGACGGAGGACGACCTGTCTTGGGGAGAGGCCGTCGGATGCGGAGGACGCCTTCAAGTGCTGTTGGAGCCAGTTCAAGGGAACCTTCGGCGTGTGCTTCGTGCGATGGAGGAGGCACTTGATCTAGGCGGCAGTTTGAAGCTGCAGCGCTCGTGTAGCCAAGATGGAACGGTAAGCGAATATCGGCTGATGACGGAGGGAGGACAATATGCCCGGTTCGGCCGTGGGAGTGAACAGTGTCCAGATTATAGGCTTACCTTGATCTACGAGCCTAATCCACGTCTTATCGTCATCGGTGCTGGCCAGGATGCTCAGCCGGTTGTGCAGCTGGCCGCTTGTTCAGGGTTCTCTGTCATCGTCGTCGATCGGCGTGAAGGATTGCTTACGGCTCGAGATTTTCCACTAGCAGAACGGCTCTTGACAGGGAGTGTTGATGAAGTGATCCCCGCACTGGGGCTCCGAAGTGATGATCGCGTGCTTATCATGTCGCATCAGATGAGGCAGGACCTTGAATGGTTAGGCCGAATGGAGGAAGGGCCCCCTCGCTACATTGGCTTGCTAGGCTCTAAGCGGCGGTGCGGCAGCTTGCTTGAGAAGGTTCCCAGGCTGCTGAGGGATGCCAGAGTCCATGCTCCAGTCGGTCTTGGCATCGGTGCGGAGGGTGCGTATCAGATTGCTGTAAGTATTGTTGGGGAGCTGATCACCGACGTCAGGCTGGCGAGAGAAGAGCGGCAGCTGCTGAGAGAGCCGCTGCGGATAATACCTGACAGGAAGAGATCAAGTATGTATAGGCATGATGGGCTAAGCGGGCTGCACTTGTTGGCTCAGGGGGTGTGAAGATGGCTATGGAATCCAGAGAGGCAATGGCATTCCCTTCCCCAGGCAGTGCTGTACAGGTATGGCAGCCCCAAGAGGTGAAGGAAGCTTGGCGATTGAAGCGCCGATTCGGCTCGGCTGCCTGCTACGTTGCGGGCTCGACCTGGCTTAGAACGAGGTGGGAAGCGCATCAGGAGGCGATGCCCCTGCATCTGATATCCCTCGCTTCCATATCATCTCTTCGCGGTATCCATTGGACAGAGTCGGGAGGCTTAGTCATTGGGGCAGGCGTGACGCTGATGGACCTTCGGATGAGCCTCTATGCCAAGACGCATTACCCGCTTATTGTTGAAGCATTGGGCCGAATTGCAGCCCCCTCTATTCGATATCTGGCAACGATCGGCGGCAATGTGATGCAACGCTCAGGAGATCTGCTCCCTGCGCTGCTAGTGCTTGATGCTGAAGTCAGAGTGCTCCACCAAGGCTCAACGCTGGAGATGCTGCTTGCGGAGTGGCTGACCTGGCCCGATTGTTCGGCGGACAGCTTGCTGCTTGACATTAGGGTGCCTCCTGCGACGGGGAAGCTGGCCTTCTATTACAAGCTGGGCCGAAGACTGCAGTTCACCCCTTCGGTCATTGCAGTTGCGGGCAGCTGTGTGATAAGCGCCAGCGGCGAGCTGCTGGATCTTAGACTAGCAGCTGTCGGCTCGGGTATGCCTGCTCTCCGGCTCTATGAGTCGGAAGCTGCGGCCTTATGCTCGAGGGAGGAATCCATCAGCGGCGCTATACATGAAGCCGTCGTGCTGGAGCTTCCTGCAGTATCTGATGATTATGCTTCCGCGGGCTACAAGAAGCTGGCTGCTGCTAACCTATTGACCGCACATACGAGGGCCATGCTCGGTGAAGGAGGTGGAGCGGATGCGAATCTCACGTGATACGTTCGGGGGCCGCTGGATAGACCGTCCGGATGGAGAAGCGAAGGTGACGGGGGAGCTAGCTTACTTGACCGACCGTCACGCTCCCGGCATGCTGTACGGCAAGGTGCTTCGCAGCAAGCATGCCCATGCCTTGCTCTTGTCGGTTGATGTGACCAACGCAAGGGCGCTGCCAGGCGTGCAGGCTGTACTCACTGCGGAGGATGTTCCCGGCTGGAACGGCTACGGAATCGTGTGTCCAGACTATCCGGTGTTCTGCACAGAGCGCGTGCGCCATCGGGGCGATGCGATTGCTGCCGTAGCAGCTGATTCGCCGGAGCTCGCAGAGGCAGCCTTGCAGCTAATTGAAGTGCTGTACGAGCCGCTGCCTGTCGTGGATGATCCGATGAAGGCTATGGAGCCGGATTCACCGCTTCTCCATCCAGAGGGCAATGTGCTCCACCGTACGACGGTTGACCGCGGGGATGCAGAGGCAGCCTTCAAGGCTTGCGCTTATATTGTGGAAGAGCAATATGAGACCCCTCGTCAGCTTCATCTCTATATGGAGACCGAAGGGGGGCTGTTCGTCCCTGAAGGAGATGGCAGGCTGACGGTCTATTCCGCCACTCAGCACGGGTATAAGGATCGGATGCAGCTTGCCAGGATACTAGCTATGGAGGAAGAGCGGATTCGTGTAGTCTCCAGCCCGATAGGAGGCTCCTTCGGGGGCAAGGATGAGCTGAATGTGCAGCCTTACGGCGCACTGCTTGCGCTGAAGACGGGAAGGCCGGTCAAGCTGCACAACAGCCGCAGGGAGTCCATGCAGAATAGCATCAAGCGTCATCCTATG
Organism: Paenibacillus sp. GCM10023252; assembly: GCF_042653305.1. Classification (NCBI taxonomy): domain Bacteria; kingdom Bacillati; phylum Bacillota; class Bacilli; order Caryophanales; family Paenibacillaceae; genus Paenibacillus; species Paenibacillus sp. GCM10023252. The sequence goes on from NZ_JBHSHW010000009.1 coordinate 116,919, forward strand.
CATATCCGGATGAAGACCGGTGTTGACGCTAGCGGGAAGCTGCTTGCCCATCAAGCGGTTCTTGTAGCCGATACCGGCGCTTATACGACGCTCGGCCGTGAGGTTCTGATCTTCGCAACGGAGCATGCTTCAGGACCCTACCTCATCCCGAACGTTGATGTGAAGGGCATGAGCGTGTTCACCAACAACGGTGTGGCAGGCGAATTCCGCGGCTTCGGAGGCAATCAGGTAATCTTCGCTATCGAAGGGCAGATGGATCGACTCGCGGAGAAGCTGGGGATGGATCCATGGCAGCTTAGAAGTGTGAATCTGCGGGATGAGCGGGATCCTGGGCCGCTTGGACAGCTCATCGTTCCGACGAATGGAGCGAGGCAGGTGTGGGAGCGGGCCATGCAATCCCCGCTAATGGCAAGGAGGGGGCTGCGGACGGAGGGCGGCGATCCTTGGTGCTTGCGCGGGATTGGCGCCGCACTAGTGATGCATGGAGGGGGACTCGGGTTCGGCATTCCGGATCCGGCAGGAGGCAAGCTCAAGCTCTCTCAGGACGGCAAGCTTGAAGCGTACTTCGGCTTCGAAGAGTTCGGGCAGGGCATCTACTCGGTGCTTACCCTGCTTATGCGCGAGCATACGGGCTGCTCGGCGGATGATGTTCGGATCATGGTCGGAGATACCGATGTGGTCCCGCATACCGGCTCAGCGACTGCTTCAAGGTCTACTGCAATGGCGTGGGAGGCTATGCGCAGATTGTGCCCGCCGTTCATTGAACAACTCATATCGGCTGCGGCTGCTTGTTCGGGTGAGTCAGCAGCTTCCCTTCATACAGGCCAGCATGGTGTATGGAAGCAGCTGCCTGATGGAACAGCCGCGATCGTGATGGAGTATCGAGAGCTGGCGGCCTCTATAGGCAAGCCAATTACGGTAGAGACGGCCTTCGAATTCCCTGTTACGCCTAGCGGCAAGATTGGCGCTCACTTCCTATATACGTATACGTCAGTTGTGGCTGAAGTAGAGGTGAATCAATTAACAGGGGAGATTAGAGTGCTGGCAGCAGATCATGCGGTAGCAGCAGGACCGGTAGTGAATCCAGTCGGCTATCTGGGGCAGATTGAAGGCGGGGGTGTGATGGGTCAGGGCTTCGCGTTAACCGAAGAAGTGGTCATGCAAGGGGGTGAATATGCTCGCAGTCAGCTGGATACGTACATGATTCCAACGATCTGCGACATTCCGAGGAAGGTAACGGTTGAAGCAATCGAGGAGCTCCCCGCTGGAGATGCCTTCGGACCGCGGGGGGTGGGGGAGATCGGGACGACTGCGATTGCCCCGGCGATTGCCGCCGCTGTGAAGGATGCGACTGGTCGCTGGATCAGCAAGCTTCCCATCTCGCCGGAGCAGCTGATTCGTTCGATCTGAGCACCGAATTCGTTCAATCAGTGCGCTGGATTCGGCTGTGTAGTTGACGGATTCGTTCCATCTAAGCAGCTTGTGAGGAGGAGATTGACATGCTGGAGACAACCATAGGCCTGCAATGCATCTTGAACGGGGACCCGCTGTCTTATGCTGTATCGCCGACAAGGAGGCTGCTGGATCTGCTGAGAGAGGACCTTAGGCTGACAGGCACGAAGATTGGCTGTGAAGTGGGCAGATGCGGCGCCTGCATGGTGCTCGTAGACGGTCATCCCGTTAATGCGTGCCTGCTGATGGCCTATCAATGCCAAGGCAGAACCATCGAGACAATTGAGGGAGTGTCGCCTCCGGCCTCAGGTCTGCATCCGATTCAGAAGGCCATTGTAGAGGAAGGCGGTCTGCAGTGCGGCTACTGCACACCCGGCATGGTCATCTCACTTAAGGCTCTGCTGGAACGACAGCCGTGCCCTACTCGTGAAGAGACGGAGGAGGCGCTATGCGGGAACTTGTGCCGGTGTACAGGGTATGAAGGTCTGCTTCGAGCAGTTGCTAAGGTGTCAACACAGGATTCCGATGTATCAGACAACCAGCAGGAAGCGGAATAGAGAGAGTTATTGGATTGGGTAGGCTAGGGTGTCTAATATGGGGAGGAATAAGAGATGAGAAGATTATTAGGAATGGCAGTCATCATCACAGCAATCATTCTAACTGCATGCTCGAATGGCAAGGGTACTACGGAGACTTCTGCGACGAATGCACCTTCGAATAGCGATGAAGCAGCGGCGACACCTGCATCGGAATCGGTTAAGAAGCCTCGAGTGGCCTTCGTGTACATAGGTGTTCCAGGGGATGGCGGCTGGACGTACCAGCATGACCTTGGGCGCAAGGCGGTTGATGAGAAGTTCGGCATTAAGTCGACAATCGTTGAGAATGTTCCGGAAGGACCTGATGCAGAGCGCGTGTTCGAGGAGCTGTCTGCGAAGCATGATATTATTATCGGAACAAGCTTCGGTTATATGGAACCTATGGTCAACGTCGCGAAGAAGCATCCTGAGGTGAAGTACTTGCATGCAACGGGGTATAAGACCTCAGAGAATCTGGGGACCTATGCGGGGCGCGGGTACGAGAATGGCTACCTGTCGGGCATCGCAGCGGGCATGCTGTCCAAGAACGGTAAGATCGGGTATGCGGCAGCGTTCCCCATTCCTGAGGTCATCTATACGATTAATGCGTTCACGTTAGGTGCGCAGAGCGTCAACCCGGACGTTGAAGTTCAGGTCGTGTGGACGAATACTTGGTTCGATCCGGCAATTGAGAGGCAGGCTGCTATCTCACTCCTAGATCAAGGTATCGACATCTTGGCTAACTATCAGGATTCCCCGGCGGGCATACAGGCTGCAGCAGAACGCAATATCATGGCGCTAGGCAATGATTCAGATATGAACAAGTATGCACCGGACACTTATATTACGAATCCGACATGGAACTGGGCGCCTTATTACGTAGATCAAGTTCAGCAAGTTGTGGATGGTACATGGAAGTCAGCCGCCTACTGGGGCTCCATCAAGGATGGCACAGCAGATATAGCACCCTTCGGCCGTAACGTTCCTCAAGAGGTCAGGGACAAGGTGGAGAGTGTTAAGAAGGATATTGTAACGGGAGCCTTCCATCCGTTCACCGGCCCGATCTCCGATCAGCAAGGAGTCGAAAAAGCGGCTGCCGGCAAGTCGCTGACTGACGAAGATATCCATAATATGATGTGGTTCGTGAAAGGTGTGAAAGGAACAGTTCCGAAATGAGGACGATACAGGATCCTGCATTAAGCAGAGAGTGGCATCCAGCAGCTGTGGCTGCAGAGGTGCAGGATAAGCCGCTTGCCGTTCAGCTGCTTGGCGAGAAGCTTGTGCTGTTCCGTACCGGATCCGGAGTGAAGGCCTTCCGAGATCTATGTATACACCGCGGGGTTCCACTGTCGCTGGGCAAGGTGGAGAAGGATCATCTGGTATGTGCCTATCATGGCTGGCGATATGATGCGGACGGGGCATGCGTGTGTATCCCCGCTCTTCCCGCCGGTCAAGCCATTCCGCTTAAGGCTAGAACAACAACCTTCTATTGCATGGAATCGCTTGGGTTCGTATGGGTGGCCTTAGAAGAACCGCATGAGAAGCGTCCTGTTATCGAGCCACTCGTCGATCATTCCCTGCTGCCTATCGTCATGGGGCCATATCCGGTAGAGGCCTCTGCTCCGAGAGTTGTAGAGAACTTCCTTGATGTCTCCCATCTTATGTTCGTACACGAAGGCATGCTGGGCGATGCCGGGTACGCGGAGATTAATGATTATGAGGTAAGGATGGAGGACGGCGTACTTCGAAGCGGCGAGATTCGTGTCTACCAGCCCGATCCGGACGGGAGAGGGCGTGGCGTAACGAACTCTTATATCTATGAGATCCTCTCCCCTATGTCCGTCCGGCTCATCAAGCACACAGAAGGCAGCGATGAGCAGTTCCACTTATTCCTGATGGTGCTTCCGGAGACGGAGCATAGCTGCACCGCCTTCATGCTGCAGCTCCGCAACTATGCCGAGGAAGTTCCGGATAGTGTGTTCATTGACTTCCAGAATACGTTGATGGCGCAGGATAAGTTGATTGTGGAGCGACAGAATCCGGAGCTGCTGCCCCTCGACCTGCAGGCAGAGCTGCATCTGAAGTGCGATCGGGTGAGCATTGCGTATAGGCGAATGCTGAAGGAGCTTGGCGTCACGTTCGGGACGGACTGATGAACCGAACATTCGGGAATACTGCTTCCATTCCAAGGCAGGGTGGTGTAGGCATGAACGTTATGAAGGCTATGAACGCTGATAACAATCACTATGACCGAAGACCGCTGGCAGATGATGTCGCTGGCCTGGTCATGACCGCAAGAGGAGATAGACCGGCAACTCTAGTGATTCGGGGAGGCACACTCGTCAATGTCGCATCAGGAGAGCTCCTCCAGGGTATGTCTATAGCTGTCCAAGGAGCTAGAATTGCCTACGTAGGAAGGGATGTGTCCCATACGATAGGGGAGCATACCCTCGTCATTGAGGCGGGGGGAAGATATATGGCCCCTGGCCTGCTCGACGGCCATTGCCATATCGAGAGCTCTCAGATGACAGTCTCCTCGTTCGCGAAGGCCGTTCTCCCCAGAGGGACGACGGGAGGCTTCTTCGATCCTCATGAGATGGCTAATGTATGCGGGCTAGAGGGTGTTCGGCTCATGCTGGAAGAGGCGAGGATGACTCCGCTCGCCGCCTATATGCAAGTTCCTTCCTGTGTTCCATCTGCGGGTCCGCTGCTGGAGACCTCCGGCGCAGTGCTTGGCCCGGCTGAAGTGGCTGAAGCGTTCACGTGGGGTCCGGATATGATTGCGCTTGGGGAAGTGATGAACTTCCCCGGTGTTGTATATGGGGATGATCAGATGCTCGGCGAGATTAGCGCAACGCTGCGAGCGGGGCGAGTCGTCGACGGCCACTTCACCTGGCCTGCTTCGGACCCTAGGCTTCCCGCATATGCTGCAGCGGGAGTGACCGGCGACCATGAATGCGTAACCCCGGAGGATGTGTTCGAGCGAGTGCGGCTCGGCATGTATGCGATGCTTCGCCAAGGCTCGGCCTGGCAGGACGTCGCCCGCACCATACGAGCTCATACAGAGCAGGGTCTTGATTCTCGCCGTATCATGCTCGTCACAGACGATCGCAGCGCGGACTCCCTGGTGGATGAAGGCCATATGGATTATGTCGTCAGATTCGCGATTGAGCAGGGTGTGAAGCCTATTACTGCATTCCAGATGGCTACCATTAACACGGCGGAACGGTTCGGTGTCGCTCGGGATGTAGGATCGATTACACCAGGCTCGTATGCTGATATCATCCTGCTGGAGGGTCCTCTGGAGCAAGTGAAGGTACACACGACAATAGCCGCAGGCAGAGTAGCTGCGCAAGGCGGCAGCTTGAAGGCGGAGTGGCCGGCCTTCACCTACCCGTCATCGATACGACAATCCGTACATGTCGGTAGGCGGCTGACTCCCGAGGACTTCGTCATTGCAGGTCCGATAGAGTCAGGTATGGCGGAAGCGAGAGCGATTCAGGTCGTTGAGAACCAGGCAACGACGAGGGAAGCGCGAATCTCCGTTACCATTGAGGGTGGCGCAGCCAAGGTAGATGTGGCTGAAGGAGTGTGCACCATTGCTGTATTCGAGCGTCACCGAGCTACTGGTGGAAGCGCAGCAGGCTTCGTTACCGGACTCGGGCTGAATGTGCCGGCAGCTATTGCCCTTACTGTAGCGCATGACTGTCACAATCTGCTCGTCGTCGGCAATGACAACCAGTGTATGGCGGAAGCGGCCAATCACGTCATCAGCAGCCAAGGGGGGATTGCCGTATATACAGGGGACGGCAAGCTGACGCTGCTCCCGCTGCCGGTAGCCGGACTCATGTCAGATGCTCCGCCAGAGGTCGTTGCTGATCAGTCGCGAGCGATTAACAGGGCGCTTAGTGAGGCGGGCTGCACCCTGAATGCGGCACTCATGACCATCTCGCTGCTAGCTCTAGTCGTCATACCTGAGCTTCGATTATCCGATCAAGGTCTCGTGTCCATCACGGCCGAAGGCATTCAGAAGGTGCCGTTGTTCCTCGCTGGCGAATAGTTGGAATCTAATAATCATGGGAGAGTGATTACGATGGCACAGGATAGAGCCGTATTGTACGGCAAGGGCGATGTGCTCGTCTATCGGACGTATGCAGCTCCGCTGAAGGGAATTACACCGATTCCGGAATCCTCCTATACGGGTGATGACAATGTCATATTCGCTTGGAATCTGAAGGTCGTATTCGGAGGAGAAGCCTTCCTGACCTCCTTCACGGAGGGGGATAATTCACAGATTGTGGCAACCGATTCGATGAAAAACTTCATACTCCGCCATGCGGCAGATTATCCCGGAGCTACGATCGAAGGCTTCCTGCATCATCTGGCAGACTTGTTCCTGAACCGGTACAGCCATCTCTCATCGATAGAGCTGTCGGCAGAGCGCCTTCCCTTCCAAGGAGTAGAGGTGCCTGGCCCATCAGGCAGGATGCCGAGCTCCATCGTATTCAGCCATTCCAGAGGGGAAGCTGCAACGGCTGAAGTGAAGGCGGCTCGAGGAGGTGATGGGTCCCTCCTCATCGAGAGACTCAGCGGCGGCATTAGCAAGCTTCATCTGATTAAGGTCAAGGGAAGCTCCTTCGCTGGATTCGTGCGAGATGAGTATACGACGCTGCCGGAGGCTTACGACCGTCCTCTGTTCATCTACTTGAATATTAGCTGGACTTATACAGACGTTAAGCATGGACTCGGAGGCGATCCCCAGTGCTATATTCCAGCAGAGCAGATTCGAGATGTAGCAGTCGCCGTCTTCCATGAATTGTATTCTCCATCCATTCAGCATCTGCTGTACCGAATTGGACAGCGTGCGCTGAAGCGGTTCCCCCAGATGGCAACGATTCAGTTCGAATCGAATAACCGAACGTGGGAGACGGTTATAGATGACATCCCAGGGGAGCAAGGGAAGGTATTCACAGAACCTAGACCGCCCTACGGCTTCCAGCTCTTCACCATGATAAGGAGCGATGCCGATGAGCACGGGGAGATTGACGACACACGTACTCGACTTGTCACGGGGTGAGCCGGCAGCAGGCATGGCGGTAAGTCTATGGAAGCACGAAGCAGGCGGAGCAGCGAAGCATTGTGTGCAATCTATTGTACTGAACGGTGACGGACGCTCTGATAATCCGTTAATAAGCGGGGAGTCGTTCACTGCCGGAGCATATGAGCTTCTGTTCGAAGTGCAGAATTACTATGCGGCAAGAGCGCAATCAGAGGGTCTGGCTGATCGATCCACCTTATTCACTAGAGTCCCTGTATTCGTTGAGGTGAAGGATCATACGGCTCATTACCATATTCCATTGATTATTTCTCCAGGCGGCTACAGCACTTATCGGGGTACTTGACGGGGGAGGGTGTTCAACTTGCAGCAGCAGATTATGAACGGGCTGGATTGGTTGTCGAACTTCGGCGCCGACCCGGATGGGGGAATTACGAGGCTCTTGTACTCGTCATCTTGGATTAGAGCGCAGCAGGCATTGGCTGAGAGAATGAAGGAAGCGGGCCTTAGTGTGTATTACGATGATGCGGGCAATCTATATGGCCGTCTAGTCGGAACTGAGAAGCCTGATGAAGTTGTGCTTACTGGCTCGCATATCGATACCGTCCGCAGCGGCGGCAAGTATGACGGTGCCTATGGAATCGTGGCAGGATTGACCGCTCTGCAGAATCTGCGCGAAGTGCATGGGATGCCGAAGCGGACGCTTGAGGTGGTGTCCATCTGCGAGGAGGAAGGCAGCCGCTTCCCGGTCACCTTCTGGGGGTCCGGCAACATTACCGGTCGCTGGAGTATGACGCGCATCCCGGATGTGACCGATGATGAAGGGATGAGCTTGCTCGAAGCGATGCAGCTTGCCGGATTCGGGCCGGGCAAGCACAAGCCTTGCCTGCGGCACGATCTGCATGCATTCGTCGAGCTGCATATTGAACAAGGCTCGATTCTAGAGAGGAGCGGGTTATCGCTTGGGATTGTGCAGGGCATCGTTGGTCAGGCCAGGCTAATCTTCGAGGTATGCGGAGAGGCTAATCATGCCGGTACAACTTCAATGGGCTGGAGGAGAGATGCGCTTGCCGGCACGGCGGAGATGACCATTGAGCTTGAGAAGGTGGCCTTGACAGCCGGTGAGCCGTATGTGGCAACGGTCGGCAAGATCGACGCTTCCCCGAACACATCGAATGTCATTCCGGGACATGTGCTCTTCACGGTCGATCTGCGCCACCCCGAGCCCTCCTCGCTGGAGGAATTCTCCCGCAGGGTCGTTGCCTTATTCTATGACATAGCCTCACGGCGCGGGCTGTCTCTGTCACATCGGCAATGGATGTTCGCGGAGCCGGTGCCCATGCATAGCGGTCTGATTGAGCGGATGGAGCATATCTGTCATAAGCGTCAGTTAGGCTATCAGCCGATCTACAGCGGTGCTGGACATGATGCACAGATGTTCCGGGCCGTCTGCCATTCGGCGATGCTGTTCGTTCCAAGCCGAGGGGGGATCAGTCACTCTCCGCTTGAATTCACGCCGCCGGAGCACTTGACGGCCGGTGTAGAGGTGCTGGGGGATTTGCTCTACCGGCTAGCCTATGAAGAATAACTTTATGGATGAAGAACGTCCTCATTTGCGGATGTTCTTCTTTGTTTTTTTTTTTTTTGCAACGGATAGTCGGCGATCTGCCCCTCTCATCTTATATTCCTTCCAGAGAGATGTTACAATATTGTGAGATCATTATTGTAATGGAGGCAGAATGGCAGTGCAGAAGCTCGTATTCTTCGTGGGAGTAGCAGGAACAGGCAAGACAACTGTAGCTAGGAGGCTGGCAGAGCGTATTCCAGCAGCCTTCCTAGACAGGGACACGCTCGGAGGACGGTTCGTGGAAGCGATGCTCGTTCAGAACGGGCTGGACCGCAATGATCGGGATTCCGATTATTACAAGGCGAATCTAAGGGACTTGGAATATGATACAGCCAAGGATGTATGTATCGAGAATCTGGCTGCACGCCAGAATGTATTCATGATATCGCCCTTCACAGCGGAGCTGCGGAACCGGGAGTGGATACAGGAAGTCATCTCGCAAGCAGGCCTGACAGCGGAGCAAGTAGACGTTAAGGTTATCGTCGTTACCCTTGCGGATATAGAGCTGCAGAAGAATCGCATCATAGGCCGTCAGACTGTACGTGATCAATGGAAGCTGGACAATTGGGGCTCCTTCGAGAAGCGTGTAGCCTTCGTGCCGGAGATTAACTGGGATATTCCTCAGCAGTCCATCTTGCATTATGATAACAGCGGAGAGATGAGTGAAGATCAGGTGGATGAGTTGCTGGCGTTCATTCAGAGGGATCAGCCCATATTAACTAGATAGTGAGGTGGTCGGAATGACTAAGCCCGTAGTATTCATATCTAGACCCGTTCCTGAGCAGGTGCAGCAGTATATAAGCGAGCACTGTGAATGCATCATTGGCCAAGACGGGATGAGCCGGGAGAGTATTCGTGAAGCGATGGCTGAAGCGGAAGGGCTGCTTACCTCTGGCATGTCCATTAACGCTGAGCTGCTAGATGCCTCGCCGAAGCTCCGAATCGTGAGCAATATATCAGTAGGCTACAATAATATGGACCTAGATGAGATGAAGCGGCGTGGAGTTATGGGCACCAATACTGGTGGAGCATTGGATGACACCGTTGCGGATCTGATCCTTGCCCTCATGTTGGCGGTATCCCGAAGGGTGACCGAGCTTGATCGACTGGTGCGCCGTGGTGCGTGGGTTAGAGGGATGAATGAGGAGCTGTTCGGTATGGATGTCCATCATCGTACAGTCGGAATTATCGGGCTGGGCCGAATCGGCGAGGCGGTTGCCAGACGCGCTCATCACGGCTTCTCCATGAAGGTGCTCTATCACAAGCGCAGTCGAAGTGAGGAAGCAGAGTCTCGGTACGACGCGGAATTCGTCTCCTTGAATGAGCTGCTGTCACGGTCCGACTTCGTAGTCGTCATGACCCCTCTGACCGAGCACACGAGGAAGCTGATCGGTAAGGAGCAGCTGCAGCTGATGAAGAGCTCATCTGTACTTATTAATGCCTCGCGCGGCGCAGTAGTGGACGAGCAGGCGCTCGTGGAAGCTCTGGCCGCGGGCACTATTGCAGGTGCTGGACTTGATGTGTTCGAGAAGGAACCGATCGCTGCGGATCACCCGCTGCTCTCGATGGAGCAAGTCGTTGTGCTGCCGCATATAGGTTCTGCTACTCAGTCTACTAGGTTCGACATGGCGATGCTCGCCGCTCGCAATCTCGTTGCAGGGGTGAAGGGGGAGACCCCTCCTAATCTGCTGCCCGAACTGGCTTAATACGAATGGAAGCCTCTGCGGCCTGCAGAGGCTTTATTTGAATTCTCCGCATGGAACGGCCTTCCATGACACGACTGCCCAACCATGCAGCAGCGAATAGCGGGCTGCACTCCTATGAACTCTCCATCATACAATGGCTACATTACATACAAAAAAACCTGCAAATCCTTGATGAATCAAGGGCTTGCAGGTTCTATGTATGTCCTCATTGTATCGAATCGTAATTAGATGGCGTCCCAGGAGAGATTCGAACTCCCGACCGACGCCTTAGAAGGGCGTTGCTCTATCCAGCTGAGCTACTGGGACAAGTGGAACTATGGAGCGGGTGAAGGGAATCGAACCCTCGCCTCAAGCTTGGGAAGCTGGCGTTCTGCCATTGAACTACACCCGCTGGCTGAATTAACGATCGAATAAGGCAAAAACAACTATAGCATAGCAAAAAAACAAAAGCAATCCTTTTTTATAAATTGGTTCAGACTAGCTCCTTAGCGCTTTTATTTTTCTCTGACCGCCTTACATGGTATAATCTATCGCGAGCGACAGACCACAAGAAGATGCGGCCCGGACCGATAAGGCGGTGAGACCATTACGACCGAACAGGATACAGAAGGCGAGAACAAAGAAAACGTATATCTATTCCCTACTATGCTAGATCATTATCAAATTCAATTGACGAGAATGCTTGAAGCTGAGCAATACAGCGAAGCGAAGGAGCTGCTGGAATTTTTGCTTCAGTGCCAGGGTGAAGATCAGCGGCATTATGAAGAGTGGGGCAATCTGCTCTCATGGCTGAACATGGCTTTTCCAAGCGAAGGCAAGGGTTCATCGGGACAAGGCCATCTGGGCGAAGCGGAAGAGGAGGACGAGACAGCCTTCCGCGCTGAAGCTCTTAATCCCCGGGAGCAGGATGACGCCTATATTAATCAAGTGCTGTACATAATGCAGCATCACCCTATGATTGATCAGCAGATGCTTGCACTCGAGCGGGCCAGCTACATTACGTCCAAGGATATTGATTCCACTATTATTCACTGGCTTACGAATGAGCAGGTACACCCTGTTGTGCAATTCAAGGCACTGCAATGTCTGCGCAAGCGCGGGGCGACAGGAAGCTTGACGCTGGATCGGCTAGGTGAGTCGGTTCAAGTCGAGATTGAACGAACTCCGCTCTCCATGGATGACTTCCCTCCTCCGATTAATCGAATTGTGGAGAGGGTGGAACGTGTCGCAGAGGTGCATGATCCTACCTTGCCTCACTTCGCCAGAGAGCTGTGGAAGGAGAGCCTGCAATTTCTATACGGCACTTCGGCCTATACATGGATGCTTCGAGACGATGAGGAGACAGTAGACTGCTACTCGGCAGCGCTGCACTTATCACTCATGCTAACGGTATATGGGAAGGCTGAAGATGACGAGCTTCGGGATACATATGGCATTACGGAGTCGCTGCGATTCCGATATGAGCAAGCAAGCAGGACGCTTCGTCAGGTCGCTTCCATGCAGCAAGATTATCCAGATGAGCCTCAGTCTTGATATAAGTGCTCAGGTTGATTATAATAGAATGGTTTATTGAACGTGCAAATGTACGGAACTAGCGTAATTTTGGAGGGGAAAGCATAAAATGAAAGCAACCTGGGAAAAAATAGACAAGAACCTCGTATCGATCGATGTTGAGGTTGGTGCTGAGAAAGTAGCAGAAGCACTGGATCAAGCGTTCAAGAAAGTCGTACAAAAGGTCAATGTACCTGGCTTCCGTAAAGGTAAAGTACCTCGTGGAATCTTCGAATCCCGCTTCGGCGTGGAGAGCTTGTACCAAGATGCCATTGACATTCTGCTGCCGGACGCATACTCCGAAGCAGTTAAGGCTAATGACATCAACCCGGTTGACCGTCCTGAGATCGATGTCGAGCAATTCGGCAAGGGACAAGTATTCAAGTTCAAAGCAAAAGTAACCGTTAAGCCTGAAGTTAAGCTTGGCGACTACAAAGGCCTTGAAGTTGCAGCAACCGAAGACAACGTAACCGAAGAGGAAGTTGCTGCTGAGCTGGAGCGTCTTCAACAGCGTCACGCTGAACTGACGGTCATCGAAGAAGGCGAAGCTCAGAATGGTGATATTACTGTTATTGACTTCGATGGCTACGTGGACGGCGAGCAATTCGAAGGCGGCAAGAGCGAGCGTTACTCCCTTGAGCTAGGTTCGAACTCCTTCATCCCAGGCTTCGAAGATCAAGTGGTTGGCATGCAGATCGGCGACTTCAAGGACGTCGAAGTAACATTCCCAGAGAGCTACCATGCAGAGAACCTGGCTGGCAAGGCTGCCGTATTCAAGGTGAAGCTGCACGAGCTGAAGCGCAAGAACCTTCCTGCACTTGATGATGAGTTCGCGAAGGACGTCAGCGAATTCGATACTCTTGAAGAGTACAAGCAGGATCTGACCGCTAAGCTGAAGGAACAGAAGGTTAAGGCAGGCGAGCAAGCCCGTGAAGTTGCGGTAGTTGAGAAGGCAGGCGAATCCGCTGAAGTTGAGATTCCGGAAGCGATGATTGCTACGGAAGTAGACTACATGGTTCGTGACTTCGAGAACCGTCTGAAGATGCAAGGCATGACCCTTGAGCTGTACTACCAGTTCTCCGGTCAGAGCGAGGAAGTGCTTCGTGAGCAGATGCAAGGCGATGCCGTTAAGCGCGTTCGCAACAATCTTGTACTTGACGCTATCGCAAGCGCTGAAGGCATCACCATTACCGAAGAGGATCTTACGGTAGAGCTGGAGTCCCTGTCCAAGCAATACAACCGTCCAGCTGCAGAGCTTCGCGAGATATTCTCTAACAATGGCAATCTGGTGAGTCTGAAGGAAGATATGATCCTTCGCAAGACGATCAAGTTCTTGCTTGAGAATGCCAAGGAAGTTACAGAAGTAGCATAATCCAAGTTGTTCTGAATAACGTATAATCACATATAAGCAATACCCTGGATAAGGCACGTCGTCGTACGTGCCTTATTTTTACCCTACATATGGAATGAATGAATGAAGCTCAGCGCATATCTGTACATAACCGTACCTATTGACCGTATACTGTATTATTGGAAAAATGACATCGTTCAGCTGTCATGATACAATAAGGTTGAAATTCGAAGCCATAATAGAAAAGAGGTTGGTCGCATGAATCTAGTACCGATTGTCGTTGAACAAACGAATAGAGGTGAACGTTCTTACGATATCTACTCCCGTCTGCTGAAGGACCGGATTATCTTCCTTGGGAGTGCTATCGATGATGACGTAGCAAACTCTGTCATTGCACAGCTGCTGTTCTTGGCGGCCGACGATCCAGAGAAAGACATCCATCTCTACATCAACTCACCTGGCGGTTCTGTAACTGCGGGTATGGGTATATATGATACGATGCAGTTCATCAAGCCGGATGTGTCTACCATCTGTATGGGTATGGCTGCTAGCATGGGCTCACTCTTGTTGACAGCAGGCGCGAAGGGCAAGCGATTCGCCTTGCCGAACAGCGAAGTCATGATCCACCAGCCCCTCGGCGGTGTACGCGGCCAAGCGACAGATATTAAGATTCATGCGGATTGGATCTTGAAGACGAAGCAGAAGCTGAATCAGATTCTGGTAGACCGCACAGGGCAGCCTTATGACAAGATTGATCGCGATACCGATCGTGATTACTTCATGAGCGCCGAGGAAGCCTTGAATTACGGACTGATTGACAAGGTTATTACGTCCCCGACGACGGGGATATGATTGCTAACGAAGGGGTGATACGATGTTCAAGTTCAATGAAGAGAAGGGTCAGCTGAAATGTTCATTCTGCGGTAAGTCGCAGGATCAAGTGAGAAAGCTAGTAGCCGGTCCCGGCGTCTATATATGCGATGAGTGTATCGAATTGTGCACAGAGATTGTGGAAGAAGAGCTCGGACACGAGGAAGAGCTGGATCTGAAGGATATCCCGAAGCCGAAGGATATTCGCGCTATTCTTGATTCGTACGTCATTGGGCAAGAATTCGCGAAGAAGTCTCTATCTGTAGCGGTATACAACCACTACAAGCGAATTAACTCACAGAGCAAGATTGAGGATGTCGAGCTGCAGAAGAGTAATATTCTTCTAGTAGGACCTACCGGGTCAGGTAAGACGCTGCTTGCTCAGACGATGGCCAAAATTCTGAATGTTCCATTCGCTATTGCAGATGCTACTTCCTTGACGGAAGCTGGTTATGTAGGTGAAGATGTAGAGAACATTCTGTTGAAGCTTATTCAAGCGGCAGACTATGACGTAGAGAAGGCCGAACGCGGTATTATCTACATCGATGAGATTGATAAGGTTGCTCGTAAGTCGGAGAACCCATCCATTACCCGTGACGTGTCCGGTGAAGGCGTTCAGCAAGCGCTGCTTAAGATTCTGGAAGGAACCGTCGCTTCCGTTCCACCGCAAGGCGGACGTAAGCATCCTCATCAAGAATTCATCCAGATTGATACAACGAACATTCTGTTCATCTGCGGCGGAGCATTCGATGGCCTCGAGCAGCTGATTAAGCGCAGAATTGGTAAGAAAGTAATTGGCTTCAGCTCAACTGGCGAAGCAACGAAGGATCTGAAGGCTGGCGAATACCTGTCCATGGTTCTTCCCGAGGATCTGCTTAAGTTCGGTCTTATTCCCGAGTTCGTTGGCCGTCTGCCGGTCATCTCGACGCTAGAGCCGCTTGATGAGCAAGCTCTGGTGCGGATTCTGTCCGAGCCGAAGAACGCCCTTATGAAGCAGTATCAGAAGCTGCTTGAGATGGACAATGTGAAGCTGGACTTCGAGCCGGCTGCGCTGGATGCCATCGCTAAGGAAGCGATCAAGCGGAATACAGGTGCCCGCGGTCTGCGTGCGATCATTGAGGGAATCATGCTGGATGTCATGTATGAAGTGCCTTCACGCGATGACGTGAATACTTGCCTCATTACCGAGAAGTCTGTTCAAGATAAGATGATGCCTGAGCTTAGCTCGAAGAAGGGCAAGAAAAAAGAAGAGAGCGCCTAATTCTGAGTAATCATCACCGTCAAGGTATCCACCCTGTGCTAGCCGTCTCTTGTCTGAGATTCGCCTATGCTTGGGGTGGACTTTGCCGTTCATGGGAGAGATAACCTAATGTACTCAAGAACTGATACGGTACCCGTCAAGGTCGGCAATCTTGTCATTGGCGGCAGCAACGAGGTCATTATTCAGAGCATGTGCACGACCAAGACCGCAGACGTGGAGGCTACTGTAGCTGAGATTCTGCGTCTAGAGGAAGCGGGCTGCCAGGTCGTCCGCGTAACGGTCAACAACAAGGAAGCAGCAGAGGCGATTAAGGAGATTAAGAAGAGAATTCATATCCCGCTAGTTGCGGATATTCACTTCGATTATCGCCTTGCACTGGCTGCGATTGAGAACGGTGTCGATAAAGTTCGGATTAATCCGGGCAATATCGGTCGACGTGAGAAGGTAGAAGCGGTCGTGAAGGCCTGCAAGGAGCGCGGAATTCCGATCCGGATCGGCGTCAATGCAGGTTCCCTGGAGAATCATCTCTTGGAGAAGTACGGCTATCCAACCCCAGAGGCGATGGTGGAGAGTGCCTTATTCCACATCGGTATACTGGAGGAGCTGGACTTCCACGATATTATCGTCTCTCTGAAGGCATCGGATGTGCCGATGGCGATTGCCGCGTACAGCATGGCGGCGGAGAAGATTCGCTATCCGCTCCATCTAGGCATTACGGAAGCAGGCACGCTGCATTCGGGTACGATTAAGAGCTCAGCAGGTATTGGTGCGCTGCTGGCGATGGGAATCGGCAATACGGTTCGTATCTCGCTAAGCGCAGACCCGGTCGAGGAAGTGAAGGTCGCTCGGGAGCTTCTTAAGACGTTCGGCTTGATTACGAACGCAGCGACTCTCGTCTCCTGCCCAACCTGTGGACGACTGGATATTGATCTGTTCTCCATTGCCAACGAAGTGGAGGAATATATCTCCAAGATTAAGGTGCCGATTAAGGTATCCGTACTTGGCTGTGCAGTCAACGGCCCTGGTGAAGCTCGTGAAGCGGATATCGGAATTGCAGGAGCTCGCGGCGAAGGCATGCTGTTCCGATATGGAGAGCTGGTGCGTAAGGTTCCTGAGGCGGAGCTGCTGAACGAACTGAAGAAGGAAATCGATATTATTGTTCGTGTCTATGAAGAGACCGGCGAGATACCTGGCCGGAAGCATCATACACACGCGTAAGGTGCAACTATTAGCTGCTTAAGTGAGGTCATCGACCTTGCCTAAGCAGCTTTTGTATTTTGAGGCAGGGGGCGGTTATTCCCCCTTGGAGGAGGCAATACTAGCAATTACGAATGGTTATGCCGGATTATTGCCTATTAGAGGAGCGGATGAGATGAATTTGAGTGTAATATTGATGCTGATTCAAGTGTTTTTTGCTGTTGTCATTGGCCTCTACTTCTGGAACCTGCTGCGCAATCAGAAGACGAACCGTTCCGCGGTGGACCGAGAGTCGCGCAAGGAGATGGATAAGCTTCGCAAGCTGAGATCGGTCTCCTTGACTAAGCCGCTGGCAGAGAAGACTAGGCCGCAAGCGATGCAGGACATTGTCGGGCAAGTGGACGGTCTGCGTGCCCTGAAGGCTGCTCTATGCAGCGCTAATCCGCAGCATGTCATCATCTACGGGCCACCTGGAGTTGGCAAGACAGCGGCGGCACGTGTCGTTCTGGAGGAAGCGAAGAAGAATCCTTCCTCGCCCTTCCTGCCGGAGGCGAAGTTCACCGAGATTGATGCGACAACGGCCAGATTCGATGAACGGGGCATTGCCGATCCATTGATTGGGTCTGTTCACGACCCTATCTATCAAGGAGCCGGTGCAATGGGGGTTGCAGGTATTCCACAGCCGAAGCCCGGAGCAGTGACGAAGGCGCATGGGGGCATTCTGTTCATTGATGAGATAGGGGAATTGCATCCCGTTCAGATGAATAAGTTATTAAAGGTGTTGGAGGACCGCAAGGTGTATCTGGAGAGCGCCTATTATAATTCCGAGGACGCGAATATTCCTTCGTATATTCATGATATTTTCCAGAATGGGCTGCCTGCTGACTTCCGTCTCGTAGGGGCAACAACAAGGTCGCCTGGTGAGATTCCGCCTGCTATCCGCTCGAGGTGTATGGAGGTATACTTCCGCCCTCTGCTGGCTGATGAGATTGGAGAGATTGCCAGGAATGCGGTCAAAAAAATCGGCTTCGCTCCTTGTCCGGAAGCGATCGAGGTCGTCAAAAAGTATGCGACCAATGGGCGTGAGGCCGTTAACGTTATTCAACTGGCTGCTGGCCTTGCCCTGTCTGAGAAGCGTGACGGGCTGTCAGCAGGCGATATCGAGTGGGTGGTGAACTCTAGCCAGATTCCGCCAAGGCCGGATCGCAAGGTGCCTGCAGAGCCTCAGATTGGCTTCGTTAACGGCTTAGCCGTCTATGGACCGAACATGGGCACGCTGCTTGAGATTGAAGTGAGTGCAATCCCTGCACGAAGCGGCAAGGGACAATTCACGATTACCGGCGTTGTCGATGAAGAAGAGCTCGGCGGCGGAAGCCGTACGCTTCGGCGCAAGAGCATGGCGAAGGGCTCTGTGGAGAATGTACTGACTGTATTGCGCCGGCAAGGCTTCAAGCCGAATGACTATGATCTGCATATTAACTTCCCTGGAGGAACGCCGATTGACGGGCCCTCCGCCGGAATCGCGATGGCAACGGCTATCGCTTCCGCTATTCAAGGGATGCCGATTGACAACAAGCTAGCCATGACAGGGGAGCTTGGCATTCACGGTAATGTGAAGCCTGTCGGCGGCGTGCTGGCGAAGGTGGAGGCGGCCTTCCAAGCCGGTGCAACCACGGTCATCATTCCGCGGGAGAATTGGCAGGCGATTTTCACCGATCTAGAGGGGCTTAAGGTCATTCCGGTTGACCTCGTGGATGAGGTGTTCGAGCACGTATTCGGTGCTAGTCTGGAGACCGCTAACCATACGGATTCCCATGTTGCAGCGGATCTCTATATTGCCAGCGGAGTACCTTATTTGCAGGCGGAATCTGTAGAATGATAAAATAGGGTAGACGTTAACTACTGGAGGTGCTGGTATGGGACCTGGAAAATCGAAAGGTCGTCGGCTGCCCCTGCTTCCCTTAAGGGGATTGCTCGTATATCCCAGCATGGTGCTCCACCTTGATGTGGGCAGAGATAAGTCTGTGCGGGCTCTTGAGAGAGCAATGGTCGAAGATCATATGATCCTGCTATGTTCGCAGTCGGAAGTGAACATTGAGGAACCAACGGAAGAAGATATCTATCGCATTGGCACGATTGCCAAGGTTCGCCAGATGCTGAAGCTGCCTAACGGCACGATTCGTGTCTTAGTTGAAGGTGTAGTAAGAGCAGAGATACTTGGTTACCTGCCTAACGAGGAGTACTACGAGGTTACTGCTCGCGAGCTCGCTGAAGAAGAGACCGATGATCCGGAAGTCGATGCGCTCATGAGATCGGTGCTGAATCAATTCGAGCATTACATTACCTTGTCCAAGAAGGTGACGCCGGAGACCCATGCAGCCGTCTCGGATATCGATGAGCCTGGTCGTCTTGCCGATGTCATTACGAGTCACTTGTCCCTGAAGATTAAGGATAAGCAGGAGATTCTAGAGACGATTGATGTGCGTGAGCGACTGGAGAAGCTGCTCGATATTCTAGGCAATGAGCGGGAAGTGCTGGAGCTGGAGCGGAAGATTAGCCAGCGTGTGAAGAAGCAGATGGAGAAGACGCAGAAGGAATATTATCTCCGCGAGCAGATGAAGGCGATACAGAAGGAGCTAGGCGAGAAGGAAGGCCGAGCAGGAGAAGTGGAGGAGCTGCGCAATCTTCTCTCTGATTCAGGTGTTCCGGAAGCGGTTAAGGAGAAGATAGAGAAGGAGATCGACCGACTGGAGAAGATGCCTGCGTCCTCGGCAGAGGGCGGAGTCATTCGCAATTATATCGATTGGCTGCTGTCACTCCCTTGGAATAAGCTGACAGACGACGATCTAAGCCTGGCTAAGGCGGAATCTATCCTGAACAGCGATCACTACGGTCTGGAGAAGCCGAAGGAGAGAGTGCTGGAGTATCTAGCCGTTCAGCAGCTGGTTAAGAAGATGAAGGGCCCCATCCTATGTCTCGTAGGTCCTCCTGGTGTGGGGAAAACATCCCTCGCTCGTTCCATCGCCAAATCGCTCGGCCGCAAGTTCGTCCGGATCTCCCTAGGCGGAGTTCGGGACGAAGCTGAGATTCGCGGGCATCGCCGGACGTATGTCGGTGCTATGCCTGGGCGTGTCATTCAAGGGATGAAGACTGCCGGCTCGCTTAATCCGGTATTCCTGCTCGATGAGATTGACAAGATGGCGATGGACTTCCGCGGAGACCCGGCTTCCGCGCTGCTTGAGGTGCTTGATCCTGAGCAAAATAATACGTTCTCCGATCATTACGTCGAAGTGCCATTTGACTTATCCCATGTTATGTTCATAACGACAGCCAATGCCATGCACAATATTCCTCGTCCGCTGCTGGACCGAATGGAAGTGCTCTATATTCCCGGCTATACGGAGCTGGAGAAGCTGCAGATTGCCGCGCGTTATCTGCTGCCGAAGCAGATTCGGGAGCACGGGTTAACGGAGCAGCAGCTCGTCGTCGATGAGAAGGCGCTCCTCCAGATTGTGCGGGAGTATACGAGAGAGTCAGGCGTGCGTAACTTGGAGCAGCAGATTGCTGCCATCTGCCGGAAGGCGGCTAAGCATCTCGTATCGCAGCAAGCAAGCGAGGCAAGCGAACCCCAAGATGCGGGTGCGTCAGCAGAAGCGACGCCTGTAACGCTTGATGCTGAGCTGCTGAAGGAATGGCTTGGACCTTCCAAGTTCCGCTACGGCCTAGCCGAGGCTGAGGATCAGATAGGTGCGGTAACCGGGCTAGCATGGACCGAGGTAGGCGGAGATACGTTAGTTATTGAAGTGACCGTAATGCCGGGCAGCGGCAAGCTCACCTTAACAGGTAAGCTCGGAGATGTGATGAAGGAGTCTGCGCAAGCGGCCTTCAGCTATACGAGATCGAAGGCGGCAGAGCTCCATATAGATCCAAGCTTCCATGAGAAGAACGACATTCATATCCATATTCCAGAGGGAGCCATTCCGAAGGATGGTCCTTCCGCCGGCATTACGATCGCAACTGCCCTCATCTCTGCGCTCACGAATCGTTATGTATCGCGAGAGGTGGCGATGACAGGTGAGATTACACTGCGCGGACGTGTCCTGCCGATCGGCGGGCTGAAGGAGAAGTCACTCGCTGCCCACCGGGCAGGAATCAAGAAGATATTACTGCCGAAGGATAACGAGAGAGATCTGAGAGATATACCGGACAGCGTTAGGGGAGACCTGCAGTTCATACCTGTGAGTCATATGGATGAAGTGCTGCAGCACGCGCTCCTCGAAGCACGGACAGAGGAGAAAGCAGGATTGATTATTCAATGAAAATTACTCAAGCTGAATTCGTTATAAGCGCGGTTAAGCCGCATCAATACCCGGAGGATGCCTTGCCAGAGATTGCTCTGGCCGGGCGCTCCAACGTCGGCAAATCTTCGCTTATCAACAAGATGATTCAGCGGAAGAATCTGGCCAGAGCGAGCCAGCAGCCCGGCAAGACGCAGCAGCTCAACTATTATCGCATTAATGATATGGTGTATTTTGTTGATTTTCCCGGCTACGGGTATGCCAAGGTATCGAAGACACAGCGTGCAGCATTCGGGCAGATGATTGAGACTTACCTGCAGAATAGAGAGCCTCTGAAGCGGCTGCTGCTCATCATTGATATCCGCCATGCCCCTTCGAAGGATGATCAGATGATGTACCACTGGCTCAAGCATTATGAGATTCCAGTCTGCATCGTCGTCACGAAGGCGGATAAGATACCTCGCAGCAAGTGGGCGAAGCATGTGAAGATGGCGAAGGAGACGCTCGAAGCGGATCCAAGTGATCCGGTCGTCATGTTCTCGTCGGAGACGGGGATTGGAAGAGATGAGCTATGGGAAGTCATCCTGGCGTCGATTGAATCACCCGCCGAGGCGAGTGAGCCTGCTGAACCGTTAAGTGAGCTTTCTGCTGAGTAAGGGAGGAAGACCATCAACTTCTTACAGAATGCAGAGGATATTGCATAATTGTTCAACCTCTTCGTGAATTCCTCCGTTTTTCACAAGAATATGCGAGAATATCGGGGTCGGAGCGCAGGAATAAATAACGGGGATGACGTATAATATACTTAATCAACGAGACACAAGCGTGTAAGTTCAAAGAATTGAGGAGATTTGTATGGCTCAGCGGCTAGCCACAGAGTATGTAAATGCCAAACTGCAATTAACGAGCAATGAGATGAGTCAGTTCTTCCGGATGATTGAAGATCAGCAGGTCCGTCTGCAGGTTATGATTCTCGACAACGGCAATCAAGAGCTGCTTCTCGAAGACGTCGCAGGGCGGGAACAAGTCCGAATGACCTTCGAACGTCAGCAAGACTATTACGTATGTGTGCTTACCTGCCGCCTCGTTCACCCTAAGCTTACGAACGCCATGCGCAAGGCTGTATCCGCATTCCGCGGTGACGCCGTCGTGCATCGAATCTACAGTCATTATACGATGATCTATCATTACCATAAGGGTGCTGTTCACCGAATTGTTGAACTTACGGATGCGGGCGAACGTGTTGTATTCCAGTTCAAGGATACAAGAGGCCAGCTGGAGCAGGTGTTCCGGAGCAGACTGGTGGAGCGGGAGATCGCTCTCGTGAACGGCGCAATTAATGAGTGGCTTGATCTAAGGAACCAGACGGATCTGCCCCAAGAGAAGCAGGCCATCGACCTTCGCTTGAAGGAGCTAACGCATAAGCTATTCATTCTTGAAGCCTAGTTATTTATAACATACCTACCTGAGCCGCTCACCCTGAGCGGCTCTTTTTTATACGATAATTAGGCTTGGGGCAAGGGGTACCGGACAAGGCTCGGTTACATACGCTAGCTATTGGGATTTCGGATGCAGCAATCCTTAAGGACAGACTCGAAAAAAAGAGTTGCATTTCTAGTCGATAGATGTTATTTTTATTTTCGTTGAAAAGAAAACGGTACACAATAATAGGAACCAGGATTCACTCAGGACATGATTATGTTGCGAGAGATAAGACCCTCGGGAAGTGAATGACGTAGGTCCTAGCGGATGAAATTTTTAAACATTTTATTCCTAGGAAGGGGGAACCGAGAGATGGAATATTCAACTTTCGGAAGACACGTTGCTGTTGATACTTGGGGTGTAGATTTTGACCTGATTAACAGTGCTGAATTTTTACAAGCCCACATGGTAGAGGCGGCAGAAGCATGCGGAGCGACAGTATTGTCCGTGCAGGCTAAGCAATTCGAACCACATGGAGCAACGGTGCTCGTATTGCTGTCAGAGAGTCATCTATCCATTCACACGTATCCTGAGAAGGGCTTCGCTGCATTAGACTGCTATACCTGCGGTGAGACTGTGGATCCGCAGCTGGCGATTGATTATATGCTGGCTGTACTGAAACCGAAGACAACCTACGCGAAGAAGCTTATGCGCGGCATGGGCGAACTTCAAGTGATTGAAGCAGACATGAAGCAAATCGAGCTGGTCTAGCAGCAAGCTTGCTTAGGCCACACCAGATAATGAAATAACCATGGATCTCTTCCATGGTTATTTCTTTGTATATATAGGGAATAATGGTGCAGTGTTTTTCAAACATTATTCATAAATGCATCTAAAGTACTCTTCATGTTGTGCTATAATAAACGTTGACATTAGGCATTAGCCTTAGAATGGAACCTATCTAAAACAGAAGGAGGCAGGTGATCGCGCATGCACATCATTGTGGTTGGGTTAAATTATCGGACAGCCCCGGTTGAAGTGAGAGAGCAATTCACCTTCGATGAACGGGATCTTCCGGAAGCGTTAAGACAACTCAAGCAGACGAAGAGCATCATGGAATGTGTCATTGTGGCGACCTGCAATCGGACGGAATTGTACGCGGTTGTAGACCGGCATCATCTATGCGGCCACTACATTCGCAGCTTCATGGAGAAGTGGTTCAAGCTCTCAAGAGATCAGTTCACGAATCATCTATATATGTACGAAGACAGCAAGGCGATCGACCACTTGTTCCATGTAACCAGCGGCCTGGATTCGATGGTTATAGGCGAGACTCAGATTCTCGGGCAGGTGAAGGATGCCTTCCTGCTGGCGCAAGAGCAGAAGGTGACCGGCACCGTATTCAATATGCTGTTCAAGCAGGGGATTACGCTTGCTAAGCGGGCACACTCTGAGACGTCGATTGGCGAGGCTGCCGTATCGGTCAGCTATGCTGCCGTTGAACTGGGCAAGCGGATCTTCGGACAGTTCCATAAGAAGAAGGTTATGATTATCGGTGCCGGCGAGACGGGCGAGCTGACGGCCAAGCATCTGTATGCCAATGGCGCAGATCAAGTGCTGGTCGTCAATCGGACATTCGACCGGGCGGCTCAGCTCGCTGACAAGTTCAACGGAACTCCTTGTTCAATGGAGGAAGGGCTACGACGGCTGCATGAAGTGGATATCGTCATCTCATCAACCGGAGCTAATGAATATGTGCTTACGAGAGAGCAGATTGTTAGCTCCATGCAGAAGCGCAAGTCCAAGCCTCTGTTCATGATTGACATTGCGGTGCCCCGTGATCTGGATCCGGGCATTGCAGCTGTTGAGAATGTATTCCTCTATGACATCGATGACCTGGAGGGAATTGTGGAGAGCAATCTGGAGCTTCGCCGCAAGGAAGCGGCTAAGATTGAGATCATGATTGAGCAAGAGCTGGACAGCTTCGACCAGTGGTACAAGACGCTGGGAGTAGTGCCTCTTATTCGCGGTCTGCAGACGAAGGCAGCCGATATCCATGAGGAGACGCTGGACAGCCTGACGAAGAAGCTGCCGGGTCTTGGAGAGCATGAGCTTAAGGTTATCCGCAAGCTGACCAAGAGTATGATGAATCAGATGATGCAGGATCCCATCTTGCGTATTAAGGAGATGGCAGGTGAGAAGCGGGCAGATGAGGCGATGGATCTGTTCGTTAAGCTGTTCGCGTTAGAGGAGCAATTGGTTACAAATCAGCAGGCCAAGCCCCAAGCGGCAACGGAGCCGGCAACGGCTGCGCCTAAGAAGCTTACACCAACCCATGCAGCTGCAGCTGGACTAGCAGCCGTTACGCCTTAGGCGGGGGCCGCTTACGAACTTTGCTTAAGGGCCGCAGCGTGGAGGCGCTTATGGTAACGCAAAACTGGCTATATGATGCGATACTTTATGTTTACGCCCTGAGCCTTCTGTTTTATTTCTCCGATTTCATGGATGCGAATCGGAGAGCTAAGCGGATAGGAACAGGGCTGCTTATTTTTGTATGGGTATTACAGACTCTATTCCTCCTGCTTCGGATGATTTCCCACTTTGAATTGGAGAGTATATCAAGGTTCGAGTATTGGCTCGTGTTCTCTTGGCTGATCGTCACCATATCGATTGTGGTCAGCCGGTTCATCAACATCGAGTTCTTCGTGTTCTTAGTTAACGTCATTGGGTTCGCCGTGCTGGCACTTAATCTGTATAGCAATCCCGGCGAGACGACCTCCCTGGAGCTATGGCATGTGACCCGAGACCTGCTCTATGTACATATTAGCTTAGTGCTGTGCGCCTATGCAGCGCTGATCATCGGGGCTATATTCTCAGGAATGTATCTGTTCATGCACAGGCAGCTGAAGGATAAGCAATGGTCCAGATTCGTTCGAAGATTGCCAAGCTTGTCCTCTATGGAAAATTATACGTATCGCATGGTGCTGATTGGGCTGCCGCTGCTCGCCATGTCGCTCTCGGTAGCCGTTACGTCACTGCTGGTAGAAGGGCATGAAGCTCTGCTCCTCGACTGGAAGGTGCTCTCTTCCTTCGCGGCACTCCTCCTCTACATCGTCTATATGCTGCAGAGAACGGTATGGAGGCGGCCAGGTCCGGAGGCGGCCCGAGTGAATCTCCTCGCGTGTATGGTGCTGATAATTAATCTATTCACGAATTCCATCTCTTCCTTCCACTAAGGAAGGAGCCGGAGAGGCGAGAGGATGAGAGGCAGTATGGGGTGGTATCCAATTCTAGTCGACGTTAGCGAGATGAGCTGTGTCGTCATTGGCGGAGGAGCCGTCGCGGAACGCAAGCTTAGGGGGTTGCTGGAATCCGGTGCGGGGCGCATCACAGTGGTAAGCCCTGCTGTCACGCCGTGGATCTCGGAGCAGGTCGCAGCTAAGAGTATGGAACTGCGACTGAGGGAATACCAAGAAGAGGATGTACAGGGTGCGGATCTGGTCATTGCTGCTGCAAGTGATGAGGAAGTGAACCTGAGGGCTGCTCAGGAGGCTAAGAGGGCGGGAGCATTGGTGAATTCAGCGGGTGAATATGCGAAGGGGAGCTATGTGACTCCTGCTGTCGTTCGGAGAGGGAAGCTGATGCTGACCGTAACCACTTCGGGCAGCAGTCCTGCCCTCGCAGCGAGCATTAGCAAGCAACTGCTAGAGGTATACGGGCCGGAATATGAGGAATGGACGGATCGGTTAGGCACGTTAAGAGAATGGGTACAAGCGAGCGTCAGCGACCACAAGCAGAGACAGCTCTTGCTCCGTCTAGCTGCACATGAGCGGATAGGCAGTCAGCCTGCGGGCGAGACGATGACGCAGTGGATAGCTCGCCTTCGGGAGAAGGCCGATAGGGGGAAGGAATAATGGCAGAACAGTTGGAAGCCAGTCGGAAGATTGTCGTAGGGACGAGGCAGAGTGCGCTAGCCTTGACGCAGACGGGCCAGGTCATCGAGCAATTGAAGCAGATTGCCGAGAAGCACGGCTACGATTATTCGTTCGAGATTAAGAAGATTGTGACGAAGGGTGACCAGATACTGGATGTCACCTTGTCGAAGGTTGGCGGCAAGGGCTTGTTCGTGAAGGAGATTGAGCAAGCGCTGCAGGACGGAGTCATTGACCTCGCTGTCCATAGTATGAAGGATATGCCCTACGAGCTTCCTCAGGGGCTGATGAACGGAGCTATTCCTAAGCGAGTGGATCCAAGGGACTGTCTCATTACGAAGAATGGTGAGCAGCTGGCGGAATTGCCGCAAGGCGCTAAGGTGGGGACAAGCTCGCTCCGCCGTTCCTCACAGCTCAAGAACATCAGGCCAGACTTAAGGATGGAGTCCATCCGCGGCAATATTGATTCCCGTATACGCAAGCTGGAGACAGAGGGCTACGACGCTATCGTGCTGGCTGCTGCCGGACTTACTCGTATGGATTGGCAGGATCGGATCTCCTCTTATATCGCTCCAGATGTATGTGTGCCTGCGGTCGGGCAAGGGGCGCTTGGCATCGAATGCCGTGAGGACGACGCTCAGGTGAGAGCATTACTGTCCTTGTTCAATGACAAGGATACGGAGCTTACGGTGAGAGCAGAGCGCAGCTTCCTCGGAGCTCTGAACGGAGGCTGCCAGATTCCGATTGGCGCTTATGCTACCCTTACAGGAGA
Organism: Paenibacillus sp. GCM10023252; assembly: GCF_042653305.1. NCBI lineage: Bacteria > Bacillati > Bacillota > Bacilli > Caryophanales > Paenibacillaceae > Paenibacillus > Paenibacillus sp. GCM10023252. The sequence goes on from NZ_JBHSHW010000009.1 coordinate 143,989, forward strand.
GAACGATGCTAGCGGCATGGCCATGCTCGAACTGACGGGTATAGTAGGATCGCCTGATGGAGACCTTCTATTGAAGGAGATTAAGCGTGGAGTCGATCCGGAGCTGCTTGGGAGAGAAGTAGCTGCGGCACTAATAGACCGAGGTGCAGACCGCATACTTGCGGCAATTGGGGGATAACGATGGACAAGGGGAAGGTATATCTGGTTGGAGCGGGTCCTGGGGATCCTAAGCTTATTACAGTTCGTGGATTGGAAGCGCTGGGCAAGTGTGAGGTCGTCGTCTATGACAGGCTGGCAAGCCCTAGGCTGCTCAGACATGTGAAGCCGACTGCGGAGCGAATCTATGTGGGCAAGCTGCCGGACCGTCATACGATGAAGCAGGAAGAGATTAATCAGCTGCTCGTGGATCTCGCTCTCCAGGGCAAGATTGTTACTCGCCTTAAGGGGGGCGATCCGACCATCTTCGGCAGAGTTGGCGAAGAGGCGGAGCTGCTAAGGAAGAATGGTATCGAGTTCGAGATTGTGCCGGGCATTACTTCCGCCATTGCAGTACCGGCCTATGCCGGCATTCCAGTGACCCATCGGGACCTGGCTTCCTCCTTGTCCATCATCACAGGACATGAGAGCCCGGAGAAGCTCGATCGTACCATCCACTGGGACAAGGTGACGAATGCAACCGGAACCCTGATCTTCCTGATGGGCGTTGCCAAAATTGGATATATCGCAGACCAGCTCATGCTTCACGGCAAGCCTGCCCACACTCCGGTCGCCCTTATTCGCTGGGGGACCCGGGTCGAGCAAGAGACGCTAGTAGGAACGTTAGCGTCGATTGAGGAGCAGGTGAAGCAGGCGGGCTTCCAGCCGCCTGCGGTCATCGTCGTCGGCGAGGTCGTGAAGCAGCGCGAGCTCCTGCAATGGTTCGAGCACAAGCCGCTGTTCGGCACGCGCGTGCTCGTAACCAGAGCGCGAGCGCAAGCTAGCGAGCTCGCTGACCGGATTGAGGAGCTGGGCGGAGAGCCTTGCGAGTACCCGGTCATTGAGACGCGAGAGCCGGAGAGTGAGACGGCGCTTGCGGCTTTGCAGGAAGCGCTGGCGGAGCCTGAGCGTTATGGTTGGATTTTTTTCACCAGTGTGAACGGGGTCGATTACTTCTTCCGCCACCTGAAGCGGCTCGGCATCGATATTCGGAAGTTCCATCGCGCGCGTATCGCTGCGGTTGGGCCGAAGACGGCCGAAGTGCTGGAGCAGCGCGGCCTGGTGGTAGAGAATATTCCAGGCAAGTACCAGGCGGAGGGGCTGCTGGAGCAGTTCCGTGATAGGCTGCAGCCTGGCGAGCAGGTGCTGCTGCCGCGCGGAGATCTGGCCAGGGAATTGCTGCCTCGTGAGCTGAGAGCGCTCGGGCTGCTGCCTGTTGAGGTTGATGTGTATGAGACGGTGATGGCGGAGCTGCAGGATGAGGACGAGCTCGTACTGGAGTGGCTCCGAGAGAAGGCGATTCATGCGATTACCTTCACGAGCTCTTCCACGGTGACGAACCTGCTGGAGCGGCTGCGCAGGAGCGGAGTTGAACATCCGCAGGAGCTGCTGTCCGGTGTGATGATCGCAAGCATCGGCCCGTTAACCTCGAAGACAATACGTGAGGCCGGATTGGAATTAACGATTGAAGCAGAGGAAGCGACGATCCCCTCCCTGCTGGATGCCCTTATAGAATGGAAGAAGAGACAGACGTTAATCTAATGGACGATTGCACAAGGAGTTGACGACTATGAGTTACCCATTGAATCGAAATCGCAGGCTGCGGAGAACAGCAGCGCTTCGCTCGCTCGTACGCGAGACGGCGCTCAGCGCGGATGACTTCATCTATCCTCTCTTCGTCACTTATGGAACGAATATCAAGGAAGAGATTCCATCGATGCCCGGGGTGTATCACTTCTCCATGGACCGGCTGCAGGAAGAGATTGCAGACGTGGTAGAGGCGGGGATCCGCTCGGTACTGCTATTCGGCATACCGGAGACGAAGGATGCGATAGGCTCTTCCGCGTATGACCCGAACGGGATCGTACAGGAAGCGACACGCGCGGTGAAGCGCTGGGCGCCGGAGCTGCTCGTCATTGCGGACACCTGCTTATGCCAATTCACCGACCATGGGCATTGCGGTGTCATCCATCACAACGAGAGTACCGGCCATGCGGAGGTTCATAATGACGAATCGCTGAGGCTGCTCGTACAGACTGCTGTATCCCAGGCGGAGGCGGGAGCTGACATCATCGCTCCATCGAATATGATGGACGGCTTCGTCGGCGCCATCAGAGAAGGCCTGGATGCAGCAGGATTCGAAGACATCGCCATCCTGTCCTACTCCGTCAAGTATGCGTCAGCCTTCTACGGCCCGTTCCGCGATGCGGCTCATTCCGCTCCCAAGTATGGTGATCGGAAGACCTATCAGATGGACCCCGCCAATGTTCGTGAGGCTCTTAGAGAAGCGGAATCTGACATTGCCGAAGGAGCGGATATGCTCATGGTTAAGCCTGCTCTGGCTTATCTGGATGTCGTTAAGCTGCTGAAGGACACCTGCAATCTGCCGGTCGCGGCGTATAACGTCAGCGCTGAATATTCCATGGTGAAGGCGGCGGCTGCGAACGGCTGGATCGATGAGCGCTCTGTCGTTCTTGAGACGCTGCTGGGCATGAAGCGTGCAGGGGCAGATCTCATCATCACTTATCATGCGAAGGATGCCGCGCGCTTCCTGAAGGGAGAGGCTTAAGCTTATGTCCGAACAATCTCATCCAGCAAGGCGCAGTGACGCGAGATCGGCTGAAGCGTTCGCACGCGCGAAGAAGGTTATACCTGGAGGGGTCAATAGTCCGGTCCGTGCCTTCAAGTCGGTCGGGTTAACCCCTGTCTATATGGACAGAGGCGAAGGCTCCCGCATCTACGATATTGACGGCAACAGCTACATTGACTATATCGCTTCATGGGGACCGCTCATTATGGGCCATGCTCACCCGGAAGTGGTGGAAGCGATTAAGAAGACAGCGGAGAAGGGCACCTCCTTCGGCGCGCCAACCGAGCTGGAGACGCTCATGGCGGAGCTCGTCTGCGAACGTGTCCCGTCTGCGGACATCGTCCGGATGGTCAACTCTGGAACGGAAGCGACGATGAGTGCCCTCCGCCTTGCCAGAGGGTATACGAGAAGGAGCAAGATCCTGAAGTTCGAAGGCTCCTATCATGGTCACGCGGACAGCCTATTGATTAAGGCCGGCTCAGGCGTTGCTACGCTTGGACTGCCGGACAGCCCCGGCGTACCCGAGAGCGTAGCCTCCCATACAATTACCGTGCCATACAATGATCTGGATTCCGTGAAGCTCGTGTTCGAGAAGTTCGGTGAGGAGATTGCTTGCATCATAGTAGAGCCAATCGCGGGCAATATGGGCGTGGTTCCTCCATTGCCAGGCTTCCTCCAAGGACTGCGTGACGTTACGCAGCAATACGGCAGCTTGCTCATCTTCGACGAAGTCATGACGGGCTTCCGCGTACACTATCACTCTGCTCAAGGCTTGTACGGCATAACACCTGATCTTACTTGCCTGGGCAAGGTAATAGGCGGAGGACTGCCTGTCGGGGCCTATGCCGGCAGACGAGAGATTATGGAGATGATGGCGCCAAGCGGCCCCATCTATCAAGCAGGCACCTTGTCCGGCAATCCGCTGGCGATGGCTGCGGGTTATACGACGCTGAAGCTGATGACCGAGGAGCGGTATCAGGAGCTGGAGAAGCTGGCGGTTCGGCTTCAGCTCGGATTCGAAGCGAATGCAGACAAGCATGGCATAGCTTGTACCATTAACCGAGTCGGCTCGATGGTATGTCCATTCTTCACGGAGACGCATGTCATTAATTATGAGACCGCGAAGACGGCGGATCTGAACGTGTTCAAGGCTTATTTTGCAGCGATGCTGGATCTGGGTATCTCTGTAGCGCCTTCACAGTATGAAGGAATGTTCGTCTCCGGGGTTCATACCTATGATGACATCGACGCCACGATTGCTGCGCATGAGCTTGCTCTGAAGAGGCTATAGGATGCTGAAGCTGGAACAAGCTAAGCGTCAAGGCGAGTGGCTCGCGATTCCTTGGACGGAGGCCGGCTCAGCAGGAGCAGGCTCTGCAGGGGATACACCTAAGGCTGGCAGTCATCCGCATCTGATGCGGCAATGGCTGCTGGCCTCTTCGCTGTTCCCGGACAAGTGGGTAGGACGGCTCTTCTCTGTCGGAGGCATTAGGTGGGAAGGCAGCTCCCTGCTGCTCCTCATGTTCCCCCGCGCCAACGTGGATAAGGACAAGCTGTATGTGCTAGCTAAGCAGCCTCCTGCGGCAGGCTCACCGACAGTACCCGTCCTCTACGAGGATGATTATTGTCTCGTACTTGACAAGCCGGCTGGCATGCCGGTGCATGAAGCGTTCGCCGGGCAGCGGGGTACGCTGGATGAAGCGGCAGCGAGGCATTGCATGGAGCGAGGAGATCCCCTTCCTGTCAGGCATATTCACAGGCTCGACGAAGATACGTCGGGGCCAGTGCTCTATGCCAAGAATGATCTCGCGCAGCTTCGGCTCGATGAAGCGATGAGAGAGAAGGCGATAGACCGGAGATACCTGGCTCTAGTGAAGGGTCATCTGGCTAAGCGCAGCGGGACGATTAACTTGCCAATCGGCAAGGATCGCCATCACCGGGCAAGACGCATCGTCACACCTGGAGGCGATCACGCCGTTACCCATTATGAGACGATGGAGCAGCTCTACGGGGCGAGTCTGCTTCGCGTGCAGCTGGAGACGGGCCGAACCCATCAGATACGGGTTCATCTCAGCCACTTGGGGCATCCGCTGATAGGAGATGGATTGTACGGAGGAGATACTAGACTGCTGAAGCATCAAGCTCTCCATGGGGAGCGTCTGCTCTTCGCCCATCCGTGGACAGGGGAACAGATTGAAGTGCTCTCCCCTGTGCCCGAGTGGCTGCAAGCGGCTATGAATCAACTTCGGCGCTTCTAGATAAATTGATAGTCATGCTATGGTCCTTCCTCCCATATAGATAAGTAGTGAATGTAACGTTATGCCAAGCATTCAGTACGGGAAGGGAGGACTGAAGCGTGTCCAATCCATCGAACGGGCTCCGATTCGACGTCTATGAACGTGTGCACTTGCCTGATGATGTAGCAGCTATAGGTGAATTAGAAGAGATTGAACTCGTTCCCCGCATCCAGGTCATCGAACAAGGGGAGCAAGCAGTGCTTCGCGGGCAGCTGCTCTTAAGCGGCGTCTACCGCGGACAAGGGGAAGAGGAATCTACGCAGACGCTCCAGCACTGGATTCCGGTCGAGATTACACTGCCTATGAATCGCATTGAGAGGCTGGATGACATCTCAGTCGAGATTGATAACTTCGACGTAGACTTATTGTCCTCGCGCACGCTGAACATTACTGGCGTGCTGTCTCTTCGAGGCATTATTGCCGATCAGCCGCCAGAGGTGCTGGAGGAGTGGCAGGAGGAGCCGTTCACCGTCGTCCATCGACGAGAACCGGCTGAGCAGCAGCCGTCTGGAGAAGCAGCGGAGTATGCGAAGGAGTACGAGGAAGAGGCTGAAGCAAGAGATAGTGACTTCATAACGGACAGTACAGAGCAGAGCTTCACGGCTGACAGCCAGCCGGCAACTCCCTACATTCCGGAATTCGGCTCTCACGACGGCGGGTCCGGCTTCGCCGCATCCCCTTGGTCTGCCTTCTCTGAGGCGAAGAACAAGCCTGCGCCTGAGCCGTCTAATGAGCGGATAAGCTCTGCGGGGGAAGAACAGGCAGCTCCATCCGCCTGGGCTAACTGGGAGGCTCAGCGTGCTCAGCAGGAAGCGGAAGCGAGGGCAGCTGAGCAGGCGAGGCTGCTTGAACAGCAAGCCATACAGCTGGAGCAAGTCCGGGCAGCCGAGCAAGCAAGACTGGCCGAGCAAGCTCGGCTCGATGAGCTCATTCGTGAGCAGTACTTAGAGGAGCAAGCGGCGCAAGAGGAAGCCGAGCAGGCCAGAGAGAGCGAGATCTTCTATTCGCCGCTGACGAATGAACCCGTTCATGCTTGGGCCTCGTCAGACTCACCTGCCTATGGTGAACAGCCGCAGTACATTCCGGAGCAGTCGGAATTGGAACGAGTGGCAGGCTATGAGGAATGGAATGCCGGCGAATTCATCCAGCAGGCTGGTGACGACACGGAGCAGGCACCTAGAATCGCGTTCGGCAGCAAGTCTCCTGCTGTTCCCGCTGCGGAAGGGAGCAATGTCGGCCTGGTCACCCTCCTCCAGACGAGCCGCAGAGAACGAGCGGCTAGACAGGCAGCGGAGTATGAAGCTGCACAGCAAGCGATTGCTGATGCTCCCGCCGCCAGTGATGACATCGAATGGACCCAGCTGTTCCTTGGACGGCAGTCCGAGGATAAGAACGAGTTCAGGAAGATTCGATTCTGCATCGTGCAGCGAGACGAGACACTGGAAGGAATCGCTGTTCGATACAGCTTGAATCCGAAGGAGATTATGCTGCGCAACGGCTTGAATGAACCGTCTGTTACCGAGGGCCAGCTCATCTATATTCCTTGATCAGCTTCATAACTGACAACAACCTCAGCAACCGCGTCCACTGGACCGGCTGTCTGAGGTTGTTGTTGTTAGGCATGGATAGAGAGTGAAGCTACGATTGCGTGAACAGAGGATTAACGAAGGATTGCAGATAATGCTCACATAGCTCCTCTGTCGTATAGCCGTAATGGCTGCGCAAGTAGTTGAACGAGTCCGGCGATAACGAGTAGATGAGGATGTGCGTCGTTAGCGCGATATCGATATGGGGGATTAGCACACCGTTATCCTGAGCCTCATGGAACAAGCCCTTAAGCTTCGAGCTAATATATTCATACGGAGGGGCCTCGTGAAAATTAAACCGGTCAGGCTCGCAAAATTGATAATGCTGCACGACCGACACCCATCCGGATTGCTCCTCAATGAACTGAATAATCTGTCGCAGGAATAGCTGAACCCGCTCAAGCACGTTGCTCTGTTGATGCTCATACTCGGTCATGAGCGCATCCACTTGATCCATGAAGGATTGAAAGGTATCCTTCATCAGGTCCATGCACAGGTCGCCCTTATTCGCATATCTGCGATATAAGGTGCCTTGGCCGATGCCGGCCGACTTCGCTACTTGGTGCATGCTGACGGAATCGACTCCATGCTCGGTGAACAGTGACTTCGCTGTCTGAAGAATGACAGAGCTGAGCTCTTCGGCATCCTTGCGCTTGCCGTTGCCGGTAGATGACATAGCGAACAACTCCATTTCTACATAAATACATCATTAACATGCGTATTGACATGCGTATTGACATGCGGACAATTGTCCGGTAATATCGTTGTGCGGACAATTGTCCGCAATATAAGCGGCACGCCGATTGATACGACTGTGTTCCCCTTATTGTATCGCTGCCTTCAGGCGCGGTCAATTCATATGGAATGGCAGGGCGAATGAACGGTAAGCTGCCGCATTAGGATAGGAGGAGAATTACTTCATGTCATCTTCAACAATGAAGGAAGGCCAGACTGCTTCAATGAAGGATATCATTGCTCCGCTCATTGCTATTATTGTCGGCATGTTCATGGTTATTCTAGATGGAACCGCGATGAATGTAGCGATTCCAAGATTGATGGAGGACTTCGAGAGCAGCTTCTCTATCGTGCAGTGGACAATTACCGGCTATGCGCTGGCGCAGGCTGCGGTCATCCCTCTAGCAGGATGGCTGTCGGATCGGTTCGGAGCGAAGCAGATCTTCCAGCTCTCCATCGTGCTGTTCACGCTTGGTTCCGCACTATGCGCATTCGCAACGACGGTTGATCAGCTCATTATCTATCGTATTATCCAAGGTCTCGGCGGCGGGATGGTTGCGCCGATTGCGATGGCCTTCACTTACCGCCTCAGCCCCCCAGGCAAGGTAGGAGCGGTGATGGGGATGATCGGCATCCCGATGCTGCTTGCTCCGGCTCTAGGTCCGGTCGTTGCAGGGTGGTTAGTGGATTCGGTAAGCTGGCACTGGATCTTCATTATTAATCTGCCTATCGGCGTGATCGGCTTCATCATCGGCCAGCGCACCTTGCCTAATATTGCAAGGCAGTCGGTTCCTTCGCTAGATATCCTTGGGATGCTGTTCGCGCCTGTCGCGTTCGCGGCGCTCGCTTACGGAGTAAGTGAAGGAGGCAATGACTGGGGATCGGCTAAGACGCTCACAGGCCTTATCGTAGGCGGCATTGCCCTTATTGTGTTCATCATTGTAGAGCTTCGGCGCAGAGAGCCGCTGCTAGAGCTCAGAGTGTTCCGCTCCTCTGACTTCACACGGGGAATCATCGTGCAATGGATCTCGCAGATTGCTCTGTTCGGCACGCTGTTCCTTATCCCTGTGTTCCTTCAGCAGGTGAAGGGCTATTCTGCTCTGGAGACGGGGCTCATATTGCTGCCTCAGGCTCTTGCTGCAGCTGTCTGTATGCCAATCGGCGGCAAGCTGTACGACCGAATCGGCGCCAGACCAATCGTGGTCGGCGGCATGGGGCTGGTTATCATAGCGGCGTTCCTATTCTCCCAGACTACCGTCAATTCGGAGCTGATTGCTTACATGATACCGTTGGCATTGCTTGGTGCAGGTATGGGTCTATCGATGATGCCGCTGAATACGCACATCATTCAAGCTGCTCCTCCTGAACTGGTGTCCCGGGTCACTTCATTGACCGGCGCTGCCCAGCAAGTGATGACCTCATTCGCCATCGCTGGTCTCTCCACCATACTGGCCAGCCGAAGCGAATACTACGAGGGGGAAGGCCAGAGTCCTGCCGATATGATCTCTTCCTCCTATGGCGATACCTTCCTGGTGCTTACCGCCATAGCTGTTCTAGGTGTGCTTATCGGGCTGCTGCTTCGCAAGCCGAAGGTGAAGGCTGATTCGGCGGAGAAGCCGGAAGTGTCGATGATGATGGGCCACTAATTTTACAGCATGAGATTACACCGTTTAGGCTGCAAGCGCGGGCATGACGCCGCGCTTGCAGCCTATTTGCATGACTGACCTTGTGTCAGGTTGACTGTCATCGCTAACAATTGTATGATAGTTATATATGTCAACTATTTTCTTCACGCAACAACGTTGAAGGGGAAGAGTACGCAGTATGCCTTCAGAGAGCGGAGCCGATTCGGCTGTGAGGTTCCGCAGGATGTCACTGCGACGGGTCGCCCTGGAGTTGCCTGATGCTGTCCGTATAGAGGACAGCGAAGTCAGGCCGGCTGCAGCCGTTATCTGTACTCGAGTGCCGCGCCTGCGTTCAGGATGCGGAATCAAAGGTGGTACCACGGAAGCCAGACCTTTCGTCCTTTGCTATAGGGCGGAGGTTTTTTTATTTTTCTCAGATGAACTTGTGGAGGATGAACGTGATGTCAGAGAACGAGACGACAACGACAACCGCTATGCCAACAACCTACGACCCGAAGGCGGCGGAACACAAATGGTATGAATTCTGGAAGGCAGGGAATTACTTCGAGGCAGGCAGACGCCCTGAAGCGAAGCCATTCACGATCGTGATTCCACCTCCTAACGTAACGGGCATGCTCCACATCGGTCATGCGCTCGACTTCACGCTGCAAGACATTATGGTTCGGTCCAAGCGGATGCAGGGCTATGATGCGCTGTGGCTGCCAGGAACAGACCATGCGGGAATCGCAACGCAGACGAAGGTGGAGCAGAAGCTTCGTGAGCAAGGCATATCGAGATATGACCTAGGCCGGGAGGCCTTCCTGGAGCAAGTATGGCAATGGAAGGAGCAATATGCGGCTACGATTCACGAGCAATGGGGCAAGATGGGCTTCTCCCTCGACTATTCCCGTGAGCGGTTCACGCTGGATGAGGGATTGTCTGCGGCGGTGCGTGAAGTATTCGTTCGCTTCTATGAGAAGGGTCTGATCTACCGCGGCAAGAAGATCATTAACTGGGATCCTGCTGCCCGCACAGCTCTGTCCGATATTGAAGTGGAATATAAGGAAGTAACGGGCGGCCTCTACCACCTCCAATATCCTCTCAAGGACGGCGGCGGCTACATTACGGTCGCGACTACACGTCCAGAGACGATGCTGGGCGATACCGCTGTAGCCGTTCATCCCGAGGATGCAAGATACAAGCATCTGATTGGTCAGCTGCTGGTGCTGCCGATTATCGGCCGTGAGATTCCAATCATTGCTGATGAGTACGTGGAGCAGGACTTCGGGTCCGGTGCTGTTAAGATTACACCAGCGCATGATCCGAACGACTTCGAGGTTGGTCTGCGTCACAATCTGCCGCAGATTATCGTGATGGATGAGACAGGGACAATGAACGAGCAGGCAGGCCCTTACCAGGGTCTCGACCGGGCCGACTGCCGCAAGCAGATCGTGAAGGATCTGCAGGCCTCCGGAGTATGTGTGCGCATCGAAGAGCATGTGCATCAGGTTGGCCATAGCGAGCGAAGCGGAGCCGTCGTCGAGCCGTATCTGTCTACACAATGGTTCGTCAGCATGAAGCCGCTGGCGGATGCCGCTATTGATGCGCAGAAGTCAGGCAAGGGTGTGAACTTCGTACCGGACCGGTTCGAGAAGACGTATCTCGGATGGATTGAGAATGTCCGTGACTGGTGTATCTCCCGTCAACTATGGTGGGGCCATCGTATTCCTGCATGGTACTGCGAGGGCTGTGGTGAGATGCATGTTGCCCGAGAAGATGTAACGTCCTGCTCGGCTTGCGGCAGCACCTCGCTGCGCCGGGATGAGGATGTGCTGGACACTTGGTTCAGCTCAGCTCTGTGGCCGTTCTCAACGCTTGGCTGGCCAGAGGAGACCGAGGATCTGAAGCGATTCTACCCGACTGCTGTTCTTGTGACCGGATATGACATTATATACTTCTGGGTTGCTCGGATGATCTTCACCGCGCTCGAGTTCACGGACCAGATTCCGTTCCAGGATGTACTCATGCATGGCCTCGTTCGTGACTCGGAAGGACGCAAGATGTCCAAGTCGCTCGGCAACGGGGTAGATCCGCTTGAGGTTATCGAGAAGTATGGTGCGGATGCGATGCGGTATATGATCTCTACCAGCAGCACGCCGGGGCAGGATCTGCGCTTCCGCTGGGAGAAGGTGGAGCAGGCACGCAACTTCGCGAACAAGATATGGAATGCTTCGCGCTTCGCCTTGATGAACCTTGAAGGCATTACCGCTTCGGATATTGATATTAACGTGAAGCTGAGCACTGCAGACCGGTGGATTCTTCATCGCCTGAATGCGACAGCTAGAGACATTACGAGATTGATGGACGGCTATGAATTCGGCGAGACCGGTCGTCTCCTCTATAACTTCATCTGGGATGACTTATGCGATTGGTACATCGAGTTCGCTAAGCTCAGCCTGTACGGCAGCGACGAGCAGGCGAAGCGAGCGACGCAGTCTGTATTAGCGTATGTGCTGGACCGCACGCAGCGCCTCATCCACCCATTCATGCCGTTCATCTCAGAGGAGATCTGGCAGCATCTTCCTCATGAAGGCGAGACGATCACGCTTGCTCCATGGCCGGTCTATGAACCGGGCTTAGAGGCTCCTGAGGCCGTTAAGGAGATGGAGCTGCTCATGGAGATGATTCGCTCTGTGCGCAACATCCGCTCCGAGGTGAACGTGCCGATGAGCAAGAAGATCGAGCTCATGATTCGCCCTTCCAGTGAAGCGGAGCAAGCGATTCTCACTCGCAACGAGGAGTACATCGCGAGATTCTGTGGTACATCGAAGCTGGAGATCGGTACGGCGCTATCTGCTCCGGACAAGGCGATGACGGCTATCGTTACCGGAGCCGAGCTGTACTTGCCGCTTGCGGGCTTAATTGATATCTCTCAGGAGATTGCTAGGCTGGAGAAGGAAGAGCAGTATCTCATGTCCGAGGTTCAGCGCGTAGAGAAGAAGCTGTCGAATGAGGGCTTCGTAGCTAAGGCGCCTGCGAAGGTCATTGAAGAAGAGCGTGCGAAGATGCTGGATTATGCGGATAAGCGCACCAAAGTGCTTGCGAGAATTGCTGAGCTTCGAGGCTAGCGTCATTGATGAAGTAATTGGACGTATGAACGGGAAGAAGCAATTGGAAGAGGAAGAGGATAACAGGATGACACAACCTATACCAGGAGGGGCCGCGGCCCCTCTTCATACCTATCAAGAGGCTGTGGACTGGATTAACGGGTTAATCCCGTTCGGAATCCGACCAGGCCTCGACCGTGTGAAGGAATTGATGGATCGGCTGGGCAATCCGCAGCGCAGACTGAAGTTCATTCATGTAGCAGGAACGAATGGCAAGGGCTCCACATGCGCTTATCTGACAAGCGTCCTGCTGGAGTGCGGCTATGATGTGGGAACATTCACTTCTCCCTACATAACGAAGTTCACGAACCGCTTCCAATATAATGGCAAGGATATTGAGGAAGAGACGCTGCTGAAGCTTGCTGGCGAGCTGAAGCCGCATGTGGAAGCTCTTGCGGCGACGGAGACAGGTTCTCCTACGATGTTCGAGGTTGCCACTGCACTTGCCATTCTGTACTATGCGAATGTGACTTATCCCGATTATGTCGTATGGGAGACAGGGCTTGGCGGCAGGCTGGATGTGACCAACATCGTCACGCCGATCGTATCCATCATTACGAATATCGGACATGATCATATGGATATACTGGGCAGCTCGATTACAGAGATTGCCAGGGAGAAGGCTGGTATCATTAAGCCGGGCGTCCCGGTCATCAGCGCCGTCACCCAGCCGGAGGCTATTCAGGTCATCCGCGAGACGGCCGAATCCAATCGGTCTACTCTATATTTGTACGGAGAGAAGTTTCACATGACCCCTGTTGCGGTTAAGGAAGACGAGCAGCAGTTCGAGTTCCAGGGACTGTTCCGGAGTATTGGGGACTTAGCCATCACGCTGAATGGAGAGCATCAGCTGCTCAACGCTGCCGTTGCCGTCATGACGCTGGAAGTATTAAGACAATATTATGCGCTAATTATGGAGGATGACGATCTCGCTGGAGGCTTGCGCAAGGCTGCATGGCCTGGAAGGCTTGAGATGGTCAGCCGGGAGCCACGAGTCTTGCTGGACGGTGCGCATAATCCTGAAGGGGCAGAGTCGCTGGCAAGATCGCTCACGAATACGTATACCTATGATCGATTACATCTTATGATGGGTATGCTGGAGAATAAGAATCATCGTGATGCTCTCAAGCATATACTGCCAATAGTGGATACGTTAATTGTGACCGAGCCTGACTTCCGCAAGAAGATGGATGCAGAGTCTCTAGCCGAACTTGTTCGCGAGCTTGCGCCTAACGCTTCATTCGAGCTTATCGTTCAGCCGGATTGGCAGAGTGCTCTCCTCCAGCTGCAGCAGCTTACCGAGTCCCGCGATCTCGCGGTCGTTACTGGAACACTATATTTGATAGCCGATGTTCGCTCCCGCTTATTGGACAACACGGATTCTGAAAAAGGTTGGTGAACCGTCTTTGAATACGGCAGAACACGTTCATTTCATCGGAATCGGCGGTTACGGGATGAGCGCTATCGCCCGCGTCATGCTGGAAATGGGATATAAGGTGACGGGCTCAGATGTCGCCCGTCAAGAATTAACAGAGAAGCTTGCGGCTAAGGGCGCAAGCATCTATATCGGCCATGAGCCGGGAAATATTAAAGGGGCAGATCTTGTTGTCTATTCGACGGCCTTGGCTAGAGACAACGTAGAGCGCAAAGCAGCGGAAGACTTGAACATTCCGGTGCTTCACCGTGCCCAAATGCTTGCAAGGCTCATGAATGCCCGCAAAGGGGTAGCTGTTGCCGGCGCACATGGCAAGACGACTACGTCGTCCATGATCGCCCTGGTCATGGAGACCTGTAAGGCGGACCCGACCTATATTATTGGCGGTGAGATCGTCAACGTAGGAACGAATGCAAAAGCAGGCAAAGGGGATTATGTCGTAGCTGAGGCGGATGAGAGTGACGGCTCCTTCCTCCAATACCATCCGACCCTGGCGGTCGTTACGAACATTGAACCGGATCATCTGGAGAACTATGAAGGGGACTTCGGCAAGCTGAAGGCGGCCTACGTGCAGTTCCTGCAGCAAGTGAAGCCAGGCGGCAAAGCGATCGTCTGCTCGGATGATGAGACGGTAGCAGAGCTGCTGCCGCAGCTTCATGACCCATCGCAGATCATTACGTACGGCTTCGAGGCGGGTGCAGACTATCGGGCAGAGGGGATGCTCCTCGGTGACCGTAAGGCATCCTTCCAGATGACGTATAAGGGCAATCTGCTTGGAAGAGTCGAGCTGTCTGTCCCTGGCAAGCACAATGTGTACAATGCGATGGCTACCATCATTACTTGCCTTGAAGCAGGCTTGTCCTTCGATGCTGTCGCACAGGCGATTCAGCAATTCCGCGGGGCTAAGCGGAGATTCCAGGTGCTGGGGGAAGTGAATGACATTCTTGTCATTGACGATTATGCTCATCATCCGACCGAGATTGAAGCGACGATCTCGGCAGCCAAGTCGACAGGCAAGCGGATCGTGGCGGTGTTCCAGCCGCAGCGATATACACGAACCTTCTTCTTGCTGGAGCAGTTCAGCCGCGCGTTCGCCGAGGCGGATGAAGTCATTATTACCGACATCTACTCCCCAGCTGGTGAGCAGCAGATCGAGGGTGTTCACTCGAAGAAGCTGGTCGAGATGATTCGTCAGAATAGTAATGCCAATACAGAGTACTTCCCGACCAAGGAAGAAGTGCTGACGTATCTAACCGGACGCGTCGCACCCGGCGATCTCGTCGTAACGATGGGAGCAGGGGATATATGGAAGACTGCGGATGCGCTTGCTAAGCATTTGAAGTCTCAGATCTAGATTTATTTTATAGAAGCTCCCGCCCGGGCCAAGTCATATGACTTGCCGGTCAGGAGCTTCTTTTTTTTGTACACAGGTGCGGCAGGGCATTCATAACTCTCTCAATAAGTTCATAGAGTAGTAGTAGATAATGGGACAAGGAGAGATGGTCATGAATGCCAAGTCACGTATTACCTTCCGATTCGACCAAGAGGGCGAGGCCAAGCAGCAGCAGACTCCGCTGAACAAGGAATCTCAGCTGAAGCCATCCGAAGCCCCTGTTAAGGGCGCCCCGCTCTATGGAGAAGAGCCTTCCTATACATCTGAGATTAGTCCGTGGAACTCTCCCTTCCAGGATGATGTTCATGCGTTGGAACAGTATATTCGCAAGACGGATGAACGAGCTCCTGCTGCGCCATCGCTGCCGCCGATGCCAATGCCAATGCCAGTTCTGTCCGCTGAACGGACAACGCCCAAGTCACTTCGGGCAGTAGAGGAGCTGTCACCTGCTGCCGATTCTGCCTATGCTGCCTCAGCAGGTCCCGCTGTCTCTGCGCCAGAACGGTTCGCGGGACCTCTAGGACGTGAGCATGAGCATAAGCATGAGCATAAGCATGAACATGAGCCTCTCATCTACCTCGTCGAAGAGAATTCTCCCCATCATCCATTCGATGAGTATAGGTTGGAAGAGGATCTGGGTGAGGGGAAGGGTGGAGGATTGTTCGATGTATCGGATTCCTCTCGTTATACAGCTAGGAAGCCATCCAGAGGCCCCTCATGGATGAATGTGTTCTTATCGGTGTCTGGTGCTCTTGCGACTGGAGCAGTGTTCGGTTATCTGCTTCTCTCCTTATTCACCGGCCCTTCTATCTGGTCTCCAGACCAATCGAATCCGGATGCTGCTCCAGTAATAGGTAATGAAGATAAGCCAGCTGGTAACTTAGGTCCAGTCGTTCAGCAGCCAGACGAAGTGGTGCAAGGAGAAGGAACTGCTGAAGGAGGGACAGCTGCTGACTGGGCACAAGTTGCTGTACCTGGTGTCAGCTATCAGCTGCTGCAGTATGGTGTCTTCAGCAATCAAGAAGGACGTGACTCCGCCCTGGCCGGGCTTCGTGAACAAGGCTATGCTGCGGCTTGGCTGGAAGCCGGCAACGACTATCATGTCTACGCAGGGATGGCTGAAGACCGCAGCCGAGCGATGGCACTCAGTCATCAGCTCGAGGGCATGGAGGTCTATGTGAAGCAGGTAGACTTGCCTGCGCTGCGTGCACTTCCCTACGAGGGAGATGCTAAGTTGTTGTCAGCCTTCCTGAATGAGACGAATGAGCTCATTGCGATGCTAAGCGAGCTTGCCTTAACTCAGCTCGAGCAGCCATCCTTGACTCCAATCGGACAGGCAGCTGCCGAGAGCTGGAAGTCGAAGCATCAGAAGTGGACGCAGGATGTCGAGGCGGCGATTAAGGGGCTCAAGGATGAAGCTCAGAGAGATGCGGCAACTAAGCTTACACAAGCCGTGAATACAAGTGCGATCGCGTTAGTAGAATATGACAAAAAACCATCCAAATCATTCCTCTGGTCGGCACAATCCGCTCTGATGGAAGCTGTTATTACGCAAAAAGGATGGTATGAGTCCATTAGCGCATTGTAATGCCGCCATAACCTGCGTATAATAGATTCAGGTGTCATTTCATGGCGAGAGGCGTTGAAAGATGAAGAAAAACGGCTGGATTCTCATGCTGTTCCTAGTGCTCGGTCTATTGGCCGGGGCATTATGCGCGAGATGGCTTGAGACGGTTCCCGGACTATCCTTTCTAACTCAGACCATCGTGTCATCCTGGTCACCTGCTGTTGATCTGTATGTGCTCAGCTTCGACCTTAAGGTTCATGTCAACTTAAGCTTGTTAAGTATACTAGGCGCCATTGTGGCGATATGGATCTATCGCAAACTATAGGAAGCAGGCACGTATTATGACTTCTTCAACCGAATCATTCAGCCAGCTCGTGCTGGCTTCCTCTTCTCCGCGCCGGCAGGAACTGGTCGCATCTCTGGGCCTCTCCCTGCCGGTTCGTATTATGTCCACGAACGCTGATGAGACCATTGCTCCTGAGTGGACACCACAGCAAGCGGTTCAGGAGCTTGGATTGCTCAAGGCCCGTGCCGCATCCGCAATGCTGGACAAGGAGACCGAGGCAGGACGTTCTCTTATCTTAGGGGCCGATACAATCGTCGTGCTAGATGATGATATTCTAGGTAAGCCTAGCGATGTCGAAGAGGCGGTATCCATGCTGCAGCGGCTGCAAGGCAGAATTCATCATGTGTATACGGGTGTTGCCTTGGCAGCCAGCAATACCGGCGAAGAGACATCAGCTTATCGTATGACACAAGTGATGATGAAGCCGCTCACTCTGGAGCAGATTCGTCGCTACGTTGACACGGGCGAGCCGATGGACAAGGCGGGAGCCTACGGTATTCAAGGCCTTGGCGGGGTATTGATCGAACGGATAGAAGGCTGCTACTTCAACGTGGTGGGCCTTCCTCTATCCTTGCTGTCGGACATGCTTGCTGAGCAAGGTGTGCGTGTCATCTAACGGATATTCACTAATCAGAGTATGAATGAGGGCAGGGATTGGACATGGAGACGCAGTCTTACTTATTGCGTGATGTCCCCCATGAAGACCGACCTAGAGAACGCATGATGGAATATGGGGCTGAAGCGCTGAGCCATGCTGAATTGCTGGCCATCCTGCTGCGTACAGGTACGCAGCAGCAATCGGCTGTGCATGTAGCTGGTAATATTTTAAAACAATGTGGAAGTTTGCGTAACCTTATGGACATGAGCATGGATGAACTGACCGCGATCAAGGGGATTGGCACAGCCAAAGCTCTTCAGCTTCGTGCCGGCATCGAGCTGGGACGCAGAATGGTCAGAAGCCAGCTCGGCGATGTTGTCACAGTCCGTAAGCCCGGAGACGCCGCAGATTTTATTATGGAAGAGCTTCGGTACCTGAAGAAGGAACATTTCGTCTGCTTGTTTCTGAATACGAAGAACCATATCGTCGCGCGTGAGACCTTGTCCGTAGGGACGCTTAACGCCTCTCTTGTCCATCCGCGCGAAGTGTTCCGCGCAGCCATTAAGAACAGCAGTGCATCGATTATATGTGCGCACAATCATCCGAGCGGTGATCCTACGCCTAGCCCAGAGGATATTGCGCTTACCAGGCGTCTCGTGGAAGCGGGGGAACTGGTCGGTATCGAGGTGCTTGATCATCTCATTATCGGCGACGGCCGTTTCATAAGTTTGAAGGAACAAGGAATTATGTAATATAATAAGTGAGATTGTCGCAATTCAGAAGGGAGTTTTATTATGTTTGGTGGTTTCTCGAAGGATCTGGGAATTGACTTAGGAACAGCTAATACACTGGTATTCGTTAAGGGAAAAGGAATTGTCGTGAGAGAGCCCTCGGTGGTTGCTCTGCGTACCGATACAAAAACAATTGAGGCGGTAGGGGAAGACGCGAAAAAAATGATTGGCCGGACGCCAGGTCATATTCGTGCGGTAAGACCGATGAAGGACGGAGTAATTGCAGACTTCGAGACGACGGCAACGATGATTAAGTACTTCATTCGTCAAGCTCAGAAGCAGCGCTCTCTGTTCCCTAAGCACCCGAATGTCATGATCTGTGTCCCTTCGGGCATTACTGCTGTTGAGAAGCGTGCGGTCGAGGATGCCGCTAAGCAAGCGGGTGCACGTGAGGCGTATACGATCGAGGAGCCGTTCGCGGCTGCGATCGGCGCCGATCTTCCCGTGTGGGAGCCGACAGGCAGCATGGTCGTTGATATTGGCGGAGGAACAACAGAGGTAGCGGTTATCTCGCTTGGTGGTATCGTAACGAGCCGCTCTATCCGTGTAGCTGGGGATGAGATGGATGAAGCGGTTATTCAGTACATTAAGAGATTGTACAACCTGATGATTGGGGAGAGAACTTCCGAGCAGCTCAAGATGGAGATCGGCTCAGCAATGCCGCTCGATCAGCCTGAATCGATCGAGATACGCGGTCGTGACCTCGTATCCGGCTTGCCGAAGACGCTTGCGATTACTTCAGATGAGATCTGCGAGGCGTTGACCGACACCGTTAACTCCATCGTCGATGCGGTCAAGATTACGCTAGAGAAGTGCCCGCCAGAGCTGTCTGCCGACATTATGGACCGTGGCATTGTGCTTACAGGCGGCGGTGCGCTATTGCGTAACCTGGACAAGCTGCTTCAGCGCGAGACTGGCATGCCTGTTATCGTTGCGGATAATCCGCTTGATTGCGTAGCGATTGGCACGGGCCGTTCGCTTGATCATATTCATCTCTTCAAGAACAAGGGCGGTTCCGGTCGCTCTAAGCGTTAACATGTTAAGGCGAACAGCCAGGCAGAGAGAGAAGATAGAAGAATAGGCAGGTGATCGAACTGTATAGACTGATGCGCAATAAGCGGCTATTTATGCTTATGATCGGTTTTATTCTGTTCATAGCAGTCATCGGTTTCTCACTCAGCGACCGCAAGGGTCTCACTTGGCCGGAGAAGTTCATAGGCGATACGGCCGCTACCGTACAGCAATGGTTCTACACGCCCGCTGGTTATATAGCGGGCTTCTTCCACGATATCGGCAATCTGCGCACGATATATAAGGAGAACGAACAGCTTCGCTTGACGGTAGCCGCCTATTCGCGTGATAAGATCAACTATAACTTCACGCAGAAGGAGAACGAGCGGTACAAAAAAGAACTAGAGTTCACCGAGGCCCAAAAGAAGCTGTATGACTACAATTACTTAATTGCCCAAGTAGTGGCAATCAGCAATGATCCATATAATCGAACGATGAGAATTAACCTTGGTCTTAGAGACGGCATCAAGGAGAATATGGCAGTAACGACGGTTGATGGATTGGTAGGAATTGTGAGCAAGGTAGGAGAAGTGTCCGCTACGGTCATGCCCATTACGGAGCTTAATGATGAGTCTCCTGACACGAATCCAATCGCAGCGACGGTCATGGGCAGAGAGAATGAATCATTCGGGATTATAAGCTCCTACAATCAAGAGACCAATCGACTGATGATGACCCGGATCGATGAGAAGGACAAGATGGCCGTCGGTGATACGGTGCTGACTTCCGGGCTTGGCAATGTCTATCCTAGAGGAATTATTATCGGAACGGTAGAATCTCGAGCGGTTGGTGACTTCGGCCTCACCCATACCGCATCCGTTAAGCTTGCGGCTGACTTCGACCATCTGACGGAAGTGTTCGTCGTGGAGGTACCGGCACAATGACGATGAATCGACTGGTCGCCCTCATGGTTGTGATCTTCCTCTTCGAGAGCGCAGTGATGCCCTGGCTTATTCCAGTGGGCATGGGCAGCCGAATCATCCCTCACTTCACCTTCGTATTCATCATCCTCGCCGCTCTGTATAATGGCCGCCATGCGGCGCTAGTTCTTGGCATTGCATTCGGCTTCCTCCAGGATGTCGTCTTCTATGGTCACTTGCTTGGCCCGTATGCCTTCGCGATGGGACTAATCGGCTACTTAACCGGTCTGGTCATGAGCCGGAAGCGCAGTACGATGCTCATGGCTATGACTATTGTCGGGCTAACAAGCCTCATGCTTGACAGCCTAATCTACTTCATCAACTATGTGTTCCGAATTACGAGCGAATCGTATGTGTGGGCGCTGCTGAACCATATGATTCCGAGCGTATTCCTTCAGCTAGCATTTGCTCTGATCTGCTATATCCCTGCGAGAAGATGGAACGAGGGTCATGTGAAGAAGAAGCCGGAGCAAGAGTCGGAATAATCGGGGCAGTCAGGCAGGAATTCGAAGCTTCGAACAGAATGGAATAGGTTGGGGAGGGACAGACGTGACCGAGAAACAACATATTATGATCAAGGGCGTCAAGGAAGGTCTCGTGTTCCTTCTCGACGATCAATGCGAATTCGAAGCCTTGCTGGATGAACTTCAATACAAGCTGGAGAAGACTCATCAGCAGCTGCTCGCAGGGCCTCTCGTTCATGTTCAAGTGAAGCTTGGCGGACGAAGGTTGTCAGAAGAGGACAAGGAGCAGATCAGAACCGTCATTAGATCACAGGGGAATCTCCTCGTTCAATCTATCGATTCTGAAGAAGATGCCGCAGCCAGCCGATTGCCCATTCCCCCTAGTCTCAAGGTAATAACAGGGATGATTCGATCCGGTCAGACCGTCGAGCATGATGGTGACATTCTGCTGCTTGGCGATCTGAATCCGGGCGGTACTCTTCTATGTACGGGAGATATCTATATATTAGGCGCCCTTCGCGGGGTAGCGCATGCTGGAACCGAAGGCAAGGCCGATGTTATCATAGCAGCTTCCTTAATGCGTCCTACTCAACTGCGCATAGCTGATATGATTAGCAGACCTCCAGAGGAATGGATGACTGGCGATGCTGCAATGGAATTCGCTTATCTAAGCGAAGGTCAGATGAAGCTTGACAAGTTGACACAGTTGCACCGACTGCGCAAGGATCCGATAGTGTTTAAAGGAGTGTAGAACATGGGAGAAGCGGTTGTCATCACTTCGGGTAAGGGCGGTGTCGGCAAGACGACGACATCAGCCAATCTAGGAACGGCATTAGCGCTGTTAGGCAAAAAAGTATGCATGGTCGATACCGATATCGGCCTGCGTAATCTAGATGTGGTCATGGGATTGGAGAACCGCATCATCTACGACTTGATTGATGTAGCGGAAGGGCGCTGCCGTCTCCAGCAAGCGCTAATTAAGGATAAGCGATTCGAAGAGCTGTTCATGCTGCCAGCCGCGCAGACGAAGGATAAGAGCGATGTGTCCCCCGAGCAGGTTCGAGATATGATTACCGAGCTCAAGGGTGAGTTCGACTATGTCATTATTGACTGCCCTGCAGGAATCGAGCAAGGATTCCGTAATGCCGTAGCCGGTGCGGATCGGGCGATTGTCGTCACTACCCCTGAGAATGCTGCTGTACGGGATGCGGACCGCGTCATCGGCCTGCTGGAGCAGTCCCAGATTCCCTCTAAGCTTATTATTAACCGCATTCGTGCCAACATGGTGAAGAGCGGGGAGATGCTCGACATTGATGAGATCTGTCAAGTGCTTGCGATCGACTTGCTCGGCATCGTACCAGATGATGAGAGAGTCATTAAGGCAGCGAATGCCGGGGAGCCCACGGTGATGGATCCAACATCCCGCGCAGCAATTGCCTACCGGAATATCGCGCGACGAATTCTTGGCGACATGGTTCCGCTCATGCCACTGGAAGAGAAGACGGGCGCCTTCAAGCGGTTCCGCAAGTTTCTCGGAATAGGATGACGGAATCGTGCTGAATAAATTCAAGAAGATAGACTGGGGTATCGTGATCATCCTGTTGGTGCTGATGATCATCAGCACCATTGTCATTCGAAGCGCAACGTATAACACCCCTAAGTTTCATGGCTTTGACATTAAGACGCTCATTTACTTTGGCTTAGGTTTCTTTATTGCCTTTGCTGCTTCCATGATCAATTACCGTGTCTTCCTTAAGGGATGGTATGTCCTGTACGCGATAGGAATTACACTCCTCATTACGGTGTACTTCTTCGGTGCGGAGATTAATGGGGCTAAGGGGTGGTTCCTGCTTCCAGGAGGCTTCTCCTTTCAACCGGCAGAGATTATGAAGATTATTCTAATCATTGGCATAGCCTATATTATGGGCCGAAGGCAGGGCGATCGGCTCACTCTAAGTCGGGATTTGCTTCCCATTGCGGCCTTTGCCTTCCTGCCATTCATGCTCATCGTCATCCAGCCTGACTTGGGTAACGCTATAATCTACCTGGTGATCGTGCTTGGTATGCTCTGGATCGGCAACGTCAAGTATACCCATGTTCTCATTGGTCTGGCGGCTGTTATTGGAGGACTAGTGTTGTTCACGATGCTGTTCAACACCTTCAATACTGACATTAAGGATTATCTTGAGGATAATGATAAGGGCCACTGGTACAAGCGGATCAATACTTATATCAATCCGGAAGAAGCATCCGATGATGATAAGCATCAATCCGAGAAGGCTAAGATCGCGATTGGTTCGGGAGGTCTCAGCGGCGACGGCTATCTGAAGGGGGATATGAAGAACGGGAACTTCATTCCGTATGTGTATTCCGACTCCATCTTCGTCGTCATAGGGGAGGAATTCGGATTCCAAGGTGCGGCCATCCTGCTGCTGCTCTACTTCTTGCTAATCTACAGAATGATCATTATCGCCTTCCAATGTTATGACCGAAGAGCTTCTTATATCGTCATTGGTATAGCGTCTATGTATGTATTTCAGATTTTCCAGAACATTGGAATGATGATTGGATTGATGCCAATTACTGGAATTACACTCCCATTCATCTCCTATGGCGGAACTTCGCTATTGCTCAATATGCTTAGCATAGGCATTGTGTTCAGCATCAAGTCGCACCAAGAGGTATATGAGCTCGCAGACTGACTCACATTCGGCCATCTAGACTGTCCACCTAAGTTCAACTCGTTGAGCTGGAGGGCAGTCTTTTCTTTTTGTTCGCAATGAACAACGGTAGCGGTACAAATTTGGTCTTCATACCTCATGACATTCAGCCCTCCAACAGCTATGCTGTTAACAAACCTGACGTTAAGGGGTGAGTAGGATGGCGATTCCGTTAGATCTAGTGATTAGAGGGGGCACTGTAGTCCTCCCAGGGCAAGTGAAGAAGCTGGACATAGGGCTGTCTAATGGGAAAATAGCTCAATTGGCGGACTGTATATCCGACCCTCATACGGAGGTTATAGAGGCGGAGGGACTAACGATCATGCCGGGTGCTGTGGATGTTCATGTCCACTTCAACGAACCCGGCATGGGTGCTTGGGAAGGGTTCGAGACCGGATCGGCCGCCCTGGCAGCGGGAGGCTGTACGACGTACTTCGACATGCCGCTGAATGGGCGGCCGCCGACGGTGACGGTTGATGCCCTGCTCCTTAAGCGATCCATTGCCAAGGGGAAGTCCTATGTGAATTATGGCTTCTGGGGAGGACTGGTCCCGGGCAGGCTGGAGCAGCTTGCACCTCTTGCAGAGGCTGGTGTCATCGGATTCAAGGCGTTCATGTCCTCGCCAGGGACGCATGAGGAAGGAGACTTCCGCGAGGTCGATGACTTGTCCCTCATGCGGGGGATGGAATATATCGCACAGACCGGATTGGTTCTAGCCCTTCATGCAGAGAGCGAGCCGCTGACAGCTGCTCTCACCGCGGAGCTTAGAGGGCAAGGGAGGACGGACTACGCCTCGTATGCCATGTCTCGGCCCATAGAAGCCGAGCGGGAAGCGGTACGAAGAGCGCTGTACTTCGCGGAGGAGACGAATTGTCCCTTGCACTTCGTCCACATTAGCAGTGCTGCTGCCGTACGAGATATAATGGCCGCGAAGAGAAGTGGAAGGAATGTGACACTGGAGACCTGTACGCATTACCTGTCGCTAACGACGGAGGATATGAGGACGATTGGAGCGACAGCCAAGTGTGCTCCACCGCTTAGAGATGCGGGTAACAAGGAAGAGCTATGGTCTCTGCTTGCAGAGGGGGCTATAGATATGGTTAGCTCCGATCATTCACCTTGTCCGCCAGAGCTTAAGGAGCACCCCGATTATTTCGCCATCTGGGGAGGGATATCGGGCGCGCAGCATACGCTGGAGCTCATGCTGGATGAAGGCTGTCGGAGGAGGGGAATTCCGCTTCCGCGATTGGCTGAGGTGTTAAGCTCAGCGCCGGCCGGGCGGTTCAATCTTAGTCACTGCAAGGGATCTATTCAGATTGGAATGGATGCTGATCTCGTCCTCATTGATCTTAATCATGCATACAAGGTTAACAAGGAGCAATTATATGATCGACATCAACAGAGCCCCTATATCGGCAGGGAGATTAGCTGTAAGGTCATCCGAACGATTAGCGGGGGACAGACGGTATATGAAGCAGAGGGCAGCGGAAGGGATGGGCATGAGGCTTCATTCACGTTCCATGATGCAGCGGCAAGGGAAGTGAAGCCGCTTCAGGGCAATCATGCTGATGGACCGTATATTAGCGTAACGGAGGGACATCCCGATGACCAGAGTAACATCTAATCAACTTGCCAAGCAGGCTGTACTTGAATGGCTGCGAGAGCAGGAGCAGCCCATTACCCAGATGGTTCAAGCTCTCGTAGCTGTCCCATCGGATAATCCAGCCGGCGATTGCAGAGCTATCGCTGCAGAGACCGTCTCGCAGCTCGCGAAGCTGGAGCTGTCTCCCCGCTTGCTGCCTGTTCCGGAGGAGATTGCAAGGCAGGCCGGGATGATTGCCGCTGACAACGTAGTTGCTGAGCTGCTGCTCGGCAGCGGTGAAGGTCCCGTCATCATTCTGAATGCACATGGTGACGTCGTGCCTCCAGGTGAGGGCTGGACGATGGATCCGTACGGCGGTGTCCTGCGGGAGGGCAAGCTGTACGGACGAGGGGCAGCCGTGTCCAAGTCCGATATTGCGGTCTATACGTATGCCGCTGTTGCCTTGCGGGAAGCGGCGCCTGGGCTTAACGGCAAGATTGTGCTTGCCTTCACCTACGATGAGGAGACCGGCGGTGAGATTGGCCCGCAGCGCCTGCTGCAGAGCGGACAATTGCGAGGCGATTATGCCATCTGCGCGGGCTTCACGCATGCAGCCGTGAATGCGCATAATGGGTGCTTGCACGTCGAAGTGACCTTAATCGGCAAGTCAGCTCATGCCGCAATTCCGCACACCGGCCAGGATGCGGTGCAAGCGATGACGGAGCTGTTAATGGGGTTGTATCGGTATCGGGATGAACTGTCTGCTAACGTGTCCCGTGTTAAGGGCATTGAGCATCCTACCTTGACCATTGGCCTCATTCATGGAGGGATTAATACCAATGTTGTGCCGGACCTCTGTACCATACGAATAGATCGCCGCATTATACCCGAGGAGAACCCGGAGCAAGCAGAGCAAGCCCTCCTAGAGCGCATCGCTCAGTTAACCGCAGGCATGGCAGGCATCAGAGTGGAAGTGAAGCGAATTATGCTGGCAAGGCCATTCGGGCCGGTTCCTGAAGATCATCCTCTGCTCCTCAAGCTGAGCCGCAACTGGTCCGAGCAGATGGGTGGTGTCCTTCCCGTGGAAGGGGTTCCGCTGTATGCGGACGCCCGGCATTTTGCCGAGGCTGGAATTCCGACTGTCATGTTCGGAGCGGGACCGCGGACGCTTGAGGAGGCGAATGGTCATCGAGCGGATGAGCACGTTAACGTGGATGACCTGCAGGCTGCTGCTCGAATCGTGGCGCTCACGCTGTATGATCTACTAGACGAAGGAGTGGATTCCCTGTGAGAATTGTTGTACTAGACGGACTAACCGCTAATCCCGGAGATCTAACATGGAAGGCATTCGAGGAGATGGGAGAGCTGCAGGTGTACGAACGAACCTCTCCATCCGAAGTAGCTGAGCGGGCGAGAGGGGCGACTATGATACTGACGAACAAGACACCTCTGCCTGCAGAGATTATTGCACAGCTTCCCGAGCTGAAGTATATAGGCGTACTTGCGACCGGCTATAACGTGGTAGATACGAAGGGAGCTGCTGAACGAGGTATCGTCGTAACGAACGTTCCGGATTACAGCACGATGTCTGTCGTCCAGCTCGTATTCGCCTTCCTGCTGGAGCATTGCCATCACGTCCAGCGCCATGCCGATGAGGTAGCGGATGGCGCTTGGGAGAGCTGCGCCGACTTCTCCTTCACGAGCTTCCCTCTCATGGAGCTCGCCGGCAAGACGTTCGGCATCGTCGGCTATGGGCAGATCGGCCAAGCGGTTGCGCGGGCAGCGCTGGTGTTCGGGATGAAGGTTGCCGTTCATACCCGGACAGTCAAGACCATTCCTGGCCTTGAGGCGGTTCAGTTCGTCTCCTTGGATGAGCTGCTCTCCTGCTCCGACGTCCTCTCCCTGCACTGCCCATTAACACCGGAGACGCTGGGTATCATTAATAAGACGAATCTAGCTCGAATGAAGCCTAGTGCATTCCTCATTAACACCGCACGCGGCGGCCATGTTGTAGAAGCGGATCTGGCGGATGCGCTGAATCATGGCATTATTGCCGGAGCAGGACTCGATGTGCTGAACGCTGAACCGCCGGCTCCGGGGCATCCGCTCATTCGAGCGAGCAATACCTTCATTACTCCTCACATCGGCTGGGCGACTAAGGAAGCGAGAGCTCGTCTCCTGCAAGTGGCTGTAACCAATCTGAAGTCGTACCTCTCCGGCCGGATTGTGAACCGAGTGAACTAGGCAAGGCTAGATCACATACCCTCCCTGCATACTTGTCCCCTCATCCTCATATCTATGAGTGTAGGGGAAGGAGCTCTCTTCGAGACCCCCAGTTGGGGTCATCCAAGAGAGAGGGGAGGGTATGTCATGTCTACCAAGGACAACATTCGCCAGCGTCGGCAGGAGAAGATTAAGCAGTTAACTAGTCAACGTGACTGGCGTGCAGCAGCAGCACCTGCCAAGCCGCAAGCCAATATGGAGCCGCCGGTTCCATTCATAGGGCATCGATCGACAGACGAAGAGCCTGATCCAGAGCGAATCTGGAAGGGAGGCGGCAACCCTTGGAGCACGATGGACAGGGAGCACCGCTCAACCTATCAAGAGGGCTGGGAGGATAAGCCTGGAGAGGGTGGATGGGACAAGTTCCGCAAGGAGCTTCAGTGGAAGCTGGCTGCGGCTGCCCTGCTGTTCGTTGCCATATGGGGGATGTACAGCTATGACGCGCCATGGACGACGGACGGAAGAAGTCTGGTGGAGAGCGCTCTATCCGAGGAGATGAACTTCAATTCCGCTGCAGACTGGTACCGCAGCACCTTCGCAGGGGCTCCATCCTTCATTCCCATCTTCGGAGATCAGTCTGGACAGAGTAACGTGCTGGATGCAGATGGCACCGTTAAGGCCGAGACCGTCTCTCCACTCCCTGGCGGCTCTATCGTTCGCACCTTCGCTGAGCTGTTAAGCGGCGTAGAGCTGGCAGGACTGTCGGAGGAGAAGGTAGCAGCGGCGGAGACAGGAAGAGTGCTGGTTCTAAGCGAGGATGAGGATAAGGGAACGACCGTCGTCATCCAGCATGCCAATGGGCGATCAACGGTATATGGTCAGCTTGGCTCCGCCGAGGTTAAGGTCAATGACTGGGTTGAAGCAGGAGACATCATTGGCAAGCTGCAGCCGATGATTGGCGAAGAGCCAAGCTTGTTATATTTTGCAGTGAAGCAGAATAATCGATATGTGGATCCGGCTGGTGTGATACCGATTGATTAGATGGAAGGGGATCATGTGGTCCGTCCATCCCCTCTTCGTCCTTATTATGCTTGCTTCTGTGTTAACAGGATACTTCGGTGAGCTCATTACACTGTTCCTTATCGTATTCGTTCATGAGCTGGGCCATGTAGCCGCTGGGCAAGCCTTCGGCTGGAAGTTCCGGGTAGTGAGGCTGCTTCCGTTCGGCGGAGTTGCAGAGGTTGAGAATGGGGCAGGGGTGTCTGCGAAGCAGGAAGCTTGTGTAGCGATTATGGGCCCTCTGCAGAATGTCTGGATGGGCCTGCTCGCCCTCCTCCTGGGAAAATTAGGATGGTGGGATGCGTCTTGGGCGGCATATGTGTGGCAGGCAAACCTGATGATAGGCTTGTTCAATCTGCTTCCCATCCACCCGCTCGACGGGGGCAGGCTCTTGCAAGCTGCTCTTAGCTACAGTCTGAATTATTACTCCATGATGGTATGGACGGCCAGAGTGAGCATGCTGCTCAGCCTCGGCATGATTATATATGCCATGATGCCGTTGCTGCTTGAAGGACGCGGTCCCCAAGCGAACCTGTGCATGGTCGGTTTTTTTCTTCTGATTAGCAATTGGACTTACTATCGCAACATCCCCTACGTATTCTTCCGATTCTTGATGTCCCGGGCAGAGGCGGCTGTCCGGCATTCGGGGCGAGGAGCAGCAGCGCAGCCGATTGTCGTTCACCGAAGGCAGTCCCTCAGCTCAGTCACCCGTCTGTTCTGGCGAGAGAGATATCACCTCATCTATGTCAGGGGGGATAACGGAGGCATCATGCATGTCCTGCCCGAAGAGGAGCTTGTGGACGATTATTTGCAGGGCGGGAATCCTAATCGTGCAGTTTTCGAGCTTTTCAGGTAAAATAGGACAAAAAGCCACGGGCAGGTGATCGATTCCGTGAAACAACTATTCATGCATGGGGACGGTGAAATGCTGCAGACCGCTATGCTCCAAGAAGGCAAGCTTGTCGAGTTCTCTATGGAGCGCTCAGAAGGCAGCGGCTTGGTCGGTAACGTATACAAAGGACGGGTTGTTAATGTGCTTCCAGGTATGCAGGCGGCGTTCGTCGATATTGGACTTGGCAAGAATGCATTCCTGTACATCGATGATCTGCTTCATCCTCATCTGGAACGGCAGCCCGAGGTCAAGCCCGCGATTCATGAGCTTGTCCGTCCCGGGCAAGAGCTTGTCGTGCAGGTGATGAAGGAACCGATCGGGAGCAAGGGGGCCCGGGTAACGACTCATTACTCGCTTCCGGGAAGATGGCTTGTCTACATGCCCGAAGCTGATTATATAGGCGTGTCCAAGAAGGTCCCCTCCGAGAGCGAGCGGACCCGCTTGCGCGCGGCCGGAGAACAGCTCCGGGTGGGGGAGGAAGGCATCATTATGCGAACCGCTGCAGCCTTCGAGAGCTTGGAGTCCCTTCGCAGCGATGTGATGCAGCTGAGGAGCCTCTG
Source organism: Paenibacillus sp. GCM10023252 (assembly GCF_042653305.1). Lineage (NCBI taxonomy): Bacteria > Bacillati > Bacillota > Bacilli > Caryophanales > Paenibacillaceae > Paenibacillus > Paenibacillus sp. GCM10023252. The sequence goes on from NZ_JBHSHW010000009.1 coordinate 173,805, forward strand.
GGAAGCGGTTGTACAGAGGAGCCATGCGGCCAAGGCTCCAGCACAGCTCCATCGTGAAGCGGGGCTGCTCCGGCGAGTTATCCGTGATACCGCAGCAGCAGATATAGATGAAGTGTGGATTGATGATGCTTCCAGGTACAAGGAAGCGGCAGCGCTTGTCAAGGAGATGACCCCGCTGCTGGAGAGCCGTCTCCGGCTGTATGATGGACGTAAGGGCAGCAAGCTGTTCGAAGCGTTCGGCATTACGAAGCAGGTGGATCATGTGTTCGGGTCCCGGATTGAGCTGGCCAGCGGGGGATACTTGATCTGGGATGAGACGGAGGCGCTCACGGTCATCGATGTGAATACGGGCAAGTACACCGGAACCAGCGACTTGGAAGACACCGTGTACCGGACGAATAAGGAAGCAGCGGAGGAGATTGCGAGACTGCTTCGGCTGCGCGATGTTGGCGGCATCATTATTATTGACTTCATTGATATGGAGCATGAACATAATCAAGACCGGATCCGCCTGCAGCTGGAGGAGCTCGTCAAGCAGGATCGGACGAAGTGCACGGTAGTAGGCTGGACGAGGCTCGGCCTGCTGGAGATGACTCGCAAGAAGGCGAGAGAGAATGTCGTCAGGCAGCTCACAGAGCGCTGCACGGAATGCGGGGGCAGCGGAAGGAAGCGACTATAGGACAGGAAGTGACTATAGACAAGGCGACAGACATGCAAGCTAGCAGGGGTTAAGCTGTGTTCTTGCTATGTCTATATTGTTATTGCATGGGACTGCCTAGTATGCTACAATGTTCTGGTGTCTATCTGCTGGGTCCTAGCGGCTGCAGCATATAACACCGGTACCGCTCCGATCGGGTAAGCAAGCGCGAAGGCTCCCCGAGCCCAAGCCACCTATGATTAGGCGAGTCTTCATAACTAAGGAGGTGCACCATCTATGTACGCAATTATTGAGACAGGCGGCAAGCAATACAAGGTTCAGGAAGGCGATGTATTATACATCGAGAAGCTGGACGTAACTGCAGGCGAGAACGTAACGTTTGACCGTGTATTGGCAGTATCTAACGGTGAAGGTCTTGTAACTGGAGCTCCAACTGTTGCCGGCGCTAGCGTAACAGCTACCGTTGAGAAGCAGGGCAGAGGACAGAAGATCATCGTATACAAGTACAAAGCCAAAAAGAACTACCGTCGCAAACAAGGTCATCGTCAACCATACACGAAAGTTACAATCGGAAAGATCCAGGCTTAAGAGGGATTCCCTATGATTCAAGTAACCTTCGTACGGAGAGCCTCTGACAGAAGGATCGTATCCTTCGCAGTCGAAGGACATGCGAAGTACGCGAAGCCAGGCAAGGACATCGTCTGCGCCGGCGTATCTGCCATCTCGGTAGGCACCGTCAATTCCATTGAAGCACTAGCCGGCACTGAGCTTCCGGCTTCCATGAACAACGGCTGGCTATCCTCGGATATTCCTCAGCTGGACAACCAGGAAGCGGATGCTCGAATGCAGCTGCTGCTCGAATCAATGGCTGTCATGCTAGATACGATTGCACAATCTTACGACAAGCATGTCGTCATTCATGAACAACTTCTCTAATGAAGGAGGTAACCACCATGTTGAAATTGAATCTTCAGCTATTCGCTTCGAAGAAGGGTGTAGGTTCCACGAAGAACGGACGTGACAGCCAATCGAAGCGTCTAGGCGCTAAGCGTGCGGACGGTCAAGTCGTTACGGCTGGAAGCATCTTGGTTCGCCAGCGCGGTACTAAGATCCACCCGGGCAACAACGTCGGCATCGGCAAGGATGATACGCTGTTCGCACTAGTAGAAGGCGTACTCAAGTTCGAGCGTTGGGGACGCGACCGCAAGAAGGCGAGCGTATATCCAGTAGAGGTAGCTCCTGTAGCTGCTGCAGCTCAAGTTTAATCGCATCATGCGACCCGGCCTGGAGGATTAGGCCGGGTTTTTTGCTTGTTATACAGCTTGTGTTACACAAATTGGAATGTGGATTCGTTCGGAACAGCGTAAGGATGACCTGTGAAGGTGCGGCATGGTATACTTGGGATTGTTAGCCAATATGGCTAGTTAGCACAAGAATAGAAAGTAGGTTCGAGGAGATGAATTCCTTCAGGGCTGCTAAATATTACGGGGCTGCCTCCGTCCTGCTGCCTGTTGCAGCGATTGTAATCAAGCCTTCATGGTTATGGCTTCATGCTGGATTAATCATATGGGTAGCTGCAGCAGCAGCATGGTGGATCGTCATTGAGCGGAAGGAACATGAGGCCCGAATGGCCAAGTTGATTACGGCCAGCCAGACGTCCTCCATACGAACGCTGAACCACCATCGACATGATTGGATGAATGACTTGCAAGTGTTATACGGGTATATCCGAATGGGCAAGCTTGACCGAACGGTTGATTATGTGGAGAAGATAAGAGATCGAATGGCTGCCGAGAGCAAGATTGCAAGGCTTGGTGTTCCTTCCCTTATCTCCTATATACAATCGTTCCGGACGCTCACCAGTTCGCTTCAGCTTGACGTTATTATTGATGATGATATCGCACTTGCTGAGCTGCCCATTGACAGTGAACGAACAGCGGATACTCTAATAGAGGTTATTAATGCTTACCGCTTCGCAGTGAAGCCAAGCGGCGGCGAAGCGGCTGTATTAACCTTGCATATGAAGATGGATGATAAGGAGCTGCTTGCGGCATTTTATTATCAAGGCGAGCTCAGCGGGCAACAGGAGCAATGGAGCATTAATTTACAACGGCGGTTAATAGGCGCGCCGCTGCAGCCTGTCCGCATGGACAAGCCGCATGAGCAGCTGCTGCTCAGAGCAGATCTGAGCGCTTGAACGGGGGTACAGCATGTTCGTAGATAAGGCTAAGATATTCGTAAAAGGCGGCGACGGAGGCGATGGAATCGTCTCCTTCCGCCGAGAGAAATATGTACCGGAAGGTGGTCCTGCCGGTGGTGACGGCGGCAAGGGCGGAGATATTATATTCCGAGTGGATGAAGGTCTGCGCACGCTGATGGACTTCCGCTACCAGAAGCACTTCAAGGCGACCCGCGGGGAGAAGGGCAAGGTGAAGAGCATGCACGGCGCCAATGCCGAGAGCATGATCGTTCGCATCCCTCCAGGAACTATCATTATTAATGATGATACCCAAGAGATTATTGCCGATATGACCAGACACGGTCAGCAGGTCGTAGTCGCTCGAGGCGGTCGAGGCGGCCGAGGCAACTGCCGGTTCGCTACGCCTAACAACCCGGCTCCGGAGATAGCGGAGAATGGGGAGGAAGGCGAAGAGCGCTGGATTGTGCTCGAGCTGAAGGTAATGGCCGACGTCGGTCTTGTCGGCTTCCCAAGCGTCGGCAAGTCGACTCTGCTCTCTGTCGTCTCAGGCGCTAAGCCGAAGATTGGAGCCTACCACTTCACGACACTCACTCCGAACCTGGGTGTGGTTGACGTTGGTGACGGACGAAGCTTCGTCATGGCAGACTTGCCTGGACTCATCGAAGGGGCTCATGAGGGCGTCGGCTTAGGCCATGAATTCCTCCGCCACGTTGAACGGACCCGCGTCATCATTCATGTCGTTGACATGTCTGCATCGGAAGGTCGGGACCCGTTCGAGGATTGGACGAAGATTAACGATGAGCTTAAGCTGTACAATGAGAAGCTGGCAGAACGTCCGCAGATTATTGCAGCGAACAAGATGGATATGCCAGAATCAGCGGAGCAGCTCGAGCTCTTCAAGGCACAGGTTGCCGAGGTGGACAGTGAGCAGACGTTCATCATCGTTCCCATCTCTTCGCTAACGAAGCAAGGCATCCAAGAGCTGCTGTACAAGGCGATGGAAGTGCTGGAGTCGGTTCCGGATCAGCCGCTCGTCGAAGACGTGAAGGATGTAGCAGAGCGGAAGGTGTACAAGATGGAGAAGCGCGATGACAACTCCTTCACTGTGCACAAGGAAGACGAGGTCTATGTCGTCGTATCCGCGGGAATCGAGCGCTTCATGAAGCGTACGAACCTGAATACCTATGATGCGGTTATGCGCTTCGCGCGCATTATGCGGAAGATGGGCGTGGACGCCGCTCTTCGTAAGATCGGAGCGAAGGATGGCGACCTTGTTCGAATCGGGGATTACGCGTTCGAATTCTTCGAAGGCAGCGACTACATTCATGAATAGAGCAAGATGAAGGGAAGCTCACTCGACTGAGGTTGTACACACAGCGGGCGGGCTTTTTCTTCGTGCATGGAATGGTCCTCTTATCATTCACATTGCCTATTGCCGCTTCCGTCATTATTCGATATAATGTCCACTATAAGCGTACAATTGTCTACACGGGGAGGACGAATAGTGACAGCACGTTATTATGTCGTCCGGGAGGACATTCTGCCCGAAGCGATTATGAAGACAATACTGGTGAAGGAGCTGCTGCAGCGCGGCGAGGCGGCAACAGTTCACGAAGCGACGGAGCGTGCAGGCTTAAGCCGAAGCGCATTCTACAAGTACAAGGACCGAGTCTATCCGCTGAACGAGCTTGAGCGGGAGCGTATCGTCACGATTGCCATGGATCTCGACCATCGCTCTGGTGTGCTCTCCAAGGTACTTAGCTTCGTGGCAGGACTGGAGGGCAATGTGCTGACTATTAATCAGAGCATTCCATTGCAGGGATTCGCCAATGTCGTCATATCCGTCGATATTACACATATTACGGGCGAATTGTCATCGCTGATTGAAGCGCTGCGGGCACTCGATGGTGTGCGCAAGGCGTCAGTCATTGGTCAAGGATAACCATTAATTATGTATAGATGCTGGAGGGGTAGCCATGAAGCCGGTTAAGGTTGGATTGTTAGGATTAGGAACGGTTGGAACAGGCGTTGTCCGGCTCGTAGAGGGACATCAGAATGACCTGCAGAGTCAAGTTGGTTCACCAATCGTCATTGAGCGGGTGCTTGTTCAGAACAAGAGTAAGCTCCGCAACATCTCGATTGATGCGTCCAAGCTGACGGAAGATCCGTGGGAGATTGTTAATGATCCTACTATTGATGTCATCGTAGAAGTGATGGGCGGCATTAATCATACGAAGGAATTCATACTTGAGGCATTGGCCCAAGGGAAGCATGTTGTGACCGCGAACAAGGACTTGATGGCGATGCATGGCCCTGAGATTCTTGCCAAGGCGAAGGAGCATCGCTGCGATGTCATGTACGAGGCAAGTGTGGCAGGCGGCATTCCGATTATTAGAACGCTGATCGAAGGCTTCTCTTCCGACCGGATTACGAAGATTATGGGAATCGTGAATGGCACGACGAACTATATTCTGACGAAGATGAGCGGGGAAGGCGCTTCCTATGCGGACGTGCTTAAGGAAGCACAGGAGCTTGGCTATGCGGAGGCGGATCCGACCTCTGATGTAGAAGGTCTTGATGCTGCTCGCAAGATGACCATTCTATCCTCAATCGGCTTCCGCACGAACGTCGCGCTCGAGGATGTAACGGTTCAAGGCATCTCATCGGTCAGCAAGGAAGATATCCTGTATGCGAGTCGCCTAGGCTATAATGTGAAGCTGCTTGGTATTGCAGAGAGCCAGGATGGACAGATCAGCGTCAGCGTGCAGCCTACGATGGTGAAGCAATCTCATCCTATCGCTTCCGTTAACGGGGTGTTCAATGCCGTCTACGTCTTCGGAGAGGCAGTAGGAGAGACGATGTTCTACGGCGCAGGTGCAGGTGAGCTGCCTACAGCGACGTCCATCGTAGCCGACCTGGTTGCCGTAGTGAAGAATCTGAAGCTCGGTGTGAACGGTCAGCAAGGCGTTACCGCATATAAGGAGAAGAAGCTGAAGACGGACGATCAGATCTCTTCGAAGTACTTCCTGCTCCTCCATGTAGAAGACCGCGCCGGTGTGCTCGCACGGATTACTCAAGTGTTCGCTGAATTCGAGGTTAGTCTGGAATCCGTCCTTCAGCAGCCTAGTCCTAGCAACCCGCAGGCTGAGATTATCGTCATTACGCATGATGCCAACAAGGCTGCCATGAATAAGGTGCTTCACACATTCGAATCATTAGATGTCATCCGGAAGGTGAAGAGTGTCTATCGCGTTGAAGGCTAGAGCTGGGCGAAGCGTTCGTGTAAGCTCAGTGCTCGTATAATTCCAATACAAGGGATACAGGAGTAACATACTGCTATGATCGATATGGAGATACTGAAGGTGAAGCCTCATGCATAACAACAGAGTCATCGTGAAGGTGCCAGCCAGCACCGCTAATCTTGGACCGGGCTTCGATTCGCTTGGCATGGCTCTGTCTCTCTACGCTTGGATTGAGATGAGTGTCAGCGACAGCACCGTCATTGAGTTGTACGGAGATCAGATGAATGGTCTGCCTAGGGACAAGACGAACTTGCTCTACAAGGTGGCCCAGCTCGTATTCGAGGAAGCCGGCGTTCAGGTGCCGGAGCTGCGAATCGGAATGTACAGCGATATTCCGTTAACTAGAGGTCTAGGAAGCAGCGCTTCTGCTATTGTAGGCGCTCTGACAGCGGCGAATGCATTAATTGGCAGCCCGCTTGGCTCGGACCGCTTGTTCCAGATTGCGACCTCACTAGAAGGTCATCCAGACAATGTGGGTGCTTCCTTGTTCGGGGGGATTATCGTTGCTGCTTGGGATGGAGAGCGAGCCGATTATGTTAAGATCGAGCCCCATGAGCAGCTGGAGACGCTGGTGGCTGTTCCGGCATTCCAGCTTGCCACGGAGCAAGCGAGGCATGCGCTGCCGAAGCAGATTGCAATGGCTGACGCCGTCTATAATGTCGGTCGCAGCTCGCTGCTTGTCGCTGCGCTAGCGAGCGGACAGCTGGACCTCATAGGCTGTGCGATGCGGGATCGGCTGCATCAGCCTTATCGAGCTGCGCTTATACCAGGCATGACAGCTATACTTAGTGAAGCGGCTGATCACGGTGCACTCGGTGCAGCGCTGAGCGGCGCAGGTCCGACGCTGATTACCTTCGTTCACAAGGACAGCACGCGCAAGGATGAGCTGGAGAGCTTCCTGCTCGGAACCCTCCGAGCAGAAGGCATTGAGGCGGAGACCTTATGGCTCGCTCCATGCTCTTCCGGGCCGCAGGTAGCCGTGCTTGAAGAACATCCATCCGATACGGCTATATCGCTGATGGACTGGATAGAAGGAGAGGCTTGAAGAGATGACGATCGTATCTTTGCTGCCGCAAGGCTCTGTCTCGGATGAGGCGGCTAGACATTTTTTCCAAGGGACGCATACGGACTACGAATACCATCGATTGATTGCCGACGTCTTCTTGTCCACGGTGAACGGCAGAACAGACTACAGCATCATTCCGATTGAGAATACGATAGAGGGCTCGGTGTCCCTGCATATGGACTGGCTCGTGCATGAAGTGGATCTGCCGATTCAGGCGGAGTGGGTGTATCCTTCCATACAGAACTTGATTGGTTGGGGTTCAGATGTTGAGACGGCACAGCTCGCAGAGGGACCTGGCAAGGATTACAGTCGAATCAAGAAGGTCATCTCTCATCCGGTAGCTATGGCACAATGCCTGCAGTTCCTGCGCTCGAACATTCCACATGCAGAGACGGAGCATGTCAGCTCTACCGCGGAAGCGGTCCGAATCGTGAAGAACAACCCTGAAGCTGGCTGGGCCGCAATCGGAACATTGACTGCCGCCACTAATCATGGTCTTGATGTGATCGACCGCAACATTACCGACCACAACAATAACTTCACGCGGTTCCTGCTTGTCGGTGAGAAGCCATTCGAGCATCGTGCGTCCGAAGTGATGAAGACTAGTATCCTCATTACCCTGCCGGAGGATTATCCAGGAGCTCTGCATCAAGTGCTCTCCGCCTTCGCTTGGCGCAGAATTAACTTGTCTCGTATTGAATCTCGGCCAACGAAGAAGAAGCTGGGCTATTATTATTTCTATATTGATATTCAGATGGCGCTGGATACGGTGCTGCTTCCTGCAGCACTTGCAGAGATTGAAGCCCTTGGCTGCCAAGTTCGCATACTTGGCTGTTATCCAACCTTCACTTATGAAGAGCTGGGATAATTCCTAGTCCCATTCCGAATAGCAAGCTACTATCTATGGAGGTGTAATTGTTAGTCATGACACAGCAATGGATTTACTTGAATGGAGATTACGTAACGAAGGAAGAGGCTAAGGTATCGGTATACGATCACGGCTTCTTGTACGGGGACGGTATATTCGAGGGTATTCGTATCTATGACGGCAATATCTTCAAGTGCAGAGAGCACTTAGACCGTCTCTACGACTCTGCGAAGTCCATCATGCTGGATATTCCGCTCAGCATTGACGAGATGCAAGCTGCACTGGTAGAGACGATTCGCCGCAATGAGATGCGCGCTGGATATATTCGGTTAATTGTATCGCGCGGCCCCGGCAATCTAGGACTGGATCCAAGACGTTGTCCGACAGCTTATGTCATCATTATCGTGGAACAGCTGGCTATCTACACGGAGGAGGCCTACCGCGACGGTCTCGTATCGGTGTCGGTGTCCCAGCGCCGTAATATTCCAGATGCGCTCAATCCGAAGATCAAGTCGCTGAACTACTTGAACAATATTTTGGTGAAGATTCAGGCTAACCTCGCTGGTGTAGGTGAGGCTATCATGCTGAACTCGCAAGGCTACGTAGCTGAAGGGTCCAGCGATAATATATTCATCATCAAGAATGGTGTCGTATTCACTCCCCCTTGCTACGTCGGCGCCCTCGAGGGCATTACCCGTGCTGCCATCATGCAGCTGTGCGACAAGCTGGGGTACAAGCTGAAGGAGGAGCCGTTCACGCTGCATGATGTCTACGTTGCGGACGAAGTATTCTTCACGGGTACAGCAGCAGAGGTCATTGCCGTGCGGGAAGTAGATGGACGCAAGATTGGCAGCGGTCAGGCAGGGCCGATTACTACTCGCTTGCTTAAGGAGTTCCGCAGCATTGTGAGCGTTGACGGTGTTCAAGTATTTGAATAGGCTATTAGGTGCGAATGAGGGAGCCCATCTATGCGGAGGGGCTCTCTTTTTTATATTTTTTTGTCCGGAGGGGGAGACACCAGCCCATGTTCTGCATAGGATGTAGAGACTTAAGGTGCGGGCACTGCCGTGCTTAATCCCAACAGAACGTGACAGGAGGGTAACAGCGAGTGAAAATCCATATGGTTAAAAAAGGAGAAACGTTATACGGCCTCTCCCAAAAGTATAACGTATCGCTCGAGGAATTAATTAAGCTGAATTCGGACATTGCGAATCCAGATCTGCTTCAAGTAGGTATGAAAGTGAAAATTCCGTCCGCGACACCAGCTCCAGGGATGGATATTATGCATCAGCACGTTGTGAAGCAAGGGGATACGCTATGGAAGCTGTCCAAAGCTTGGGGAGTTCCGCTCGCAGATATGATCAAGGCGAACCCGCAGCTTAAAAATCCAAACGTCCTGCTAACCGGTGAAGTGGTGAACATCCCAAAAGCAACCTTGGGTACTGTACCAGCAGGTACGATCGGAAGCGGACATCATCCGCTGCATCCCGCTTCGATTGCCCAAGGTGTGCAAGGACTCGTTCAAAAAATCCCGACGCTGCCGATTCCAGGTCTGCCAGGAAAAACGCCGACAGCGCCGATTCCGAGCAAGCCGCCTACCGGTCCAATTGAGGGGAAAACACCGACTGCACCTATTGCCCCCAATCCATCGCCTATTCCGACTCCACTCCCGGCCCCGCTGCCGGAGAAGAAGCCAACCGAGCCTGTTGTCACAGCACCGCCAGTCCTGCCTAAGCCTAGCCCGAAGCCGCAGCCAAATCCACAGCCGAATCCTCCTAAAACGATGCCGGTTGCTGAGAAGCCAGCCAATAAGGCTCCTGTGCAGGAGGCGAATAAGCCTCATGTGGATCTGTTCCAGCAATATGGCATTCCTGCGACAGAGGTCATGTCACTCTACGATATTCCTAATCCTCCTCCGCAGGTGTCTCCGGTCTCGCAAGGCTATGGGAACGGCCCATATGGCGGCTATGGCAATGGCCCGTACGAAGGCTACGGCAATGCGGCAATGCCAAATGTTAGCCCTATGCATCACGGAGGTAATGATCCTTATCCTATCCCACCAGGAATGGTTCCCATCGACAGCTACGGCAACCAAGCTGCACCTTGGGAGCAAGGTCCGAATGCGCAGTGGAGCCCAGGACCGAACGGCCCGTGGGAGCAAGCTCTGGCACAGGGGCTCTTGTCAGGCAATCCTAACCTCTCACCATCGGTGCAGCCTGCAGGAACACCGGATTACGGGAATGCCTACCTGTATGGACAGGGTCAAGTCGGCGGCGTGATGGGCGGTTATCCTTATGGCAATGCGCCAAGCTTCACAGCAGGTCAGTCAGGTGCTGGTAATGACATGCTTGCTCCAGCTCATGCGAACGCAGGCTATCCGAATCCGATGCATCCAGCATATGGGGCTTATGGAGGAAACGGCTACTACCCATGGCCGCAGACTGCCGGTGCAGGGGCAGAGAAGGCTCCATGCAACTGCGGGTGCGGAGATAAGCGTGACAACAGCGAATGGAGTGAGTCTGAAGAGGCGGTCATCGAAGCGTCTCCTAAGAGCATCAAGTCTGGCGTGAAGCGCAAATCAGCCAAAAAAGCAGCAGTGCGTTCCGTAACGTCTCGTCCTAAAACGAAAAAAAGAGTAAGCCTTCCTTGGATTAATCGCTAAAGGTACATGGGAATGGTTCAATAAAGCCAGCACATCAGCTAAATGCCCTAACGGCAAGCAGCTGATGTGCTGGCTTGCTGTGCTAATAGACTGCGCCATGACTGCCGGGATCATGAACATCATGCATATTCTGTTAATTATCGAGCAACAATAGCGACAGGACGTAACAGACAAAGGGGTTCTCATCATGAGACAATTAAACGCGTGGAAGCAGTTGAAAAAAAAGCTGCGCAGAATTCGGGGAGGAGCATTATCGCTTGGCGCTTACGTAACCGTAATAACGCTCTCGCTCTTGCTTGCCGGCAGCCAAGCTTCTGCTCAGTCCATCTACCTGCGCCAGCCTTCGACGAGTCATAATCGTGTCATTAAGCTCCTTGAGGAACATAGAGGCCCGCTCAAGGTTAAGCTTCAGCGCACTTACATATGCGGAGAGGAGATTAAGCTCCTAGGACAGCTGTCTCCGCAATCCATCATTGGAATGCTGCAGGAGCATCCCGGTTGGACCGCCGCGGTTGACAAGGACGAAGAGACTGTCTTACTGCAAGAAGAAGTGAACGACTTGTCGGAGGCTTGCCGCTCGCATGCTTACTTCGGAATGGATCAGGAGGGTATGCTCAAGCTGTTCGAAGGGGTACCGCGCAAGGAGAAGGTGATACGCACTTTTTTTCAACTGGATGTGCAGTTCATGGAGAGCAGCTTGCCTAAGGGGCAGGTGGACGAGCTAGTAGAGGGCATTCATGTGAAGGATATGGACGAGTATAACAGTGTGCTGTCCACCTTCAGCGACTATGCGATGGAACGGAATGAGAAGGCGATGAAGCCGGCTTATTAAAGGCTGCTGCTGCCGGTTAGGAAGAGATAAGGACGTGTCTGTATAGGAGATGCGTCCTTTTTTGTCATGTTCGGAAGGGTGACCGGGAAACGCTTGTTCTCATCTCTGCCTAGGTTTGCTATAATAGAGCAAAGCGTCTAAGGAGTTGGAAGATTGCGAGTTCTAGGGATTGACCCGGGTATTGCTATTGTAGGATTTGGATTCGTAGATAAGAACGGACATAAGCTTACTCCAGTACAGTACGGCTGCATACAGACGGAAGCTGGAACTCCTCAGGAGACGAGACTGCTGCAGGTGTATGAATCGGCAGGCGCGCTCATGGATAAGTACAAGCCGGATTCCGTCGCAGTGGAGAAGCTGTTCTTCAACCGGAATGTAACGACCGCATTCGCTGTCGGCCAAGCACGCGGTGTCGTTATACTAGCAGCTGCTCAGCGAGGTCTGCTTGTTGCGGAATATACACCGCTGCAGGTTAAGCAAGCGGTGGTCGGCTACGGCAAGGCAGAGAAGCGCCAGGTGCAAGAGATGGTGAAGGTATTCCTGAAGCTGTCGGCGATTCCTAAGCCGGATGACGTGGCGGATGCGCTCGCTATTGCGATCTGCCATGCCCATTCGGCTGTTCTCACACAGAAAATTAACGAGGTGTCGCGCAGATGATAGATTATGTGAAGGGACATGTCGTCCACCTGGATTCGGAATACATAGTTGTAGATGTAAGGGATATTGGCTATCAAGTCTATACCCCCAACCCTTATGCCTTCGCAGGGCAGGAGGGAGCAGTGACGGTGTATACCCACCATCATGTCCGGGAGGATGCTACCCTGCTGTATGGCTTCCAGACACGGGAGCAGCAAGCGCTGTTCCGGAGATTGCTGGAGGTGTCTGGAATTGGTCCTCGCGTTGCGCTCGGCATCCTAGCAGGAGGGAGTCCGGATGCCGTCATTGCGGCGATTCAACAAGAGAACTTAACGTATCTGACAAGGCTGCCGGGTATAGGGAAGAAGACGGCCCAGCGGATGGTACTGGACTTGAAGGACAAGCTGGCAGGAGCTGTTGTGGATTACAGCGCCGCTGCCGCTGCAGGATTAACTCTGGAGCAAGCACCGGCTGGATCGGCCGCTGATGGGTCTGGCACTGCATGGCAGGAGGCCCGTGAGGCACTGTCTGCATTAGGCTACACGACAGCCGAGCTCGATGAGGCATGGAGTAAGATTCAGGGTCAGGTTACAGGAGATGAGACGGTTGACCTCCTCATGAAGCAGGCGCTTCAGCAGCTGTACAGAGGATGATGGAAGGAGCAAGACTAGCATGGACGATCGAATAATCTCCGCCAACTTGATGATGGAGGATGGCGCAATTGAACTAAGCCTGCGTCCCCGTTATCTTGCTGAATATATTGGTCAATCGAAGGTCAAGGAGAACCTGAAGGTGTACATCGAGGCAGCCAAGATGCGCAAGGAAGCGCTGGATCATGTACTGCTCTATGGCCCGCCGGGACTTGGCAAGACAACCTTATCGAATATTATCGCTAACGAGCTTGGCGTTAATCTCCGGACGACGTCGGGGCCGGCAATTGAACGGCCGGGAGATCTGGCTGCGCTCCTGACGAATCTGCAGGAAGGCGATGTTCTCTTCATCGATGAGATCCACCGCTTGCATCGGACGGTTGAAGAGGTGCTATACCCGGCTATGGAAGACTTCTGCCTCGACATTATGATCGGGAAGGGGCCTAGCGCCAGATCGGTTAGACTGGATCTGCCGCCGTTCACGCTGATTGGAGCGACGACAAGAGCAGGGCTGCTCTCCGCTCCGCTGCGGGATCGGTTCGGGGTCGTCAGCAGGCTTGAGTTCTATACCGTAGATGAACTAGCCTTCATCGTATCGAGGGCGGCCGAGATACTGGATGTCCATATTATAGGAGAGGCCGCAGGTGAGATTGCGGTTCGTTCCAGAGGGACTCCGCGTATTGCGAACCGGCTGCTGAAGCGAGTTCGCGACTTCGCCCAAGTGCGGGGTGACGGTGTCATTACGCATGAGATTGCTCGTCATGCGATGGAATTAATGCAGGTCGACCCTATGGGTCTGGACAACATCGACCACAAGATGCTTCACTCGATGATAACGACCTTCCGCGGCCGCCCGGTCGGCCTGGATACGATTGCAGCGACAATCGGGGAAGAGAGCCAGACGATAGAGGATGTGTATGAGCCGTATCTGATGCAGATTGGCTTCCTGCAGCGAACGCCAAGGGGGCGTATTGCTACTGAAGCGGCATACAAGCATCTTGGCCTCCCATTTCCTAGGCAATAATGCGGTTCCATGAGTGAGGTGCAAATACATTGAAGCGAAGAGAGTCCCTGTATGTCATCTATGACGGCAATTGTAACTTATGCCTCGCAACGGTAGCCAGGCTTAGAGAGCTGCATTCAGCTGCTGACATTCACTATGTACCGATTCAAGAACTGGAGGCTGCAGGTACGGTTATTCCTAGGCGAGTATTCGCTATACCCGAATCACAGCTGTATGAGAAGCTGCACGTCTTCGACGAGGAAGAGCGAATATACGCCGGGGCTGATGGAGTTATTCGGCTGCTAAGGACAATGAAGGGGTGGCAGTGGGCCTCATCCGCATATCAGGTACCGGGTATTCGGACGGCTGCAGATGCCGTGTACCGTTATATTGCCAGACGGAGGTATAAGTGGTTCGGAAGGGCGGAGCACTCCTGCGAAGACGGAGTGTGTCAACTGCCGCCGAGTTCACCTAAGGAGGATTGACCAATGAACAGTCATTCATGGAACAAGAGAATCATATGGATCGTTATCGCTTGTCTGCTAATTATTCCTGCTATCCCAGGCAAGTCAGCCGAGGCTGCTGTTCCTGGTCTGGATCGAATTCGAGTGGCCTTATTCATAAGTTCAAGCTCACCAAGTTATCAATTAACCGTTCCGGCGGTCACCTTAACCTCTCCAGGGGGAATGTCGATTGGGACAAGACAGGGTGCAGGCACTGAGCTATGGGTAGAGGCAGCCGCGAATCAGAGCATTAGACTGGGGCTCGATGATTACAAGGTGAAGGTGCTGGAGACGACGGACTTCGCATCGGCGTTAGCTGCCTACAAGCGGCTTCAGGCATTGAAGGGCAGCGGATCGATTGTCTCCCTGTCCAAGAGCAGCAAGGTGACTTATCAACTGCTTGAAGGCAGTTACAAGTCTGCCGCTGACGCAGCAGCAGCAGGGACGAAGTGGGGAGCCGACAGTGAGCTGAAGAGACTAACTGCTGCCTACAAGCCGCTGACTCAAGGACCACTCCATCTCGAGGTTGGCAGCTACGCAACCGAATCGGAAGCGATCAGCGCTGCTGCTGCCTATGGAGCAGCAGGTCTGGATGCCTATCCAGCCATCCGCAAGGGAAGTGATGGGAAGCTTGTGTACTCAGCTATGATAGGAGCGGCAACAGATCAAGGCTCACTGGAGCTTCTTAAGCTTGCTGCAGCGAAGGTGCCAGGCGGAGCGAATGCACGCGTTGCTGACAGCTCCGCTCCCTATTACCTCATTCGCAACGATCATGCAGTGACTGGCACGGCTTCGGCCTCCGCTAAGCTGTTCAGCTTCCCCTCCGCTGGAATGAAGGGATGGGCAGCGCCCAAGGGAGCTGCTCCCATTCAAGTAACGGAACGCAATGCCCAGACGTATCGAGGTGGATTCGAGCTTAGCGGCTTCAACGGCCAGATGGCTGTCATTAATGAGCTTCCGTTCGAACACTACCTGTACTCCGTCGTTGGAGGAGAGATGGTTGCTTCCTGGCCGGGGGAAGCGCTGAAGTCTCAGGCAGTTGCCGCTAGAACCTATGCCCTGTACCAGGGCATGAAGTTCCAGGTTGCCCATGTCGTTGATTCTGTCCTCAGCCAAGCCTATAATGGGATTCGCTCTGAGAAGCCGTCGACGATTGAAGCCGTAGACGCGACAGCCGGTGAAGTGATGCTGTACAAGGGCAAGCTGATCGAAGCGTTATTCTCCTCCAGCGCCGGCGGAGCGTCAGCCGACGCGGCAGAGATATGGGGCAATGCGGTTGCCTATCTGAAGAGCGTTCCAAGTCCGGATCTCTCGTCTGAGAAGGGGCTGTACCGCTGGCATAGAGTCGTTCTCTCGAACGGACGAAGCGGCTACATTCGCGAAGACTTGCTCACCAGCACGGGGAAGACGAATCCCGCAGGCAAGCCTATTCTACAGGTGAACACGGAAGGTGTGAAGGTGAGGAAGCAGCCGAAGGTCGAGGAACAGATTCCGGTTATTGCAACCTTGAGTCGGGGCACTCAGGTTACTCTATTGGAATCTGCAGTAGAGAACAATCCAATGTCCTGGGTAAGAGGGCCTTACTCTGCCGCAGACTTGCTTGCGATGATTCAATCAAGAGTCAAGGTGCAAGGTCCGCTGAGACAGCTTGAGGTGACAGGTACAGGCCCTTCCGGACGAGTAACAGCAGTAGCTCTGAACGGTGAGCCCCTGCCTGTTAGATATCCGGATTCCCTGCGCGGCGCCCTCGGCTCACTGCCAAGCACACGCTTCTCGATAGACGCGATGAACAGCGTCACTATTGCTGGAGCTGACGGGCAATCCCGTGACAAGGCTCAGGATACACAGGCCGTCTATGTCCTCAGTGGCAGCCGGGCCGGGAGCGGAAGCGGAGAGGCTGAGAAGCTGGACAGCCCATCCTACTTCATACTGAACGATGAAGGCGCGGTCCGTGAAGCAACCGCGGACGCGCAGTTCCGATTCATCGGAACGGGCAACGGCCATGGAGCAGGGATGTCCCAGTACGGGGCTCTATCCTTAGCACAGCAAGGGTATGATTACCAATATATCTTGCAATACTATTACACAGATGTGACCATCGATAAGGAATGATATAACTTCATGCAAGTACAAGACTTTGACTTTCACCTACCCGAGGAATTGATTGCCCAGACCCCTCTGGCCGACCGCACATCCTCTCGTCTACTGACGCTAAGCAAGACAACAGGTGAGGTTGCTCACCGCAGCTTCACAGACCTAGCCTCCTACTTAGCGTCTGGCGATCTGCTCGTGCTTAATGATACAAGAGTAATTCCGGCACGGCTCATCGGTGCTAAGTCTGATACCGGTGCGAAGGTCGAGCTGCTGCTGCTGAAGCAGCTGGAGAATAATCGCTGGGAGACGCTGGCGAAGCCGGCTAAGCGGCTCAAGGTCGGAACGGAGATCTGGTTCGGCGATACCGGGGAAGGCGAGCCCCTCCTGCGAGGGTTCATTGAAGAGGCAGGGGACATGGGATCACGCATTATAAGGTTCCAATACGATGGGATCTTCCAGGAGCTGCTTGATCTCCTAGGGGAGATGCCGCTCCCTCCTTATATCAAGGAGAGGCTGGAAGATAGAGACCGTTACCAGACGGTCTATGCGAAGAATGAAGGGTCAGCGGCTGCGCCTACCGCGGGTCTGCACTTCACCCGCCCGTTCCTCGAGCAGCTTCAGGCGCAAGGAGTTCAGGTGGCTTACATTACTCTACATGTGGGACTCGGAACCTTCCGTCCTATGTCGGTTGATGCTATTGAGGAGCATGTGATGCATTCGGAGTATTATGAGCTGGATGAAGCGAATGCCAAGCTCATTAATGATGCTCGGGAACGGGGAGCTGCGATTACAGCTGTTGGCACGACCTCGTCACGCACGCTTGAGACATTGGCCGCAAGATTCGGTGATGCGCCGCTGGAGTCCGCCAGCGGCTGGACAGATATTTTCATCTACCCGGGGTACACCTTCAAGCTGGTCGACCGGCTGCTGACCAACTTCCATCTGCCTAAGTCCACGCTCGTTATGCTCGTTAGCGCTCTGGCAGGGCGGGATGCTATAATGAGAGCTTACCACGAAGCGATTGAGGAGAAGTACCGGTTCTTCAGCTTCGGAGATGCAATGTTAATTTACTAGAGGAATAGGAAGCGTGAATAGTGGCTATACGATATGAATTCATTAAGGAATGCAAGCAGACAGGGGCAAGACTAGGACGAGTACATACCCCCCACGGCATCATCGACACGCCTACCTTCATGCCAGTAGGCACCCAAGCTACGGTGAAGACGATGAGCCCGGAAGAGCTTAAGACGATGGATGCCCATATTATTCTGAGCAATACCTATCATCTGTTCCTCCGGCCAGGACATGAGTTAATTGAACGCGCCGGCGGACTTCACAAGTTCATGAACTGGGATCGTCCGATCCTGACAGACAGCGGCGGCTTCCAAGTGTTCAGTCTGTCGGAGATGCGCAAGATTACGGAGGAAGGGGTAGAGTTCCGCTCCCATCTGAATGGAGACAAGCTCAGCCTGTCCCCGGAGAAGGCGATGGAGATTCAGAATGCACTTGGACCGGACATCATGATGGCCTTCGACGAATGTCCTCCTTACCCTGCTGAGTATGAGTATGTGAAGCAATCGACAGAGAGAACGTCGAGATGGGCGGAGCGTTGCCTTGCCGCACACAAGCGCAAGCACGACCAAGGACTGTTCGCAATCGTTCAGGGTGGCATGTATGAGGATCTGCGCAAGCAGAGCGCAAGAGAGTTGACTTCCATGGATTTCCCGGGTTATGCTATTGGTGGTCTGAGCGTTGGGGAGCCTAAGCATCTGATGTATGAGGTGCTCGATTATACCGTTCCGATACTTCCGGCAGACAAGCCTAGATATCTGATGGGCGTTGGATCACCGGACGCACTAATTGAAGGATCTATCCGTGGTATTGATATGTTCGATTGTGTGCTGCCAACACGAATTGCCCGCAATGGTACGACGATGACAAGCACTGGGCGGCTCGTTATTCGCAATGCTAAGTATGCAGAGGATCTCGGACCGCTTGATCCGGCTTGCTCCTGCTATACGTGCAAGAATTACTCTAGAGCGTATATCAGGCATCTGCTGAAGGCGGATGAGACGTTCGGCATCCGTCTCACGACGTATCACAATCTTCACTTCTTGCTTCAGCTCATGAGGGACGTACGACAAGCGATTATGGACGACCGGCTGCGCGACTTCCGGGATTCCTTCTTCGCAAGCTACGGCCTGTTAGATAATGAGAAGGGATTCTAATTAAGGGGGAATACAGATGTCATGGTTACTTGCAGCCGAACCAGCTTCCGGTTCAGGCAATCTTATCTCAATGGTACTGCCATTTGTCTTAATGTTCGCGGTGTTCTACTTCCTATTGATTCGCCCGCAGCAGAAGAAGACGAAGACTCGCAACTCCATGTTAAGCCAACTCAAGAAGGGCGACAAAATCTCGACAATCGGCGGAATGCACGGTACAATCGTGGAGCTGACAGACGATGTGGTTGTCTTACGCGTAAACGATACGACTAAGATTACATTCGAACGCAGTGCTATTAATAATGTGATTACAAGCGCTCCAAGCGCAACTGCAGAATAAATAGCAAATTTCAAAAAAAACCTGCTTGCCTACGGCTTAGATGCCGATGTGCAAGCAGGTTTTTCTCGTCAAAACGAGGCATTGGTCCAAAGGCTGTTACTTCTTGGCATTAACCCCAATCATTCCTCCCACCGCTCCAGCGGCAACCGCTACAATTAACATCATTATACTCTTAGTGGATAGGCCGGCATTCACCGCAAGGAAACTTATCAACAAGATAAGCAAGCCATACAATCCCCCAAGCATACCGCCATAATACCAGCCCTTATAGCCTGAACGCTTACCGGATACGAAGCCGCCTGCCAGCGCTGATAACCCATGGACTGCCATGGCATACGTTGGAAGAGAGCTCTCCTTCATACCGCTGTACTGAAGCATTAAGGATAACAACAGTGCTCCAGCAGCAAGCCATATGGCGGCGAACACGACACCCGCTAGCAGCGGTGAAGGTATTAACGGAGACTTAGGTATCCCATTGGTTGCATTCATTCTTCATTCCCCTCTCTCCCTATAAGATGAACAGTACCGCTATTACATCCATATGGAGGCAAGGCATGAATTAGTACAGGCTATTGCCATATATTCGTACAACACGAGTAAGTATGGGGAAGACAGCCTCAGGTGAGAATACCTGTACAGACAGGGTAACCCTGAAGACCGGGGAAGTTCAGCGATAAGGAGGCCGATATCCGTATGGATTTCTGGGTTCTGCTCTTACGAACCATCATGATCTATTTTATCGTCTTAGTTATCATGCGCTCGATGGGCAAGCGGGAGATCGGGAAGATGTCCGTATTCGACCTAGTCATCTCCTTCATGATTGCCGAGATTGCCGTGATCGTCATCGAAGATACAGATCGTACCATGATTGAAGGCATCATTCCGATGGTAACCTTGCTAGGGATTCAGCTGCTCATCTCCTTCATTACCTTAAGGAGTCGCAGTCTTAGACAGCTGTTCGACGGTAATCCGAGCATCATTATCGCGAAGGGCAAGCTCAATCCGGATACGATGCGCAAGCAGAGATATACGCTGGATGACCTTATGCTGCAGCTGCGGGAGAACCAAGTATACTCCGTCGCAGATGTGGAGTTCGCTATATTAGAGACAAGCGGGAAGCTGTCCATTCTGCCAAAAGAAAAATCAGCCCCCGACAACCAGCCTAAGCCGTCTCCGCAAACAAAGAAAGAACCAATCATTCCGTCTCATTACCGGTATGAGATCTTGCCCATTCCGCTAATTATGGACGGAAAAGTACAGGATAAAAACTTAGAAAAAATAGAAAAAACACGATTCTGGCTTAAAAATGTGCTGCAAGAAGAAGGGGTACAGGATATTAAAGATGTCTTCTTATGCACCATCGACCACAAGGATAAAATCTACGTAGACAGCAGCAAAAAGCGCAAGCCACGTATGTGATTGAATGTAAACGCTAGCCAAGGAGGAGCAGTATTCATCGGAATCAATCATCGGAACCAATCATCGGAACCACTTCGATACTCTGGACAAGTCATACCGGTTAATAATCCTCATCCATACCATGAGCACCAGGTAGAGGATGACCCCGGATAAGCATGCTAGCAGGAGATTAATCCATTCGCGGCCAAGTACGTCCTGATTCATGGTCCACTCTGCTGCACCTGCCATGATGACCATAGCCGCTCCGACCTTGACGAAGTCCAGCATCTTCATCCTGAAGCCGATTGAGCGCAGCACGCTGAACCAATGAAGAGCGGTCACCAGCACGACATTGACATTAATGGCGATTAAGGCACCGTAGATGCCGAATTCAGGCTTAGAAGCGAGCTCTACAATCAAGACTAGCTTGACGGCAGCTCCTATAAGCGTGTTCGTCAGCGCAGTACCAGGCTTATCTAAGGCTTGAAGGGCAGCCTGTAGAGGAGCCTGCAAGTAGATGAACAATCCGATTGGGGCAATCAGCTGCAGCATCGGTGCAATCTCCGCATGATTGTACAGCAATCTGCATATTGGCTCAGCGAATAGCCACATGACGACGACGAACGGCGCACCTGTAACGAGCGACAGCCGCATCGATTGATGAAGCCGCTTGTGAATTAAGGCGTGATCCCCCTTAGCGGCCGCTTCGGATAAGGAGGGGACGAGTGAGACGGCAAGGGAGTAGGTGAGCGCGGTAGGGAGCAGCAGCAGGGGAATGACCATTCCTTGCAGCGCGCCGTATTGTGCAGTAGCTTTGCCCGTAGCGATGCCAGCTGAAGCCAAGCTTCGAGCGGTGAAGATTGATTCCAGCAAGTAGGAGAGAGAGCCGACTAAGCGGGAGGCGGTAACCGGGATAGACAAGCTGAGCAGACGCCGCAGGACAGGAGTACGCGGCTCCTGCTTGCTATTCTCTTGCAGCGCTGAGGCCATCTCATTGCTGAGCTTGCGGTCTCGTCGATATTGAATGAGCAGTATAATCAACCCTCCGATCTCTCCGACTACTCCGCCCAGCATGGCTCCAGCAGCAGCCCACTCTAGTCCCATCGGCAGCAGCATGCTCGCGAACGTCAGAGAGGTAACGATGCGCAGCACCGTCTCGGTCACTTGCGAGATTGCGGTAGGCACCATATTCTGCTTTCCTTGAAAGTAACCTCGATAAACTGAAGACACGCCAATAATGAGCAGCATCGGCGCCATCATAAGGAAGGGCTTAATGACCCGTTCATCCGGCAATAAATGGGTCGTAATCCAAGGTGCAAACAGAAAGAGGGCACCCGTCATGATGACACCTAGAGTGATGGTTAGACCCATCGCTGCGCGGAAAATATGCTTAACCCTTGCGTGATCTCCCTTCGATTCGGCTTCCGCAATCCACTTCGCAATGGCAAGAGGGATGCCTCCGGTAATTAATGTAAGCATGACGGCAAGGAATGGATAGCTCAGCTGGTACAGACCTACGCCTTCCGCACCTATAATTCGCGGCAGTGCAATCCGCGGTACGAACCCCAGCAGTCGATTGACGATGCCGGCTGCAAGCAGAATCATAGCTCCTTTTATGAACGTTTGTTTCGTCATGGACCCGACCCTCATCTCTTCAATTCATCCGATAGCCTGTACTTTCATATTTATGCAGCATGTCCTCATCCATGTCAGTCAATTTAGCAGGAAAGGAACCCCATGGCATCGAATACATACAACAGGTTCCTTATGAAGGAGGGCATGAAGATGGAAGACGAAGCGAACTTGGACGAGGTCATTGCACAGCTGTGCAACAGCAAGGCAGAAGAGTTCCATCTTATTGGCTATGAGCATGTCACAGGCTTGGACGTATGGGAGTGCGTCAGCGATAAGTATAAGAAAGCCGGGGCGCCGGGGCTTCATCAAGTCGTCAATGACATTCTGTCGCTGAAGGCAACCGCGTTTATGAACTTTATGACGTTAAGCGCATATAGAGGGACCCATTTCTGATTAGAAAGGGTTCTTTTTTTTGACTGCCTTTTGCGACGCCGCTATAATAGGAATATTGAGATCTTAAGGGGGAACATGAACGTATGAACGGGAAGCGATTACTTACCTTCCTTGCGGTCGTTGTCATCATGATTGGTGTCGTTGGGTGGACAAGCCCATCGCTCGTCAAGGACGTTCGGCTTGGATTGGATCTGAAGGGCGGCTTCGAGGTTCTCTACGAGGCAGAGCCGCTGACCGGCGGGGATAAGGTTACGGCCGAATCGCTTAAGGAGACAGCGAAGAGTCTGGAAGCAAGGGCGGACAAGCTGGGCATATCCGAGCCTGAGATTACAACCGAAGGAACGAACCGGATCCGGGTGAAGCTGGCAGGCGTGGAGAATGAGAATGAAGTTCGAGACATCATTAAGAAGCCGGTTAACTTAACCTTCCGCGGTCCAGACGGGAATGTAGAGCTGCGCGGAGATGACTTCGTCCAGAATGCTGCACAAGTGGAGTTCGATCAGCTGAATAAGCCAATCGTATCCATCAAGCTCAAGGACGCGAAGAAGTTCGAGGATCTGACGACGAAGCTTACGGGTAAGGCGCTCTCTATCTACTTGGATGAAGAGATGCTGTCCAATCCTATCGTTAACTATCCAATCAGCGGGGGCACCGCACAGATTAGCGGCGACTTCACTCTTGAAGAAGCTAATAATCTGAGAGATACGATTAATCTCGGCGCTCTCCCACTCAAGCTGAATGAGAAGTATACACAGAGCGTTGGCGCGAAGCTCGGTCAGCAATCGCTTCAGAAGACCGTAGAAGCAGGGCTGATCGGCACTGCGATTATTCTTGTGTTCCTGATTGCACTGTTCCGTATTCCTGGCGTAATCGCGGGCATTACGGTTGTCACGTATACATGGATGCTGCTGCTTGTGTTCACTCTCATTAATGCGACATTGACCTTGCCAGGTATTGCGGCGTTCGCACTCGGAATCGGGATGGCTGTCGATGCGAACATCATTATGTACGAACGGATTAAGGAAGAGATTCGAAGCGGCAAGAGCTTGTTGTCCTCTCTGCGCTCCGGCTCCAAGAATTCGTTCCGTACCATTATGGATGCGAACATTACGAATATTATTGCAAGTGCCGTGTTGTACTATATCGGCAACGGCGCTATTCGGGGCTTTGCTCTTACGATGATTTTCAGTATTTTAGTCAGTATTATTACTAACGTATTCCTGTCACGGTTTCTTATTTCAATGCTCATCCGAAGCAACTTGTTTACGAAGCCTAGTTATTTCGGTGTGAAGGAGGAAGAGATCCGTGAACTATAATACGAAGATCCGTTACGATTTTATTAAGAACCGCAACAAGTTTTTTGCCTTCTCCATCGGCTTAACGGTGCTCGGACTGCTGTCCTTACTGTTCTTCAACTTGAACTACGGCGTTGACTTCAAGGCCGGGACGAATATGGATATATCCGTGGGCAAGGCTGTGAAGCAAGAGGATGCGAAGCAGCTACTTACGGACGCGGGCGTAGAGGATGTCAATCCTGTCGTCGGCGGAGCTGGCAATGAGCGAGTCTCGGCTAGATTCGACGAGGTGCTGGATCAGAAGAAGATTACAGAGATTCAAGATAAGTTCAAGGCGAAGTACGGCGACCAAGTATCGGCCGAAGTCAACGTCGTATCTCCGGATATGGCGCAGGAGCTTGGCCTGAAGACGATCTATGCCGTCGTTATTGCGAGCTTGGCCATTATGATCTATGTGATGATTCGATTCGAATGGCGCTTCGCCGTTGCGGCGAACATAGCGATTCTGTATGATGCCTTCGTCGTCGTTGCCTTGTTCTCTATCTTCCGATTGGAAGTCGATCTCCCGTTCATCGCGGCAGTGTTGACGACGATTGGTTACTCCATCAATGATAAGATCGTTATCTTCGACCGAATTCGCGAGAATCTGCGGTTCGGCAAGTTCAAGAATCAAGAGCAGCTTGCCGAGATGGTCAATGCGAGCATCTGGCAGACGATGGCACGTAACATCTATACCGTACTCGCGGTACTCGTCATTGCGGTCTGTCTGTTCATCTTCGGCGGAGAGCCTATTAAGCTGTTCGCATTAGCGAAGATTATCGGATTAACGAGTGGAGCTTATTCCTCCATCTGTATCGCATCGCCGCTATGGCTGATGATGAAGGCCAGACAGAAGCCGAAGGCTGCAATCAAGGCGCCAGCTGCCAAATAGATAGCCAATCAGGGTTTTGCAGAGTGGAGCTTCTTGTCTGCTCGGCAGAACCCTAGCTTATGCTTATCAAGGGTAATTCCTGCACAAATCGTTAGGGGTGAGTCAACATGTCTAGCAAACCGCTTGGATGGACGGATATGTGGGGGAAGGCTGCGCTGGCAGTCGGCAAAGGCGTGATCGGCTGGTTCACCGGCAGCAAAGCGCTAATGGCCGATGCCTTGCGGTCGGGAGCGGACAGCGCCGAATCGTTCGCCAGCCTGACTGGACTGAGGTCTACCAAGGCTGCAAGAGCAAGGACGTTACTCCGCGGTTCTGGTCGTGCCGTACCAGCTCCAAGGGCTGAAGCTGCCGCATCCATCCTGCTGTCGGTACTCTTGCTCATCATTGGCATTGAGACAGCTGTGTTCGCTATCCGAGATCTGGCAGACGGAGTAAGCTCAGCTCCCCACTGGGGCGCATGTGCTGCTGCGCTGATTGGTCTGTTGCTGCAGCAGCTGCTCCTGAATCTACACCCGTACCGAATGGGTCTATATGTGTCACTAGCTGCAGTGATTGGCTCTGGAGCTGCAACGCTAGGCAAGTGGATTGAGGTTCCTGAGCTCTATTACATGGATCCCGCAGCATCGCTTGTCATCGCCTGCCTCTTGCTCTACAGCGGCTGGAGAACGGCTGCAGCTGAGGCGTTCAAGGAATCTGGGGAAGCAAGCTCTGAGAGAGACGTTGATGAACTCATGCAGCTGATCCAGCGCGTAGACGGAGTCGTGACGGTAGAGATGCTAAGAGCGAAGGAACAAGGCCATTACGTGATTGCTGATATTATTATTACGGTCAATCCTAGAATTACGGTAATTGAAGGTCATGAGATTGCGAGACGTGCCAAGCAGCTGCTGCTGAAGCGATTCCTCCATGTGACGGATGTAACGATTCATGTAGAGCCTTACAGTCCTAATTATCCTTATAAGTCCAATCATGATCCGAACCAAGAACATACGCCAACTCTATTGCAATAGAGGAGCGAACACGAGAAGCATGGGGGGAAGGAAGAGCCTATGATTCGAGCGAAGACGCGTTGGGCAGTTGCTCCTTGGGATGAAGCAAGTCAGCGGCAGGCAGAGCAATTAGCGAATAGGCTTCATCTGTCCCCGTTAGTAGCCAGACTGCTTGTGCAGCGCGGCCTAACGGATGCGGATGAAGCCCGTTCTTTTCTAGCCGGAGGCGAGGAGCAGCTGCATGATCCCTATCTGCTTAAGGGGATGAAGGAAGCGGTAGATCGAATTCATGCTGCCGTTCAGAACGGCGAGAAGATTAGAATATACGGCGATTATGATGCTGATGGTGTGTCAAGCACCTCTCTGCTTATCTCGCTTATGCGTACACTACAGAGCAATTATGATTATTACATTCCACATCGGGCACTGGAGGGCTATGGTCTGAACTGTGCCGCTCTCGACAAGGCGGCAGAGGATGGTGTGGGGCTGATCGTGACGGTCGATACGGGCATTAGCGCATACGATGAAGTGAAGTACGCGAAGCAGCTAGGCATAGACGTTATCGTGACCGATCACCATGAACCGCCTGCGCTGCTGCCGGATGCTTATGCCGTCATTAATCCGAAGCAGAAGGATTGCAGCTACCCGTTCGAAGGATTGGCTGGTGTAGGCGTCGCCTTCAAGCTGGCTCAGGCGCTGCTTGGACGGCCGCCCATCGAATGGTCACATATCGCTGCGCTTGGCACCGTCGCTGACTTAATGCCCCTGCAGGGGGAGAATCGAATTCTCGTCAAGCTTGGGCTGGCAAGGATGCGGATGGGAGAGCATGCAGGATTCAGGGCGTTGGCCGAGGTCGCAGGCATGGATCTGTCTGCCGTTACGTCTACCTCGATAGCCTTCGGCATGGCTCCGCGCATCAATGCAGCTGGAAGGCTCGACCATGCCTCGAAGGCTGTAGAGCTGCTCACGAAGGATGACTATGACGATGCTATCCATATTGCAGCTGTGCTTGACGGACTCAACCGCGAGCGGCAGCGAATCGTTGAGTCCATCGTGAAGGAAGCGGAGCAAGGGTGGGCAGAGAAGGCTCGGGAAGCAGCGAAGAGCGGCGCTGAACCCCCTGCGGTCATTGTGCTGGCAGGCGAGGGCTGGAATGTCGGTGTCATAGGCATCGTTGCATCGAAGCTGCTAGAGAGGCATTACAAGCCTGTGCTCATTCTAGGAATAGATGAGAATGGCCAGTGCAAGGGCTCAGCACGCTCCATTGAAGGCTATGACCTGCATGCTGCTCTCACCGCCTGTGAGGATCTGCTGGACCATTATGGCGGCCATCAGGCAGCCGCAGGCATGAGCCTGCACAAGGAGCGTCTAGGTGAGCTGGAGAGAAGGCTAAGTCTGCTTGCGCTGGAGTGGCTTACAGACGAAGACTGGATTCCGAAGACGAAGATAGACTTCAGCTGTAAGGTAGAGGAAGCGACTCTGCAGACAATAGAGGAACTAGCTGGGCTCGAGCCGTATGGCGCTGGCAATCCGGCTCCTCGCCTGCTCTTCCAAGAGGCTAAGCTGCTGTCCAAGCGAACGATGGGCAAGGAAGCTAAGCACCTCAAGCTATCCTTGGGTAATTATGGCCGAACCCTGGATGCGGTAGGCTTCGGCTACGGGGAGCATGCACCAATTCTCCAATCGGGCAAGGTGGTCGATCTCGTCGGAGAGCTGTCCATTAATGAGTGGAATGGCGAGCGCAAGCCGCAGCTTCATATCCATGACCTGCGCTATGAACCGATGAGAGAGAGGTTCCCGGAGCGGGCACACTTCGGAGAGGTGTACCAGCTGCTTCGCCGAATGAAGGAGGCCCCTATACGCGGTCTCTCTGACAAGATCTCGGGGATGACGAATTGGTCCCCAAGTATTATAATGATGATGGTCCAAGTGTTCGAGGAGCTTGAATTGATCACAAGGAATGAACACAACCTAGTCGTAGTGGAGTCACCGATGAAGCGAGATCTCATCACATCCGACACTTATCGTGCAGCTAAGCTGCACGCGGAGGGCACGGATGTGTCTTCCCTCTAACCCCGAAAGGATTGAACTGTTAATGAACGATATCAAGATGAACTTCAAGGACTACATTCGGATAATTCCGGACTTCCCGCAGCCCGGCATCCGATTCAAGGATATTACGACACTGCTTCAGAATGGCGAAGCTTACCGTGCAGCTATTGAAGAGATGAGACAAGCTGTGCAGCATCTGAAGATTGATATTATTGCAGGCCCTGAGGCACGCGGCTTCGTCATTGGCGCTCCGCTGGCCATCTCCTTAGGCGTAGGCTTCGCTCCCATCCGCAAGAGCGGCAAGCTTCCCGGCGAGACGATTGAAGCCGGCTATGATCTAGAATACGGCAAGGACTGTCTTGCGATGCATAAGGATGCCATCAAGCCTGGACAGCGAGTCCTCATAGCAGACGACCTGCTCGCAACGGGAGGTACGATAGCTACTTCCATTAACCTCATCGAGCAGCTTGGCGGTGAAGTTATTGGAGCAGCGTTCCTCATCGAGCTCGGGTACTTAACCGGACGAGAGAAGCTTGGCAACATTGATGTATTCTCCTTAATGACTTATTAATTAATTGTGCTTGACTTAGAAGACCGTTACCTTCAACCGAAGGCAACGGTCTTTTAACCATTTTGCCTTAGCTGGAGCACCTCTCTAGTTCGACCGCCCATTTGTGGGATGACTTCCATATATGGGGAACAACCGCCAAGGAATCGTTCCTTGCCGGTTTTTGTCACACCTCCCGAAGCGAATCCTGTCACCTCCACTAGTTGACGGAGCCTGCTGTTACAGGCATAATATTAGAAAACTCGGAAATCAGCATGTAGAGAGTCCAAGAGCGGCTCTTAAGGGAAAGGGACGTCTCATGGGCATTGAGCAATTACTAGAGAAGGCATCAGCTTATATGAAAGAGCAGGATCTGGTCCGCATTACGGAAGCCTATGAATTCGCCGAACAGGCTCATCATGGTCAAGTGCGCAAATCCGGCGAGCCTTATATTCTTCATCCCGTTGCGGTAGCAGATATCCTTGTCGATATGCAGATGGATGTGCTGTCGATTATTGCCGCTCTCCTCCATGACGTAGTAGAAGATACTACAGTCGACCTGGAGTCGGTCCGTGTCAAGTTCGGAGAGACTTGCGCTATGCTGGTCGACGGTCTGACGAAGCTGGAGAAGATTCGGTTCCGTTCGAAGGAAGAACAGCAGAATGAGAACTATCGGAAGATGTTCGTCGCCATGGCTCAGGACATCCGGGTCATACTCATCAAGCTGGCTGACCGGCTGCATAATATGCGAACCTTGAAGTTCCAATCCGAGGAAGCGCAGCGGCGGATCGCGTATGAGACGCTGGAGATCTTCTGTCCAATTGCTCACCGGCTCGGTATCTCCGCCATCAAGTGGGAGATGGAGGATATTGCTCTTCGTTACCTGAATCCTCAGCAATATTACCGCATTGCCAATCTCATGAAGAAGAAGCGGACCGAGAGAGAGCAGCATATTGAAGATGTGATCGGACGGATCTCGGAGAAGCTCGGAGAGATGGGCATTGATGGAGATATATCAGGACGCCCTAAGCATATATACAGCATCTATAAGAAGATGTCGGATAAGAATAAGCAGTTCAATGAGATCTACGATCTGCTCGCTATCCGGATTATTGTAGATAATATTAAGGATTGCTATGCTACCCTTGGCATTATTCACACGCTGTGGAAGCCGATGCCGGGCAGGTTCAAGGACTACGTGGCGATGCCGAAGACGAATATGTACCAGTCTCTTCATACGACCGTGATTGGTCCAACTGGCGAGCCGACGGAAGTACAGATTCGGACGTGGGAGATGCACCGGACTTCCGAATACGGCATCGCGGCGCACTGGGCTTACAAGGAAGGCATGATTGTGCCGAACGGCAACTTCGAGGACAAGATGTCTTGGTTCCGCGAGATATTGGAGCTGCAGAATGAAGCCAGAGATGCATCAGAATTCATGGAATCGCTCAAAATGGACTTCTTCGCCGATCTCGTCTTCGTCTTCACCCCAAGCGGTGAGGTGATCGAGCTGCCGAACGGCTCGGTTCCGCTCGACTTCGCTTACCGAATTCATACCGAAGTCGGCAACCGAACGATCGGCGCCAAGGTGAACGGCCGAATCGTGCCGCTTGACCACAAGCTGAAGACCGGTGACATCGTCGAGATTCTCACTTCGAAGCACTCCTACGGCCCGAGTCAGGACTGGGTGAAGATTGCGAAGTCTTCGCATGCACGGAGCAAGATCAGACAATGGTTCAAGAAGGAGAAGCGGGAAGAGAACGTCGCGAAGGGCAAGGAGCTGCTTGAACGCGAACTGAAGCGTCTCGGCCTAGAGCCTTCTGCCTGGATGAGCGACGACAAGCTGATGGAAGCGGCGGGTAAGTTCGCATTTCACGATATTGAGGATATGATGTCTGCGATTGGCTTCGGCGGAATTACAGCGGCTCAGATCTGTACGAAGCTGACGGAGAAGCTCCGCAAGGAAGCGGAGGAGGCCAGTCAGATTGAGCTGACGAGCGAGATTAAGGAGATGAAGTCTCCTGGTCATCGTAAGAGCAGGCCAACGCATGGTGTAACGGTGAAGGGCATTGATAATGTGCTCGTACGCTTCGCTCGCTGCTGCAACCCCGTGCCGGGCGATCAGATTATAGGCTACATCACGCGTGGACGAGGAGTATCGGTCCATCGAGTTGATTGTCAGAATATCCCGCTTGCGGCGGATGGGGAAGAGGCGGCGCGCGTCATTGAAGTCGCATGGGAAGATTCGGTAGAGGCTAATTACAGTGTGGATATTGAGATTACAGGCCATGATCGCAGAGGGCTCCTCAATGAAGTGCTGCAGGCGGTATCGGAGAGCAAGACGAACATCTCTGCGGTAACGGGCCGCTCTGTTAAGAACAAGATGGCGATGATTCATATGACGGTGCTCATCCGCAACATTGATCATCTGCAGTCCGTCGTGGAGAAGATTAAGCGAATTCAAGATATATATTCCGTCCAACGGATTATGCAATAGTTATGCAATAGGGAATAGAAGGCATGGTGGTTAGACATGAGAGTCGTATTGCAACGCAGTAAGGAAGCCAAGGTCACGGTAGACGGCGAGGTAGTAGGCTCCATTCCTTCCGGGCTCGTCTTGCTTGTCGGCCTGACTCATGAGGATACCGAAGCCGATGTGCGGTGGATGGCTGCGAAGACAGCTGGGCTTCGAATCTTCGAGGATGATGGGGGCAAGATGAATGAGTCTGTCTTGGAGGCTGGAGGGCAAGTGCTGTCGATCTCACAGTTCACCCTCTATGGGGATTGCCGCAGCGGCAGACGCCCAAGCTTCACTTCGGCGGCTCGGCCGGAGGAGGCTGAGAAGCTGTATCACCTCTTCAATGAGGAGCTTCGCAAGTTAGGCTTAGTTGTCGGTACGGGCAAGTTCGGTGCTATGATGGACGTCTCTCTAGTTAATGATGGTCCAGTAACGTTAATCCTTGACTCTAAGACATCCTGAGCATGATTAGGCTCGCCCTTCCAGGAGCATAATAATTAGCAGATCGCTATCCGCGCAGGCATGTCTCTGCGTACGAATGCGAGATGAGCGGTTATTAGACCGATTGACGGAAGGAGCGCCGACCGATGCATCAATCACGCAAGGAGCAAGGGATTGAGCGTGCAGGCAGAAGCATGCTTACGTTCGACCGAAGAGAGGCTGCAGTCATGGCTCATCTGGAATCCAGCATCGAAGCCGCAGAGGAGTGGGCCGGAACAGTGAAGCATGGCAGGCCGAACAGTCCTGGTTCTCTTAGCTGAACTAACTCAGCGTGAGGACGGACTGGGGGTTAGAGCCTCGTTCGTAACCGTTTTATTTTTTGTAACGCAACTGTAACTTCCTTAACATTTTCCCTTAACATCTCTGGCCTATAATAGACCTCGACCCCCTTTTTTAAAATATAGTTTTACTTTGGACCTGCAACTGGTTTGCAGGTTTTTTTCTGTCTTGAGATTATCTTGACAACATAGCCCTATCCGGTTAGAATTGAGGCTTGACGGCAATAATGGTTGTTAGGATTCATCTATACCTACAGATTCCATGATGGGAACAAGTACTTCACCGCACATCCCCAGAGAGAGACGCCCCAGGCTGCAAGCGTCTTGACAGTGAGTGAACGAACAGACCTCCCGGAGAACGATTAGTGAACGTGATTGGAGAGCACAGCTTGTACCTCCATCATCTACTAGCTAAGCGCGTGTAGCGGGCGTTAACCGTGTGAAGCAAGCAGGTTCAATCTGAGCCGCTTGGAATGTGGGTGGTACCACGGGAGCTGATACTCTCGTCCCTGAACGGCAATGACGCCGTCAGGGACGGGAGTTTTTTTGTTGTATCTACAATAAGGGGGAAGCGACATGGCGTATCAGAGATCGCCGGGAACGCAGGACATTCTGCCTGCATCCGTAGAGAGATGGCAATTCGTAGAAGGCAAGGCAAGGGAAGTATGCCGACGATTCAACTTCCGTGAGATTCGGACGCCGATCTTCGAAGCAACGGAGTTATTCCAGCGCGGTGTCGGTGAGACGACCGATATCGTGGAGAAGGAGATGTATACCTTCACGGATCGGGGAGAGCGCAGCATCACCCTGCGGCCAGAGGGCACTGCTGGCGCTGTAAGAGCCTTCGTGGAGAACAAGCTGTATGGAGAGCCTGACTTAACGAAGCTCTATTACATCGGTCCTATGTTCCGCTATGAGCGGCAGCAGGCCGGACGTTACCGTCAGTTCCATCAGTTCGGGATTGAAGCGTTAGGTGCGACTGATCCTGCTCTGGACGCTGAGGTCATTGCGCTCGGCTACACCTTCTACACCGAGGTCGGTCTGAAGGGTGTCCGAGTTGAGCTGAATTCGGTTGGCACGCCAGCTGTTCGCGCGGCGTTCAAGGAGAAGCTGCTCGCCTACTTGAATCCGATTCGCGAAGAGCTGTGCAAGGATTGCAAGTCGCGCATCGACCGCAATCCGCTTCGCGTACTGGATTGCAAGGTCGACCAGCATCGCTTCACCGACGCTCCCTCTATCCTGGACAGCCTGGATGAGGAATGCTCGGTCCACTTCGAGAAGGTGAAGATGTATCTCACTGATATCGGGGTGCCTTATACTATTAACCCTAGGCTGGTTAGAGGGCTGGACTACTATACGCATACCGCGTTCGAGTACAAGGCAGAGGGCATTGGCGCAATTGATACAATCGGCGGCGGAGGACGGTACAATGGGCTGGTCGCTGATATTGGCGGACCGGATCAACCTGGCGTTGGCCTGGGTCTGGGCCTGGAGCGGACAATCATGCTGCTGGAGCATCAGGCTGCTCCTCTAGCGAACCCTCATGCGGTAGATATCTACCTGATTGCTCTGGGTGAGGAAGCTGACCGGGAAGTGACGAAGCTGACTTATCACCTTCGCATGAACGGAATTATTGCTGAGCGCGACTATCAGGGCAGGAAGATGAAGGCGCAGATGAAGTCCGCCGACCGTATGCAGGTGAGATACACCGCTATTCTCGGTGACGATGAGCTCGCCAGAGGCGAGATAACGCTGAAGGACATGGCGGGCGGCGGGCAGCGTCTGATCAAGCTCGATGAGCTTGCCCGTGAGCTGAAGGCACAGCTGGACCGTTAGACCCGCTCATGATGAGCATACGATTCATCCATACTATGATTGAAGGAGATTGAATTCTATGATGTTAAAGACACATAACTGCGGAAGCTTGACCAAGTCCGATGTTGGGCAGACGGTAACCTTGAACGGCTGGGTGCAGCGCAGACGCGACCTTGGCGGTGTACTATTCATTGATCTTCGCGACCGCTCGGGCATTGTACAGATCGTGTTCAACCCGGACTTCTCCGGCGATGCGCTTGCGCAGGCAGACCGTGCCCGCAACGAGTTCGTCCTTGCTGTACAAGGAACCGTCGTCGAGCGTAATCCAGAGACCTTCAACGCGAACCTGGCAACAGGCGAGATCGAGATTCAAGTGAACAGCCTAGAGATTATGAACCCTTCCAAGACGCCTCCATTCCCGATCGAGGATGAGGTGGAGGTTGATGAGTCGCTTCGCTTGAAGTACCGGTATCTGGATCTTCGCCGTCCGGAGATGCAGCGTACGCTGAAGCTTCGTTCCAAGGCAGCTAAGGTGTTCCGTGATTACCTGGACGGGGCAGACTTCCTTGAAGTAGAGACTCCGATCCTGACGAAGAGCACGCCAGAGGGCGCGAGGGATTACCTGGTGCCAAGCCGTGTGCATGAAGGCGAATTCTTCGCGCTTCCGCAGTCTCCGCAGATCTTCAAGCAGCTGCTAATGGTCGGCGGCCTGGAGCGTTACTATCAGATTGCACGCTGCTTCCGCGATGAAGATCTGCGCGCAGACCGTCAGCCGGAATTCACGCAAGTCGACATTGAGACGTCCTTCCTGTCCCAGGATCAGCTGCTGGCTATGATGGAGGAGCTGACTGCGAAGCTGCTTCGCGAGACGGTTGGCTATGAGCTGCCTACTCCGTTCCAGCGCATCACGTATGCCGATGCGATGAACAAGTACGGCTCTGACAAGCCGGACCTGCGCTTCGGCCTCGAGATTGAAGACATCACAGATATTGTATCGACAAGCGATGTGAAGGTATTCGCAAGCGTTGCAGCCAGCGGCGGCGTCGTGAGAGCGCTGAACGCTAAGGGCTGCGGCGGCTGGAGCCGCAAGGAGCTTGACGATCTGCAGCCGTTCGCAGCGCGTTACGGCGGCAAGGGTCTGGCGTGGATTACAGTGAAGGAAGGCGAATGGCGCGGACCGATCGTGAAGTTCCTGAAGCCGGAGGAGATTGCGGCTCTGACAGAGCGTCTTCAAGTGGAAGAGGGCGACTTGCTCACCTTCTCCGCAGATAAGCCGAAGGTCGTTGCTGATGTGCTAGGCAATCTTCGTCTGAAGGTTGGCCGTGAGCTGGGGCTCATTAACGAGTCCGAGTTCAAGTTCGCATGGGTCGTTGACTTCCCGCTGCTCGGCTGGGATGAAGATGCGAAGCGCTATGTAGCAGAGCATCATCCGTTCACCCGTCCGAAGGAAGAGGATCTGCATCTATTCGATACGGATCCGGGACAGATTCGTGCTCAGGCGTATGACCTTGTCCTGAACGGTTATGAAGTAGGCGGCGGCTCCATGCGTATCTACAAGCGTGAAGTACAGGAGCAGATGTTCAAGGCGCTCGGCTTCTCCCTGGAAGAGGCACATGAGAAGTTCGGCTTCCTGCTCGATGCCTTCGAATATGGAACGCCTCCGCACGGCGGGATTGCATTCGGCTTCGACCGTCTCGTGATGCTGCTTACCGGCCGCACGAACCTGCGTGAGACGATCGCCTTCCCTAAGACGGCAAGCGCGACCGATCTTCTATGCGATGCTCCATCACCAGTAGAGCTCTCGCAGCTTGAGCAGCTGCATATTCGTACGGTGCTGAAGCCGAAGGCAGCCAAGCCTGCTGTGGAAGGCTCTGCCTCCGATGCAGCAGCAGAGGCTGCCAAGGCTGAGCAGACGAAGGCATAGTACGGCTTACAAGCCGCTATCTCGATTGCATCAAGCAGAATGAAGGAGAGTCATGCCCATGCTGCATCAATTTTCCCGAACGGAGCTTGCGATTGGTCCTGAAGGGCTCGACCTGATGAGAGGAAGCACCATTGCGGTGCTCGGCATCGGAGGGGTCGGGTCCATCGCGGCTGAGGCGCTCGCTCGCACAGGGGTTGGACGTATCATTCTCATCGACAAGGATGTCGTGGATATAACGAATGTGAACCGCCAGATTCATGCGCTGACGACGACTGTCGGTCAGCCGAAGGCAGATCTGATGCGCGACCGGATTAAGCTCATTAATCCGGAATGCGACGTCATCTCCCTGCGGATGTTCTATACGGAGGAGACTTATGAGCAGCTGTTCGCCTATCCGCTCGATTATGTGGTGGATGCTTCGGATACGATCTCTTATAAGATTCATCTGATCAAGCAGTGCTTGGAGAGGGGGATTCCTATCATCTCCAGCATGGGAGCCGCCAATAAGATGGACCCGACTCGATTCCAGGTGGCGGATATCTCGAAGACACATACGGATCCGATTGCACGGGTAGTGAGAACGAAGCTGCGCAAGGACGGTATTCGCAAGGGAGTAACTGTCGTATTCTCCGACGAGCTCCCGAAGAAGCCGCGTGAAGATGTTACACAGCGCATCGTACCAGACAATGCGCCCGAAATACGAAAAGCTCAGCAGCCGCCGTCCAGCAACGCCTTCGTCCCCCCAGTTGCGGGGTTGATTATGGTAAGTGTGGTCGTTCGAGAGCTGCTGGCAAAGGCAGGGATAGAAGGATGAATGGATCATTACTGAATAAGCTGCGTTACAGCTCCGAGATGAGAGCCTTGCTGCTCTCTGTACCATCCCAGGAGCTGAAGGACGAGCTGGGTATACAAGGAGCAGCGGAGGTCTATGACGAGGCTGCGGCCGGCTCGTACGACTTCGTCATCCTGTTCGCCGAGTCGATTGCTGACCTGAAGGATAAGGGGGATGAGGCCGTTCAAGCGGTGAAGCGGGACGGTCTGCTCTGGATCTGCTATCCGAAGGCGACGACGATGGTCAGAACGGATCTCACTCGTGAACGCGGGTGGAGGACCATTACCGATGAGGGCTTCGAAGCGGTTGCCCTAGTTCCAATAGGCGACAGCTGGTCAGCGATGCAATTCCGCTCCACCGCTAAGGAAGCCAAGCAGAGCAAGCCGCGTAAGCAGGAAGCCGTGAAGCCGGCTTCACAAGAGGCTTCTGCTGTGCCAGAAGACTTGGCTGCTGCGCTCGCGAAGTCTCCTCAAGCTGCGGCATTCTTCGAGAGCTTGACTGCCTCTCGCAAGCAGGCCTACCTCGTGTGGGTCACAGGAGCGAAGCATGAAGAGACTCGGAGAGGTCGGGTCGCTGAGACGATCGAGAAGCTGGCTAAGGGGAACAAGACCCCATACGAGCGGGGCTAAGAGATTGGCTTGAGTAGGGTTGATGCCCAACTATAACCAAAAGAGCTGAAGCAGGGTGCTTTCATTCCTGCTTCAGCTCTTTTTTATTAAAAGTTCATTATGTGCCCAGGCCGCGCCGTTCAGTGAGCTGCTTCAGCTCAGTGATTAAGCCGTCCAGATTCGTATAGCTGTCGACGATGTGCTTGATCTTGTCATCCTGATTCTCCATGCTGGCACATACTTCTTCAACGGAAGCCATATTCTGCTCGGTCGTTGCGGCTATGGAGACCATCTCACTGGAGATGGCTGCATAACGGTCGTAGAGGTGATCTGCCGATCCTCCGACTGCATCAGATTGCTGCTTCACGAGCTCTGTGTTGGCACTGATCTTGCCAATGATCTGCTCGACTTCCTTCGAAGCGCTATAGCTGGCGGCTACAGCAGCTTCACCGAGGTGGACTTGGCTGCTGACCGCTTCAATCTGCCTGCGAATGTTGCCAAGGATGGCCGCTATCTCATCAGCGGCTTGCCTGGAATGGTCCGCGAGCTTCCTCACCTCACCAGACACGACGGCGAAGCCGCGTCCCTGCTCCCCGGCACGTGCAGCCTCAATCGCTGCATTAAGGGCCAGGAGATTCGTCTGCTCAGATATGTCGCTGATGACCGTGACGATGTCACTTACCTGGTTATTCTGCTCGCTAAGCTGCTGCATCATATTGACGGTCTCGTTAATAATCGTCCGCACACTCTCAACCTCAGAGGCCAAGGTCAAGATCTGTCCGCTGCCGTCCAATGTTAGCGAGGCGGTGTCAGAGGAGTACTGCTGAAGCTTGGACGAGCCGTGTGCGAGCTCACGAACCGAAGCTTCAACAGTCTGAACCGATTCACTGACTGTGAGCACCATGCTCGTCTGATTCTCGATGGACCCCATCATCTCGGTGAAGGTGCTCGTCACATCACGCGAGATGTTGCCTGTAGCCTGCACATTGTCCTTCTGTTCTGTGCTGAACTCGTTCAGCACGAGAATGGAGGACTTAAGCTTATCGACAAGCTCCTCTGCTACTATCTTAGAGGCGAGGGCAGCTTGCTGCTCGCTTAGCACCTGCTGCTGCAGCTTCTGGCTGAAGGAGGCAGAGAAGGCCAGTCCCCCGGTTGCGAATATAAGGTACAGATACAGATACAGAAGAGATTCATTAGGCGAGAATAAGGCTTCATACTTCGGAGTAAGGAAGAGATATGTGCTTACTCCAAGGCCAAGCATGCCAGTGAATAGAATCGGCTTGTAGTTCGCGTACAGCGTCATGAGAGCTAGATTCACATACACAAGGAAGTAAGTGCTGAAGATCGGATTCGGATCCTGCACGAAGAGCAGCACCGTCAGCAGGGTTAGAATGCAAGGAACGATATACATAATAGCTGATACGAATATGCGCTTATAGGTCATGAAGGTGGCGGCTCCGCATAGAATGCCTCCGACGATAAGGAGAGTCAGAATGACTTCCATGCCCAGTCCGGCTCCTAGATCAGCCACAATTCCGAGCGCTAGCATGCCCCATAAGATTTTGACGAACAGTCGATTACGCTTGTCCAGCTCAGTTAGTACAGAGTTCATCATCACCAGTCAACCTCTTGATCTATAATTTGATTCTCCTAGTTGTCTATAGCGCTACCGCGTGATCTTGCGGAAGGACAAGCCAATCATACTTATCCTTGTTGTGGTACATCTCATCCATATGGAACAGCACAGGAATGACGTAATCCCCCTTGTAGAAGACCTTCTCGCCGATACGCTCCATAGGCACGTGGAAAGTAATGCGAAGAGCACGGTAGAAGACAGGCTCCAGCAGGGATATAAAGGTAGTCAGGCCAAGCTCCTCTGCCACATGTACAGCGGAGGATAAAAGAGTAGAAATGTGTTTGCCTCGATGTTCCGGCAAAAGAGCGATTTTATCAATCTCGGC
Organism: Paenibacillus sp. GCM10023252; assembly: GCF_042653305.1. NCBI lineage: Bacteria > Bacillati > Bacillota > Bacilli > Caryophanales > Paenibacillaceae > Paenibacillus > Paenibacillus sp. GCM10023252. The sequence continues at coordinate 212,524 of NZ_JBHSHW010000009.1, forward strand.
AACGCGTTCAGGGTCCATAGCCACTCTAGTATGACTATGGAAGGGAGCGGCTGTATGAATCGTACTGCACAGCGAATAGGGCTTGATCTCAGATGTGCCAACATACTGGCCGTCAGTAGTAATGACGACAAATCTTGCTAATGCGTGGTCGGCGTACTCGAGCTCATACCCTTTTTCCTGCCATACCGTAGTCCAGATCGTATTGAACATACTTAATTCCCATTCATTCTCCACACGTTTAAACAAGATGATTCTCTCCCTTTGTCCTCTCTCTCTTTAATTTATTGGTTGTATATGTCTATTAGTTCCCCTCAATAATGGCACATTACCAAAGATATAGCGATATAACAATTTAAAACAGAATAATTGGTTCATTGTACCTACAAAAGAAACCGTCCCGTGTGGAGAGAGGTAAATTATTCCTAGTTACTTTATCGACATTAAGCGACATGATTTGAATACCTATGCTTATAACAAATGCGTGATTAAGCACATCGTGGCAAACTTTCAGACTAATATGATATTATGACCTTCATGGTATGACTAGCTCGAGAGGAAGAGGTTGAACAATGGACTTATTCTCCTATCAGGAACAAGAGAGACCCGGGGCACGGCTGCTGGCTGATCGAATGAGACCGCAGACCCTCGAAGAATATATCGGGCAGGAGCATATAATAGGACCTGGCAAGCTGCTCAGACGCGCAATTGAAGGAGATCAGGTGTCATCGATCCTGCTCTATGGTCCGCCTGGATGCGGCAAGACGACTCTAGCCCATATCATCTCGAAGCAGACGCAAGGGGAGTTCGTGAAGCTGAATGCGGTTGACGCATCGGTGAAGGATGTGCGAGAGGTCATTGAAGGAGCTAGAGTGAACAAGAACATGTATGGGAAGAAGACGATTCTGTTCCTGGACGAGGTTCACCGCTTCAATACGGCCCGGCAGGACGCGCTGCTTCCAGCTGTAGAGCAAGGAATCATTATCTTCATCGGGGCAACGACAGAGAACCCATTCCATCATGTGAACGGGGCGCTGCTGTCCAGATCAACCCTGTTCCAGCTGGAGCCGCTGACGAAGGTGCATGCATTAAGCGCGATGAATCGCGCGCTTAACGATCGGGAGCGAGGACTGGGATTCATGGATCTGAGAGCGGACAGCGAGGCGCTTGATCATATTGCCGCGATGGCGGGAGGGGATATTCGGAGAGCGCTGAATGCGCTGGAGCTGGCAGCGGTTACGACCCCTTCCGAGCCAGATGGATCCGTTCATCTCACCATGGAGGTTGCTCAGGAGTCCATCCGCAAGCGGAATATTCGTGCCGATGAGTCCACCCAGTATGATGTGCTGTCCGCCTTCCACAAGAGTGTGAGGGGATCTAGCGATGCGGCGCTATTCTGGTTCCTATACGCGGTGGAGAAGCTGGGAATGGACCCTATGACGTTCATTCGGAGGCTTATTGTCGCCTGCAGTGAAGATATTGGACTTGCGAATCCGCAGGCGATGGTACAAGCCGTAACCGCAATGGATGCCTATCACAAGATTGGCTGGCCCGAAGCGAAGTACAATATTGCACAAGCGATCTTATTCGCAGTCGAGAGTCCTAAGTCTAATGCGACAGCTGTAGCTATTGGCAAGGCAACATCTATCATCGAGCAGATCGGAAGCGCCGAGGTGCCGATGCACTTGAAGGATACCCACTACCGGGGAGCTGCTCAGCTTGGACATGAAGGGTACTTGTATCCCCATGATTATCCTGGTCATTACGTCGAGCAGCCCTATATGCCGAATGCCGCCCATGGAGCACAGATCTATCAAGCAACGGAACAGGGGATGGAGGAGAAGATTAAGCATAATCAGCGCCAGCGAAGGAACAAGCATCAAGGAAGATAACGGATGGTGCGGTTGCGGCCTCCGTTCTTCGCTTGATAGAGAGCCTGATCGGCATAGCTGAACAGCTCCTTCAGATCAGCAGTGTCAGACGGGAAGCTTGCCACGCCGATGGATACCGTAATGCTGGGTCCTATCGGGCTTGGTGAAGATTCAATCTTGCGGCGCATCCGCTCGGCTAGAGCGAAGGCTTCGTGCGGCCCTGCTAACGTCAGGACGACGAATTCCTCTCCACCGAATCGGCAGCATATATCGGATCGTCCAGCTTCCGCTAGAATCGTACTAGCGAGATACTGCAGCACCTCGTCGCCTGATTGATGACCGAAGGTGTCGTTAACAGCCTTGAAGTGGTCGATATCAAGGGTCAATAGGGAGAAGGGCGTACCGCTCGTCTTCCAGCTCTCTGTATATTGATTCATCGTTCGTCGGTTCAATAGACCGGTCAATGCATCTGTATTCGCCTGCAGCGAGTATTGCTCCGCCTTCTGCTGAAGGCCTTCGACGGCCATTCTCATCGATTGGGTGAGCAGATGTGCCTCATGGTTCCAGTGGGAAGCATACGGCACATGAATGGACTGGCCGGCTGAGATCTGTCGTGCCGTCTCTGCCAGGACGACGAAGGGGCTGGTCAGCTTCCGTGCTACCCACATCGTGACTAGGAGGAACACCAGAATGAGCGGCAGAGACGAGAACATCTGGCTCTTCACGAGCGTGTAGGCTGATGTAATTATCTCAGTCTGCGGAGTCTGAACGATAATTCCCCAGCCGTTCTGAATAACTTGGGTATAGCCGGCCAGGAAGATCTTGCCGTCGGAGCTCGTCACGATATCGCTGCCCTGCTTGCCCAGTATCACTTGCTTCACTATCTTATTCTGCCCATCGTTGCTGCCTAACCGGCTGCTGTCCGGATGGAACAGAATGTTCCCATGACGGTCCAGTACATACGCATAAGAGCCGGTCTCTCCTGCAACTTGCCCGCCGAAGATCTTGCTCAGCACGTTCAGCTCATGAAGGTAGATGGTTCCCCCAATGTAGCCTCTGAACAGTCCAGCCTCATCCCAGATTGGATAGGTGACGAGGACAAGCAGCTTGTTGGTCGGTGATATATAAGGATCGGATAAGGAGGGCTTCTGTGAACGGAATGCCTCCTTAGCTTGAGGTGAGGTAATCTTGGTTAGCCCGCTGCCGGACAGCTGGGGTGATCTCGTACGAATGACTTCCTGCTCATCCACATAGATGACCGAGTTGAAGTAGCCTCCGTTATGTATGAACAGGTCTAGTGCCTGCTGCCTCTCCGAATCAAGCAATTCCCCGTTAGCGAAGTAATCAGCCGTAGCCTTCAGTCCATTCTCCATCGATGAGAAGATTGCAGTCATCGTGCGAGACATATTGTTCGAGTTCTCATAGTTAAGATTCAATGTCTGCTTGGAGAGGGATCGGATCTCCGAACGGTAACCGATGTAGGTCTGTATGAGACTCGTTCCAACCGTTGACATGAACACGAGAGCGATGATGAGATAGACCAGACGGATTCGTTTTTGTAATCGAAGAAGCTTCATGAGCGGCTAATTCCTCCAGGCGTAGTGAGCTAAGATGAGTTATGTTGAGCAGTACGACTATATTCGACAATTATAGGTATTGTTTTACAACTATCTTACACTACAAGTTATCTATTCGACAATTGCATAGGCAAAAGAACCGTACAAGGCATAGACGAGGCCTCGTACGGTTCTATGAAGGCAGGGCTTAACCAATCTTATACACTCTTCGCTTCCCTTGAGGAACAATCATGGGTGTGCCGTACAGGGGATCACTGACCACCTGGCAAGGCAGGTGGAATACCGATTCAATCATGGCTGGGGTAATGACTGCATTCGGACGACCTTGGGCCTCAATCTGCCCGTCCTTCATCGCAATAATATGATCAGCATAACGGCAAGCAAGATTAATATCGTGAAGGACCATGACAATCGTCCGCAGCTCCGTCTTGTTCAGCTCGTACAGCAGATCGAGTACATCAATTCCGTGGGCAAGATCGAGATAGGTAGTCGGCTCATCCAGCAATATAATCTCAGTCTGCTGGGCTAAGGTCATGGCAATCCAAGCTCGCTGACGCTGACCGCCGGATAGTGCAGCAACGGAACGCTCAGCCAGACTCTCCATTCCTGTTGCCTGAAGAGCACTCTTCACAGCCTCTTCATCGTCGCGAGACCACTGCTGCAGCCAGCTCTGATAAGGATAGCGGCCCTGCTTGACTAGTTGGAGCACCGTTAGCCCTTCAGGGGCGGTTGGTCCTTGAGGCAGGATGGCGAGCCGCTTAGCGATACTCTTCGTAGACAATCTCGCCATATCGCTGCCGTCTAACAGAACGGATCCGCTCTGCGGCTTGATAAGTCTAGCCAAGGAGCGAAGCAGCGTAGACTTGCCGCAGCCATTGCTCCCGATGAGCACCGTAATCTCCCCCTTAGGGATCGCGAGGCTGAGGTTGTGAAGGACGGGGCTGTCTCCGTAAGAGACCGTAAGCTTGTCAGCCATCAATAGACTCATGTTCATACTCCTAACTGTATCGAGTAATTAGACATTGCGGTAGCGGTATAGCAAGTATAGGAAGAAGGGAGCGCCAATCGCGGCGGTGAATACCCCTGCTGGAATGTCTGATGGGTAGAATAAGGTACGGGCTGCCAGGTCAGCTGTCAGTAGAATTAAGGCGCCCATTAGAGCACTTACCGGCAGCAGTCCACCGAAGGAGGAACCGACCAGCTTACGCGCGATATGCGGTGCCATCAGCCCGATGAATGCGATGGTTCCTCCAATGGCTACAGCAGCGCCGGCGAGAGCCACACTGAGCAACAGCAGAACTAGTCGATGTCTCTGGACACTCGAGCCAGCGCTTCCCGCAACATCATCGCCCAGCGCCAGCACATTGACGTGTCTGGCTTGCAGCCAAGTAAGAGGAAGCAGGATGACCACCCATGGCAGCAAGTTCTTCACATCCTGGTTCCAAGAGACACCGTATATGCTTCCTGTCATGAAGGTGAGCGCCTTATTCGCCAGCAGGTAAGATCCGGAGATGACGAACATATAGGAGATCGACTTGAAGGCAGCAGACAACCCGATACCTATCAGAACGAGTCTTACCGGAGTGATTCCGTTCTTCCAAGCAAGCACGTAGAGGAGCCCGGTAACAAGGAAGGCCCCGGCAATGGCAGAGACAGGCAGCCATCCGATGGGAAGCTGGTCTGACAGGAGGAACAGGAACAACACCGTGCCAAGGGAGGCTCCTTCTGTTATGCCAGTCACATCAGGTGAAGCTAGCGGGTTGCGGATAAGTCCTTGTAGGATTGCTCCTGCTACAGCGAGTGAAGCTCCTACTAGTATGGCCGTTACAATCCGAGGAAGCCTTAAGTTCATAATAATGACTTCCTGCGTGGCATTCCCTTGCCCGAATAAGGTGCGAATGACATCAAGAGGGGAGATGGATTGGCTTCCTATTCCGGTGCTAATAATGGCTACTAGCGCACATAGGACGACTAAGAGGCCGGTAAGCCATATCGTTCTCCTCTCGATTAGGTAAGAGAAGCGGAACCGCTCGGATCGAACGGGAGTGTATCTGCTCATCGAATCAACTTCTCCTTCCTGGCGATATAGACGAAGAACGGGACGCCAATGATCGCTGTCATGACACCTACAGGCACTTCCTCCGGCATTGCAATGTATCGAGAGCCAATATCAGCCGTAACGAGCAGTATGCCGCCCCACACCGCGCTATAGGGGATAACCCATCTGTAATCACCGCTAATGGCATAACGGACTAGATGCGGAATAATAATGCCTACGAAGGCAATAGGTCCGGCAACAGCAACCGATGCGCCCGCGAGCAGAATAACAGCAGCCGACGACAGCCACTTCACAGCAGCGGTCTTCTGCCCCAAGCTCTGTGCAACGTCATCTCCCATGAGGAGAACGTTCAGATGGCGGCTGAGCAGTAGCGAGAGGAGCAGTCCTATCGCCATATAAGGGACAACTGCGGTTAGCATCGGCAGATCTCTACCTGCAACGGAACCTACGAGCCATACGAGCACTTGGTCGAACATCTTGCCATCGGTCAGCATGAAGCCTTGAGTCAAGGAATGGAAGAAGGCTGCGATAGAAGCACCTGCCAGCGTAATCTTAACAGGTGTCATGCCGTCACGTCCTACGCTGCCTAGGAGGAATACAATGAATCCGCTTATGGCTGCACCTAGCAGAGCAGCTAAGGTCAACGATTGCATACCGGTTACACCCAGCCATCCGGATGCAATGACGATGAAGAATGAAGCGCCTGAATTGACGCCGAATAAGCTGGGCGAAGCAATCGGATTGCGTGTAATGACCTGCATGATTGCCCCTGCGACAGCGAGGCAAGCTCCTGCGGCTGCAGCGATGAGCGCCCGCGGGACACGAGCCGTACGTATAACGAGATGGTCGCCTGACCCATTATATTGAGTGAAGGATTGCCAGACAGCCGCAGGAGCTATATCTGTTACGCCGAACAGAACACTGCACAGCATAGCCGTGAATAATACAAGGATAGATAGGATAAGTCCGAACAATCGCATGCTGGAGAGGCCTCTTTCATTGTTAGTATCAGTCTAATAAGCAATGCTCCCTAGAGTAGGGATGCCCTATAGCATTTTAGTCCATGCAAGAGGGAGGTGTCAATGAACATGATAATCGTTCTCATATTTTTTGTTGACATCGAGAGGTCTGTCTTTTATAGTGTTTGAAGAGTGTTTTGAAGTGAGAATAATTTTCAATTGAGGGGACGGATTAAGCAATGGCAGCAAGTGGCAACAGAAGTAAAATGATGGGCTTCATCCTATGCATACTGGCCGTTATGCTCGTTGTAACGGCATGCGGAGGGAATAAAGACACAGCTAACAACAACACAGCAGACAGCGGAAGCAATGGCGAGGCTGGTGCGGTACAAGAAAATACAAGTGAAGTGCGTACAATTAAGCATGCTATGGGCGAAACAGACATTAAGGGTACTCCGAAAAAGATTGTCGTCCTGACGAACGAAGGCACAGAAGCGCTGCTAGCACTTGGTATTAAGCCAGCAGGTGCGGTCAAGTCTTGGACAGGAAATCCATGGTATAAGCATATTGAGGCCGACATGGCAGGTGTAACGGAGCTCGGTGAAGAAGGTCAGCCGAATCTGGAGCTGATTGCTGGTCTTCAGCCGGACCTCATCATCGCGAATAAGATGAGACACGAGAAGATCGTTGAGCAGTTGAAGGGGATTGCCCCAACTGTCGTATCCGAGACGCTTCGCGGCGAATGGAAGAACAACTTCAAGCTGTATGCTGATGCAGTGAACCAGACGGCCAAGGGTGAAGAGCTGATCGCCAAGTTCGACGGGCGCGTTGAAGAGTTCAAGGGCAAGGCAGGCGATAAGCTGAAGGAGACGGTGTCGGTTGTTCGCTTCATGGCTGGCAAGACGAGAGTGTATCATACGAACTCGTTCTCGGGCATTATTTTCAGCCAGATTGGTATTACGCGCAATGAGATGACCTTGAATGCGAAGGACCAGTTCATCGATGAGATTACGAAGGAACGCCTGCCGGAGGTAGAGGCGGACAGACTGTTCTACTTCACCTATGAAGATGGTGACGGCAAGGGAACCGAGACGGAGCAGGAATGGATCAAGGATCCGCTGTGGAAGGGTCTTGGCGCCGTGAAGGCTGGCAAGGTGTATCAGGTCGATGATGCGATCTGGAACACATCCGGCGGCATTCTAGCCGCTAACCTTGTACTAGATGAATTGCATACGATCTACGAAGTGAAGTAGTATTCCATGCCTGCATAATAGAGACGGCTGCCCTAGAAGGTCATATGACCTTCAAGGCAGCCGTTCGTTGTTCATGGAGGAATTAGATGATAGCGAACATGAAGGCATAGTAACTGCAGATAGCGAGCAAGCAAGCCATTAGGGCTGACATCCACAGTCTGCCGTCCTTAGCCATCCGTGCGAACCCAGCTGCCAGTACGACAGCGGCAGCCGCAAGCAGAATACTGTCCACTGATAGGGAGAGCGTTAGCTGCAAGTCCGGTGAGTAGCTGCCCTTATACAATCCAGTGAATAAGGGGGAGGGAGAGCTGCTCTGCAGCGTCTCCTTCACGTCATGCGGCGGTGTCTGCTGTCCTAGTATGCCCGACACGATGAACAGCAGCAGTGCGGTGACGCTCTCTGCACGAAGCCATGGCTGCGGGCGGAAGGAGACGTTCTGCGCCATCCTTCTCTTGTAGCCGAAGCCGTTCGTATAGGCGAACAGCAAGAGGGGAAGCAGCAGCAGATGCTTAATCAACAGCAATTGGCCGTAAGGCAGCATCATCGCATTCAAGTACTGCGGGGTAGTGAAGCTCATTAATGTCAGGCCGGCTAGAATGGCAATCAGCAAGCATACGATAGCTATTGGCGAGAAGAGGCGGACGAATGCAAGCCAGTTGTCATCACTTGTCGAGAACCAGCTGGCCACGAGCATGACGCCGACCCACACCGTGACGGCCAGGAAGTGTGCGGAATGCGCCAGTATTCCCTTCCAAGAGTAGAGGGAGGCGGCGTGGCTTGCATACCCAAGCCACACAATTAGCAGCAGCAGGATGAACAGCGCCACCTTGGGCATATGCTTATCCTCGCGGAATGACTTGAGGCCGAGCAATACGGCAAGGGAGGAGGATGCGATGAGCGTCCACAGCCAGGCCTTGCCTGCATCAATATCTCGCAGCATATCCTGAAGCATGGATAGATAAGGCACATCGAAGTCCTTCGCGAACAGGAGTGCAGATTGATGCAGAGGCACGAAGGATAGAATGGGGATCGCAACGGCACAAGCAATGAGCAGGCCGTTAGGGACATGATACGCGATTCGGCTCGCTTCAGGAACGAGCCGAAGCACGAAGTTCCCCATTAGTAAGGCGAAGCATACATACAACAGAGCCTCGCTTACATAGATCATCCGTTCTTCCTCCTGCCGCGCAGAATGAATAACACGACTACCGCTGCTGCGATTAGGCCGCCAATGACGAGGAGAGCTGTCTTATTCGAAGTAGACGATTCAGCAGGCTCTGAATCCGGCTGCTGATTATCCTGCTCAGGGGCAATCGTCGGAGATGGCTGGATGCTGCCCTGAGGTTCTGCGCTTGGACTTGGGCTTGGGCTCGGGCTAGCCGGTGCGGCTGGGGCATTGACCGTGAAGGTATACTCACCATCTACCGTATGTCCGTCCGCTCCGATAATCGCGTACTTAACCGTATACTTGCCATTGTCCAGAGTATCGGCGACCTCAGCGCTTAACGTTGCATCCTTCACCGCCGATGGCTGCAGCTTCGCTTCCTCTCCGTTAGAGCGCAGCAGCTTCAAGGTGCTGATCTTCTCTATATCGGTATTGAAGGTTAGAGCGATGGAAGCGGGTGATTCAGTTAACACAGCGTCCTTGCCAGGAACAGCCTCTTCAACGACGGAATGAGCCAGAGATAGTCCAGGCATGATCCACAAGGCAATCATTAGGGTGAGAACGACTTTTCTCATAAGGTATGGGTAACCCCTCTCTATGAATAAGTAATGTGTACCATTATAGCAAGCCGAATGCGGGCTGGGCTTAAGGGAAGCTGAGTAAATCTTAACGTCTTTATGAACATTTATCAAAGGTAAACAACAGGATGACTATAGAATCGTAAGTAAATGCAAGGAATTCATGCATAAGGCGCACCCTACGGCGAATAAACATCAGTAGAACCTCAGGATCGTCTTCAGGAGCAGTTCGGCCGTTTGACGCCGGGGCTTGGTATCGTCTAATGTTAACGTATTGAAGTCTAACTATTAATTTTATTGAATAGAAGGAGGTGCACCTGTCGTTGTACAGCATGGAGCTTTTTGCGTACGATAGACAGGGAATCGTTGGACCCTTTACCCATTATGGTGAATCTGGTACTCATTTTTTTGTTGGTGTTCATGAACGGCTTCTTTGTCGCAGCGGAGTTCGCGATGGTGAAGGTCAGAGCAAGCCGAATTGATCTGCTTGCGTCAGGCGGCCATGCCAGAGCGAAGGTTGCCTCACATCTGACGAATAATCTGGATGCGTATCTATCCGCCTGCCAGCTAGGTATTACACTTGCTTCCCTTGGTCTCGGCTGGATTGGAGAGCCGGCGATCGCAAGTGTGATCGAACCGTGGTTCCTGCAGCTTGGTGTAGAGAACAAAGTGTTCATTCACTCTGCTTCCTTCATCATCGCCTTCACATTCATTACTGTGCTTCATATTGTGCTGGGTGAACTAGCTCCGAAGACGATTGCTATCCGCAAGTCGGAGACGATTACGCTGCTAACCGCAAGGCCGCTTGTCTACTTCTACAGAATCATGTATCCCTTCATCTGGGTGCTTAACGGCACAGCCAACTGGCTCCTTAAGCGATTCGGAGTCGAGCCTGCGTCGGAGAAGGATGCCGCGCACACCGAAGAGGAAATTCGCGTCTTAATGAAGGAAAGCCATAAGAGCGGACTCATTGACAATACAGAATTAACACTCGTTGACAACATATTCGAGTTCGCGGAGACGAACGCTCGTGAGATTATGATCCCGCGAACCGAGATGATCTGCTTGAACACGACACTCTCTCTGGAGGAGAACAAGCAGATAGCGCTTGACGAGATGAGAACGAGATATCCTGTCTGCGAGAATGACAAGGACAATATCATCGGCTTCGTTCATATTAAGGATCTGCTGAAGGATACGACGCACAGCTTGAAGGATATTCGTCAGATTACTAGGCCGGTTACGACCGTGCCGGAATCCATGCAGATTAGCATGCTCCTTAAGCTGATGCAGAAGAAAAAAACACAAATCGCCATACTCATTGACGAGTACGGCGGAACGTCCGGCCTCGTCACTCTCGAAGATATTATGGAAGAGATCGTTGGAGAGATTCAGGATGAGTTCGATGAGGAGCGCGCGGATATCGAGAAGCGGGACGATGACTCTCACTCCATTAGCGGCTTGGTGCTCATCGAAGAAGTGAACAGCTACTTCGGCCTCGATATTGAGAGTGATGATTATGATACGATTGGCGGCTGGATCTACTCGAAGATAGAGATACCTCCCAAGCATAATCAGAAGGTCGATTACAACGGAGAATACGAGTTCACGGTGGAGGAGACAGATCACCTTCGTATATCCAGACTGATTGTTCGTAAGCTCGACATGACTCATGGACATGTCGTATCAGATCCGGAACACGAACCACTCATTGATCCTCTAACCCAGAAGCTTGGATAACGGATCAGCACTGCATACTGGCACCGCAACAATTTAAGGCTATCGACTTCCCGCGCATTATGCTCGGGAAGTCGATAGCCTTTTTTTACTGTAATAACGGCGCATTAACTCTGTGCTTGTGCGGAAGCGAATAGAGCTGCATCTACCCCATGGACGACATCAATCGTACCGCCGCCGAGACAGATCTCTCCGTCATAGAACACGACCGCTTGACCCGGCGTGACCGCCTTCTGCTCCTTGTCGAATACGACATCGGCGCTGCCATCGTCATGGAGGGTTACCGTAACTCCCTGATCTGGCTGGCGATAGCGGAACTTAGCGGTGCACCGCAGAGGGCCCGCTGGCTTATCCGGAGAGATCCAGTTCACTCCTTCTGCCGTAAGTCCAGTCGAATAGAGGCTGGGATGCTGCTCGCCTTGTACGACATACAGAATATTCGAGCTTAAGTCCTTCTCAGCGACGAACCAAGGCTCACCGGTGCCCGAGCCTCCTATACCAAGTCCCTGGCGCTGACCGAGCGTATAATACATGAGTCCGTCGTGGCGGCCCTTCTTATCCCCTGTACGGATGTCAATCATGTCACCAGACTTGGCAGGGAGATAGTTGCTGAGGAAGGACTTGAAGTCGCGTTCCCCGATGAAGCATACTCCGGTAGAATCCTTCTTCTTCGCTGTCGCAAGCCCAGCCTCCTCGGCGATGCGGCGAACCTCAGGCTTAGGGAGATGGCCGATCGGGAACATCGCCTTCTCCAGCTGGCGCTGACTTAAGGCGCTCAGGAAGTAAGTCTGGTCCTTGTTGCGGTCAACACCGCGCATGAGCTTCGTCTCCCCAGTGTTCGTCCGCTCCACCTGGGCATAGTGACCAGTGGCGAGATAGTCAGCGCCAAGCTCCAGCGCCTTGTTCAAGAAGTCTCCGAACTTAATCTCCCGGTTGCACATGACGTCGGGGTTCGGGGTGCGTCCCCTCTTGTACTCCTCTAGGAAGTAGGAGAATACTTTGTTATAATATTGCTCTTCGAAATTAACTGTATAGTAAGGGATGCCGATCTGATCACATACTCTTCGAACATCTTCTGCATCTTCTTCCGCCGTACAATGTCCGAATTCATCCGTGTCATCCCAGTTTTTCATGAAGATGCCTACTACGTCGTAGCCTTCCTGCTTAAGCAGCCATGCGGTTACGGAGGAATCCACGCCGCCAGACATGCCAACAACTACGCGAGTCTCTGACTTTAATTTGCTCATGCTCGTTCACACCGCCTTCTAGTTGAGAATAAATCTTTATTATTGTATCATAGACGTCAATTTTTTTCACAACAGAGCCCTTCTAACCCTTGAATGAAGCGAATTTGTTACACACTGATCCGATGGGATATGTTAACATAGAACTATTATGGGAATACCATGATATAATAGACCATTCATGTGTACACGATACGTTATTCCATCCTACATACCACTCGATTAAGGAAGAGGTGCCCTATGAAAATATCAACCAAAGGCCGTTACGGGCTAACGATTATGATGGAGCTTGCAGCGAAGTTCGGAGAAGGTCCGATCTCGCTGAAAAGTATAGCTGAACGCAACAGCTTGTCCGAGCATTACCTGGAGCAGCTCGTTGCTCCGCTTCGGAATGCCGGTCTGGTGAAAAGTATTCGCGGCGCGTACGGCGGATATATTCTGTCTAAGGATCCTGAGCAGATTACTTCGGGAGATGTCATCCGAATTCTTGAGGGTCCAATCTCTCCAGTGGACTTCACCGAGGAAGATGATCCGGCTAAGCGCAACCTGTGGCTGAGAATAAGAGACGGCATTGCCGAAGTGCTTGATTCAACGACCTTATACGATCTAGTTAACTATCAGGATGAAGAGCATAAGGACAGCTACATGTTCTACATCTAAGGAGTGTGTCCCGATATGTATTATCTTGACCATGCCGCAACGACCCCAATGCATCCGGAGGTTGCGGCTGTCATGCTGGAAGTGATGCAGGGGCCAGGCGGCAATCCTTCGAGCATGCACGCGTTCGGCAGAGCGGCGAAGCAGCTGCTGAGCCGTTCCCGCGATGGAATGGCGGCCGCCCTGCATTGCCGGCCTAATGAGCTCGTGTTCACCAGCGGCGGAACCGAGAGTGACAACCTGGCTATTATCGGAGCGGCAAGAGCGCTCCGGCACGAAGGCAAGAACCATATCATAACTTCGGCAGCTGAACACCATGCCGTATTGCATACTTGCGAATGGCTCTCTAAGCAGGGCTATGAAGTGACTGTCCTTCCTGTAGACGCCACTGGCCGAGTAAGTCCCGAAGATGTACGGAATGCCATCACGTCAAGAACAGGCTTGATGACGATTATGCACGGCAACAACGAAGTTGGCACGATGCAGCCCATTCAAGAGCTAGGTGAGATTGCTCGTGCTCACGGTATTACTTTCCACGTGGATGCTGTTCAATCTCTTGGCTCCTTCCCCTATGACCTTCATGATCTCCCTGTGGACCTCGTAAGCTTCTCTGCGCACAAGATCAATGGTCCCGCAGGTGTAGGTCTCCTATATATCAAGCAAGGAACGCCAATAGAACCGCTCGCACTCGGCGGCTCGCAAGAGCGGAAGCGGCGTGCAGGTACGGAGAACGTTGCCGGTATAGCTGGCTTCGCCAGAGCACTTGATCTCTGTGTGAGCAATCGATCGAGCAGGCGGCAGGAGCTGGACGTGCTTCGAGAGGTCTGGATAGAGCAATTGACTGCTAGACTTGACAAGGATGCTATAATGGTTAACGGTCATGGGGAAGAGCGGCTGCCGCATATCGCTAACCTCAGCTTCTTAGGAGTGGATACCGAGACGATGCTCATGAATCTGGATCTCTCAGGTATCGCAGCATCGAGCGGATCAGCTTGCACATCAGGGTCGCTGGAGCGCTCTCACGTGCTCCGTGCGATGAAGCTTCCGGATGAGCATCTGAATACGGCGATTAGATTCAGCTTCGGATTGGGGAATACTAGGGAACAGCTGGATGAGGCTGCGCAGATTGTTGCAACGATTGTGCAGCGTATTCGTAATAATTCCTAGGAGGCTTCCTCTGCGCTGTGATTAGACTTCAACATATAATCGGATTGCCCGTTGTCGTAATTCACTCAGGCAAGTGTGTGGGCAAGATCAAGGACGCTTGGTTCGATGAGCATTGGCAGTTAAGAGGGCTAATTCTTGAAGCTAGAGGCTGGTTCGTAAGGAAGGTCACCGTTGTACACTGGAAGGATGTGCTGACCTGTGGTGAAGACGCCATCCTCATATCCGGCGAGGATGCCGCAGTGAAGATAGAAGCGCATCGGATTACCCGATCTTTCGTTACAGGACTGCTTAAGCTGAAGGATTTGCCTGTACTGACTGTTCAAGGCTCACAGCTGGGATTTTTATCCGATGTTTATTTCCACCCATATCAGGGTACACAGATAATAGGCTATGAACTTACGGACGGATTTGTCTCGGACCTGATGGAAGGGCGCAAGTGGTTAAGGGCGCCTGCCGAAGCAAGCGCCGTACTGCTCGGGGAAGACGCGATTATTGTTCCTGCTGTCAGCGAAGCGGAATTGGAGCCCGTCGCAGCTTCCAATTCGAATGAATAGGGAGAATGAATGTATATGAGATGTCCCAACTGCAATTCCAAGGATATAGGCAAGATTGGTTCCCATCAGTTCTACTGCTGGGGCTGCTTCATAGAACTTACAGTCAACGGAGAGAAGATGTCTGTCTATCAGGTTGAAGAAGACGGCACCCTAAGCTCGCTCGATGACTTGTTCTTCGAAGAAGAGATGCCCCAGATTCATGCCAACTAATCCATAGCGGAATGAAGCGAAGACGTGGAGACGTATGCCGTGCATACGACTTGCGTCTTTTTTTTTTTGCCTACAAGCTGCACGCCCTGGGGATGATTGTTCCTGCTTGTACATATACTGTATAAGTCCTCTGGCGCTCTAATGGTGCTCTAGTTCGAAGAGGGAAGGGAGGTGGCAGCAGGTGGAACGCTTCACAAGCAGCCGGCTGTTCGTCGGGCTTATCTACTTCATCCTAGCTCTTGTGTCCTTATATATGCTAATTCTAATCAAGCCCATCATTATCCATATATACGGCTTCCTGAAGGCTGTCCTCGCTCCGTTCCTCATTGCGATGATTATCTCATATGTGCTCAATCCGATTGTCACGCTGCTGCATGACCGGAAGGTGCCTCGTACGATTGCGGTGCTGCTCATCTATATGGTGTTCTGCGCAGCTCTTGCGGTAGTCCTCGTGAATGTCATTCCGATGTTCATCAATCAAGTGCAGGAGCTTAATCAACATGTGCCGGAGCTGACTATGAGGGCCCAGAGCTTGGTGACCGATCTCAATAATACATCCATGCTGCCTGAGAGCATCCGTTCCGGCATTAACAATTCCCTGTATCAGCTGGAGAAGCGGGTATCTGCGTCCTTATTCTCCTTCGTGAACAATATGGGGTCGATGCTGAACGCGGTGTTCGTTGCCTTCATCATCCCGTTCCTAGCCTTCTATATATTGAAGGACTTCGACGTGTTCGAGAGAACCGTCATTACTTATGTCCCTAAGTCGCATCGCAAAAGCACGGTGAGGCTGTTCAAGGATATCGATCATGCACTGGGCAGCTACATCCGAGGACAGTTCCTGGTGTGTATCATTGTAGGCATGCTAGCCTATATCGGCTATCTGCTGATCGGGATGCCTTATGCGCTCTTGCTCGCTGCTATAGTCGCCGTTACGAATATTATCCCTTATGTCGGTCCGTTCTTCGGAGCAGCGCCGGCACTCATCGTTGCTTCGACCATCTCGCTGAAGCTGGCTGTTCTCGTCATCGCAGTCAATATGGCTTGTCAGATCCTTGAGGGCAATGTGGTCTCCCCTCAGGTGGTCGGGAGGACGCTGCATATGCATCCCTTGTCCATCATCTTCGCCTTGCTGGTTGGAAGCGAGGTTGCAGGCATTGTAGGGATGATACTGGCTGTTCCCATCTTCGCAGCGCTTAAGGTAATCGTACAGCATATCTTCGCTTATTATGTGAGAAGGAAGACCATTTGACAGAGGACGGGGCTGCTTATATACTGAGAATTAATAAGTAACATCGTTGATGAGATGGAGTAGGCTGCAGCCCCCTTGCTAGAGAGAGAACTTCTTCGCATAGATCTATGCGTCGGCTGAGAGAGTTCTTAAGGTGAAGAGTATGCCGAAGGCTAATCTCGGAGTGTGAATGACCTTCACCGGCTCTGGACCCGTTAACGTCCTCTTAAGGCGATTTCCTTTTTTTATGCTGGTTTACAGCGCAGGAGATAACCAGGGTGGTACCGCGATTTCATTCGTCCCTGTCTCAGACAGGGGCGATTTTTGTTTTTTTTTCCTAACCTGTAGAATCGATATTGGAGGGTGTTAATTAATGATGAAGGCCAGTGATATTCGTTCCAAGTGGCTCGCGTTCTTCGAGAGCAAGGGGCATAAGGTGGAGCCAAGCGCTTCACTCGTTCCCCATAATGACCCTTCTCTGCTGTGGATTAATGCCGGGATGGCGCCGCTGAAGTCCTACTTCGACGGGCGCGTGAAGCCGGACAATCCTAGAATTACGAACTCGCAGAAGTGTATTCGTACGAATGACATAGAGAACGTGGGCAAGACGCGCCGCCATCATACGATGTTCGAGATGCTCGGCAACTTCTCCATCGGAGATTACTTCAAGGAAGAGACGATTACATGGGCATGGGAGTTCCTGACGGGACCGCAGTGGCTCGCCTTCGATCCGGAGCGGTTATCCGTGACGGTCTACCCGGAGGATGAAGAAGCTTATACCTACTGGAGAGACAAGATCGGCATTCCTGAGGCGCGAATCTACAAGCTGGATGAGAACTTCTGGGATATCGGCGAGGGGCCTTGCGGGCCTTGTACGGAGATCTTCTACGACCGCGGTGAGAAGTATGGCGACTTGTCCGATCCGGAGTGCTGGCCTGGCGGGGAGAATGAACGATTCCTGGAAGTATGGAACCTGGTGTTCTCTCAGTTCAATCACAACAAGGACGGCAGCTATACACCGCTTCCGAACAAGAACATTGATACGGGTGCAGGCCTAGAGCGCCTGACTTCCATTATTCAAGATGTAGATTCGAACTTCGACACCGATCTGTTCCGTCCGATCATTGACCGCACTTGCGGCATTGCGGGGGTTACTTACAAGCACAATGAAGAGCAGGATATCGCTCTCAAGGTGATTGCTGACCATATTCGTACGGTTGCATTCGCTGTAGGCGATGGTGTTATGCCTTCCAATGAAGGACGCGGCTACATCATTCGAAGATTGCTTCGACGTGCCGTCCGTTATGGGAAGACTCTTGGCATCGAGCGTCCGTTCCTATTCGAATTAACCGGTGTTGTCGGTGAAGTAATGGGCGTGTACTACCCAGAGGTAGTAGATAAGCGGGAGTTCATCGAGCGTGTCATCCGTACGGAAGAGGAGCGCTTCCACGAGACGCTCTCTGACGGCCTGGCTATTCTGTCTGATCTGGTGACTGGAGCCCGGGCAGCTGGTGTTGCAATCATCGGGGGAGAGGATGCCTTCCGTCTCTATGACACCTATGGCTTCCCGTTCGACTTAACCGAGGACTATGCGCTTGAGCATAACATGACGGTGGATCGTGCAGGCTTCGACTCCGCGATGGAAGCGCAGCGGGTGAGAGCTCGTGCGGCGAGACAGGATACTGGCGGGATGAATGTACAAGGCGGACCACTGGCGGACTTCACGATTAAAAGCCAGTTCGTTGGTTATAATGAGTTGGTAGCTGAGGCCCAAATTACGGGCATTGTTGTAAATAATGAGCTGGCTGATACAGCGGGTGAAGGTGCGAAGGCGCTCCTCATGCTGGATCGCACGCCATTCTATGCAGAGAGCGGCGGCCAAGTCGGCGATCGAGGCCTAATCCAAGGAAGAGGCTTCACTCTACGCGTCGAGGATGTCACGAAGGCCCCGCAAGGCCAGAGTGTACATCACGTCTTGGTGCTTGAAGGAACGGTTCGCACTGGCGAGCAGGTAGAAGCAACCGTGAACCGCTCCAAGCGTGAGGATACGATCAAGAATCATACGGCAACTCACTTGCTTCACCAAGCATTAAAAGAAGTGCTGGGCGACCATGTCAATCAAGCGGGCTCGCTCGTTGAACCGGACCGCCTCCGCTTCGACTTCTCTCACTTCGGAAGCATTACAGCTGAAGAGCTCGTGCAGATTGAACGCAAAGTTAATGAACAGATCTGGCAGGGTACAGACGTATCCATCTCGGATCAGTCTCTAGCTGATGCGAAGGCGATGGGAGCGATGGCTCTATTCGGAGAGAAGTACGGGGACGTCGTACGCGTCGTTCAAGTCGGTGACTACAGCCTGGAGCTATGCGGTGGCTGCCACGTTCGCAATACGTCGCAGATTGGTCTGTTCAAGCTGCTCGGCGAGAGCGGAATCGGCTCAGGCGTGCGCCGGATTGAAGCCGTAACCGGACGCCATGCTTATGCATATATGGAAGGCCAGCTGGATCTGTTGAAGCAAGCCTCAGCGCTGCTGAAGTCGAATACGAATGATGTTCCGAAGCGGATCGAGGCTCTGTTCGGACAAGTGAGAGAGCTTGGTCGCGATAATGAATCGCTGCAAGCGAAGCTTGGCCGCATCGAGGCAGGCTCCCTGGAGACTCAGGCTAAGATTATCGGTGAAGTGACGGTGCTCGCAGCTGAGGTTAACGCTCCATCTATGGATGCTCTTCGTGCGATTGTCGATGAGCTGAAGGGCAAGCTGCCGTCCTCTGTTATCGTGCTTGGTGCTGTGCAAGAGGACAAGGTGAATCTTGTTGCTGCAGTGTCAGCCGATCTAGTGAAGAAGGGCTTCCATGCAGGCAAGCTGATTAAGGAAGCGGCGGCTCGCTGCGGCGGCGGAGGCGGCGGCAGACCTGATATGGCTCAGGCAGGCGGCAAGGATGCTTCACAATTAGGCGAGGCTTTGAAACTTGCAGAAGAACTGGTCCTCACACAAGCAAATGTGATATGATAGACATGTATTTTTAATTCCAATTGCTGTTAGGAAAGCGAGGTGCTGGCGATGAGTTCTATGGACAATACCATGAAGTTTGACGTGAAGGCAGAAGGAATGGAGACATCCTCTCAGGACATCATGCTAGCGGTCTATGATGCGCTGGTAGAGAAGGACTACAATCCGATTAACCAGATCGTCGGATATTTGCTGTCCGGAGATCCCGCGTACATTCCGCGGCACAACAACGCCAGAAGCCTAATCCGCAAAAAAGAACGAGACGAATTAATTGAAGAGCTGGTCCGGTTCTATCTCAATCATAAGAAGGACAATTAACGGCAGAGGGCAATGACGAGACATGCGAATAATGGGATTGGACTATGGCGACCGAAGAATCGGCGTAGCGGTCAGTGATGCTTTTCGCTGGACGGCGCAAGGAACTGGGGTTGTTGAACGCAGGCGGGACGGCAGTGAGCTGGATCGCATTGCGGAGCTTGTCAATGAGCACGAAGTAAGTGAGATTGTTGTCGGTCTGCCCAAGAATATGAATGGCACGATTGGACCGCGTGGCGAAATTTGCATCGAATTTGCACAGCAGCTACAGCAGACACTAAATTTACCTGTCCACCTTTGGGATGAAAGGCTGACAACGGTATCCGCCGAGCGAACGTTGATTGAAGCGGATGTCAGCCGGAAGAAGCGCAAGCTAGTAATCGACAAAATGGCGGCAACGCTCATTTTGCAAAATTATCTCGATTCTAATACGAAAAGGTGAGGGTTACGATGACAAAGGACGACATGCAGTTCGAAGAACCAGAGATTATTTATATTCCGGATGAAGAAGGCAACGAAGAAGAATTCGAGGTCATCATGAAGTTCGAAGTGGATGGCTCTGAAGAGAAATATATGATGGTCGTACCGGTGACCGATGAGGCAGAATCGGAAGAGGACGAGGTGTACGCCTTCCGTTATGAGGAAGACGGCGATGATCTGAAGCTGTTCACCATTGAAGACGAGGAAGAGTGGAACATGGTCGAAGAGACCTTCAACACCTTGCTCGGTGAGATGGAGGAAGAAGGCTAATGTCAGGTCATGAGCCTGGGCTCCCGCTGAAGAG
The DNA here is from genome assembly GCF_042653305.1 of Paenibacillus sp. GCM10023252. Lineage (NCBI taxonomy): Bacteria > Bacillati > Bacillota > Bacilli > Caryophanales > Paenibacillaceae > Paenibacillus > Paenibacillus sp. GCM10023252. The sequence continues at coordinate 232,892 of NZ_JBHSHW010000009.1, forward strand.
CGAGCGCTTGAAGGAAGTGTACGGTACCGAGCTCGAGCTCATTGCCGAGGGCGGACAGGCGGAGATCTTCGTCATTAAGGCCGAATTCCAATTAGGCTCTGCTGTGTATGCTGCCCTGCAGTCCGCCAGGATGAAGCAGGACGATGAAGTCGAATTGTTCCGTGTCATTGAGGAGAACGGTGAGCCTAAGCTTGAGACGATTGAAGATGATGAGGAATGGGAGCTGGCTTCCGAGGGTTATGATGAGCTGCTGTTCGCAGATCATGAACGGCCTTAGGCACCAGTTCTACAATTAGATAAGCTTCAGGATGAAGAGCGGATCCTTCCGCTCTTTTTCGCGGAGTAAGGAGAAAGGTGGTTAGCCATTCAAGTGCAGCATTCATCCGACCAGCCATCCTATACAGGACCTAGACGCAGCCGCGTTACCTTCTGGGTGGTCATCAGTCTTATATCGCTCCTCCTGCTAGGCGCAGGAAGCGTAGCATTCTATATATGGAATGGCCTTCAGGCGCCAGCCGCAGGGAAGGATGTAAGAGTAGAGATTACGAAGGGAATGTCAGCATTCGAGGTATCTGACATGCTGGAGCAGCAGGGCATTATTAAGAATTCATTCCTGTTCAAATACTATCTGAAGTTGAAGGACGAAGGCGGCCGGTTCCAAGCGGGCGTCTACGAGTTCAAGCAAGGAACACCGCTTGCTGATGTCATTGCCACATTGAATGCAGGGGAGACCGTCGCCAAGGAGATGGTTCGTTTTACCATTCCTGAAGGCTATACAATTGTGCAGATCGCTGATAAGCTATCTCAAGAAAAGTTAATTGATAAAGTTAAGTTCCTCTCGCTCGCTGAGTCTGTTACAGATTGGGGAGATGCAGAGGCGGTACGTTCAATACCTGGGGATGTGAAGCTTCGTCATCGACTGGAAGGATACTTATTCCCGGAGACTTATGAGGTTGTAAGTGGAAGCACGGAGCAGGACTATCTACAGCGAATGATCAACGAATTGGACCGTAAGCTGGAGAGCCTCCCAGAGGATTGGGATACAGTCATGGAAGAACGCAAGCTGAACATGCATCAGCTAATGACAATCGCATCTCTTGTTGAGCGCGAAGTGGTAGTGGATGATGAACGCAGTCTTGTCGCGGGTGTCATCTATAACCGCATTGCTGAAGGGATGCCGCTTCAGATTGATGCGACCGTGCAGTATTCGCTCGATAAGCCTAAGGAGCGGCTGTTCGAGAAGGATCTGCTCGTAGACAGTCCTTACAATACGTACAAGATTAAGGGACTTCCGCCAGGGCCGATTGCAAGCCCGAGTCTGGCTTCTATTGAAGCTGTGTTATACCCGAAGGATTCCGACTATCTGTATTATGTGACGAAGAAGGACGGCTCCCAAGCCCATCTATTCGCACGAACGTACCAAGAGCACTTGCGTAACATTAAGAAGAGTAACAGCACGGCTGAGCAAGGAGGTTGAACCATTGAGCGAGATGATTAGAAGAGCAGAGCTGCTGACGACAGCAGCAAGCATGGATGAACTAATTAGATTGATGGATGCAGGTGCAGACAGCTTCGTAATCGGTGAGTCCAGATTCGGACTGCGTATGCCAGGTGAATTCACCTTGGACCTGATTGCCGAAGCGGTTAAGGCTGCGAAGCCGAGAGGGGTTCGGATCTATGCAGCCATGAATAACCTCGTCGATAATAAGACGACCGAAGACCTTCCCGAATATATAGAGGGGCTCGTTCATGCTGGGGTCGATGCGATCGTGTTCGGTGATCCGTCCGTATTAATGGCCGCTAAGGCAGCAGCACCAGGACTTGCGCTGCACTGGAACGCAGAGATGACGTCGACGAATGTGGTCACTGCGGAATATTGGGGACGCAGAGGCGCGACCCGTTATGTCCTGGCCCGCGAGCTGAATATGGATCAAGTGATCGATACGAGACAGAAGACGAACTTGGAGCTTGAGGTGCAGGTTCATGGTCTCACGAACATCTACCATTCCAAGCGCTCCCTCGTCGAGTCCTATCTGGATCATCAGCAATCGCTGGACCGATTGAAGGACTCCGATAGGGAGAGCGGTCTCTACTTGAAGGAGACCGAGCGTCCGGATGAACGCTTCCCGATCTATGAAGATGCGAACGGTACGCATATTATGAGCTCTGATGATATCTGTATGCTTGAGAATATTCATGAGCTGTTAGAAGCTGGAATTGACAGTCTGAAGATTGAAGGCTTGCTGAAGAGCACCGCATACAATGAAGTGGTTGTACGTGCTTATCGCCAAGCAATTGATGCTTATTATGCTGATCCGGAAGGATACGAGTTCCAGGAGCACTGGCTGGATGCCATTCGCAAGGTGCAGGATCCGGATCGAGAGCTTAGCTACGGCTTCTTCTACAAGGAGCAAGTATATTAATGATAGGTACAGGAGGTGGAGACAAGAGCGATGACTAACTTAGTTAAGACAACTCCAAGATATACAGGGAAGCGGCATCGATTGGATAAGCCGGAGCTGCTTGCGCCGGCAGGCAATCTGGAGAAGCTTAAGTTCGCGGTACATTATGGAGCAGATGCGGTCTATATCGGCGGACAGAAGTATGGTCTCCGTTCGAATGCGGATAACTTCTCCTTCGAGGAGATGAAGGAAGGCGTAGAGTTCGCTGCCCGTTACGGAGCCAAGGTGTTCGTTGCAACGAACATCTATGCACATAATGAAGACATTAGCGGCTTGGAAGACTACTTGCGCGGATTGCAGGAAGCGGGGATTGCAGCTATCATCGCAGCAGATCCAGCGGTTATCGAGACGGCCCAGAGAGTAGCGCCTAAGGTAGAGGTCCATCTGAGCACTCAGCAGTCTACCCTTAACTGGCAAGCCGTTCAATTCTGGAAGGATGAAGGACTGCCGAGAGTCGTGCTTGCCCGCGAGACAAGCTTCGAGGAGATTGCCGAGATTAAGGCGAAGGTCGATATCGAGATTGAAGCATTCATTCATGGAGCGATGTGCTCTTCCTTCTCGGGCAGATGCGTGTTGTCCAACCACTTCACCGACAGAGACTCGAATCGAGGCGGCTGCTGCCAATCATGCCGATGGAAGTATGATCTCTTCGAGGATGATGCCCAAGTGTTCGGTGAAGATGAGGACAAGTTCACGATGGGATCCAAGGATCTATGTATGATTGAATACTTGCCTGAACTCATTGAAGTCGGGGTTGACAGCTTCAAGATTGAAGGTCGAATGAAGAGCATTCATTACGTAGCAACCGTCGTGAATGTATACCGTCAAGCGATCGATGCCTACTTCGACAATCCAGCAGGCTTCGTCCTGAAGCCGGAATGGCTGGAGGAGATCTACAAGGCGGCTAATCGTCCGGTCAATACTGGCTTCTTCCTGGATACTCCTGGAGCAGAGGACCACATCTACGAGTCGGAGGATAAGCCTGCTCCTTATGACTTCGCAGGAATTGTGACTGCTTATGACGAAGCGACAGGTATTGCTACTGTTCAGCAGAGGAATCACTTCAAGCCTGGACAAGAGATTGAATTCGTAGGTCCCGGCGGCAGATTCTTCAAGCAGCTCGTGCCTGAGATTAGGAATGAAGCTGGGGAGATCCTCGATGCAGCTAGACATCCTCTTCAAGCTATTCAGATGAGAACCGAGCATCCGGTTAAGCCGATGGACATGATGCGTAAGAGAATCGGCAAGGCTAGGTCTTAAGAATCATAAGCAGCTAGGCATGAAGAAGCGCCAATTTTACGTAATTGTAAAGGTTGGCGTTTTTTTTTGAGCCTTAAACCTCACAAATGGTTCATATTGAACCGATATATCTGGTAAAGCTTGATAAAGGGCGGTGCCGTATATGAAAAAGTTAAATATTGGACGTAATGGGAAAAACAAAGAGAAAAATGGAGCTAGCGGCTCTTCGCAAGGGAACCATTCTTCTGCAGAGGGGGATGTGAAAGCGCAAACAAGTCGCCATAACTTAGTTAACTCCTCAGCCAAGCAGTTAAAAGAGCTGGCTCTCACCAACCCTGCTAAGTCAGTTGGGACGAAGCTATTCCTATTCATATTCTGCAGTATAGTCGCATGTGTACTCATTGTTGGCCTGATTGCCTATTCACAGTCTAAGGGTATTGTGGAAGAGAAGGTATCCAGTGCTAGCTACCAGACGATTGACCAGACCGCTGGTAAGCTTGACCTTATGTTCAAAAATTATGAAGATCTGACGATGCAGATTCTCATTGATAAAGAGGTCCACCAACATATTGACGATATGAGCAAGGCGGCAGATGACTTCTCCTACTTCGAGTCAAGCCGCAAGCTTACAGAGAAGCTATCTAATTACGTTATGGGGAACAACACCGTAGCTGGTGTGCTGCTGGTACCAATTAATGAAAAGCTGCAGCCAATCTCTGCCGGATCAAGCGGAGTTGTCAATCTGCAAGAGATTAAGAGCAAGGAATGGTACAAATCAGTGGAAGCAGCTGGCGGAGGTGCGGTGTGGGTAGCTCCTCAGAAAGAAGGAATAACCGACGGAATTGCCAATAAAAAGGCTGCAACCATCGCAGTGAGCAGACTGCTCAAAAATTCAAGCTCGAATGAAGCTGTCTACGTGCTCATCATGGAGGTTGAAGTGAGACATATTATCGCTCAGTTCAGCTCACTCCAGCTAGGAGAAGGCAGTGCCGTTGCCATTATTGACCAACAAAATCATGTAGCAGCCGCTGTAGATATTGAACGAATTACAGAACCGGCCAATATTGCTCAACTGAAGGATGATTCAGGCTCCAAGCATATGGATACGACGAGCGGCGAAGCCGTGCTAGTCTCCTACAAGCAGCTTACTTCTATGCCGTGGAAGCTCGTTGCAACGATTCCTGTCCATGAATTGGTCAAGGATGCCGATGTGATTCGCAATCTGACCTGGATCATTGTGTTATTCGCTTCGATCCTTGCTCTGATCATTAGTATGATCGTCATTCGTACTATTGCGCACCCTCTAGTACAGCTTAGGAATCTCATGAATGAGGGCGAGCGTGGGAACTTGACTGTCCGCTCTGCCATGACGAAGCGTCAGGACGAGATTGGCCAGCTGGCCCTTAGCTTCAATCGGATGATGGCTGAGATTACAAGCTTGGCTAAGCAGACGACGATGTCAGCTGAAGAAGTATGGAAGACGGCAAGCGAGCTGACAGATGCTTCTAAGAAGACTGCATTATCAGCAAGGGAAATTGCCGTGGCCACTGAGGAGATTGCCGGCGGTGCAACGAGTCTGGCGATGGAAGCGGAGAAGGGCAGTGATCTGACGGGCAGTATCAACGAGCAGATGAAGATGGTCATCTCCTCCAACGGACAGATGGTGGAATCAGCTGCTGAAGCCCAGAAGGCAAGTGAGCAAGGAACAGCCTATATGGGTGTTCTTATCCAGAAGACAGGTATGACCGAAGAGATGACCCGCTCGATGGTTGAGAAGGTTGACAAGCTGAAGGAGAGCACAGGCTCCATTCGCAAAATACTCGACGTGCTTAACAATCTGACGAAGCAGACGAACATATTGTCACTTAATGCAACGATTGAAGCAGCTCGTGCGGGAGCAGCTGGCAAGGGATTCATGGTCGTTGCCGATGAGATTCGCAAGCTGGCTGATCAATCCAGACAATCCATTGGTGTAGTAGCAAGCATTACGGATACGATACAACAGGAGATTGATGCAACGGTCAGTGTTCTATCTGATGCTTATCCGCTCTTCCAAGAGCAGATTGGCTCTGTGAAGGAAGCGAATCAGATCTTCCTGACTGTACAAGGCCAGATGGGCGAGTTCATTACGAGGCTAGACTTAGTAACTTCATCCATCGGCTCACTGAACGAATCGCAAGCCGTATTGTCTGAGGCAATGAGCAATGTCAGCGCGGTGGCGGAGGAGTCATCTGCTACTTCAGAGGAAGTAGCCTCGCTTAGCAGCGAGCAGATGAACATTAGCAACGGACTGGTGAGATTGTCCGACAAGCTTGATACGGTGTCTCGTGAGCTTAAGGAGTCATTGTCTAAGTTCAAGATTGATTAATACAGGTAATGATCATGCCGCCTTCCCTTATGGGGAAGGCGGTTTGTTTTGCAAGGACAAGGATCATAATGAGAGGTAAGAACTTCGCGCAGGAGGAACAAGAGTTGTTGGATAAGCGAATCTTCACAGCAGGGGCTCTATTATGCGGGCTGCTGTTAGTATGTCTGATACGGGTAGGTTGGCTGCAGCTCGTGCCGCCACATGTTCCTTCTCATGCACAGACTCCTGTCGATTGGAAGAAGGCGTCTGTTGCCCAGAGAGAGCGGCGGCTTGTGCTGGATACAGGGAGAGGCGACTTCGTGGATCGTAACGGGAAGGTCATTACCGGCGTGACCTATCATTCGCTTGCTCTATTCCCTTCAGCTAATGAACGGGGAAGCTCGGAGGAGCTGAAGAGGCTCGCTGACCTGCTTGGTGTTCGGGAGGACAAGCTTCGCGAACAGCTCGAGGGCATGATTGAGCCTTCATTCTGGATGAGAGAAGGATCGAGCAGCCCTTATCGGCTTAATCATGAGCAGAAGGAACAGATTAGCCGTATGCATCTTGCCGGCATAAGGGTAGTTCCTTACAGGTCCCGTACAAGCTCAGAAGGATCTGTCCTTCATATGATTGGATATGTCAGCCAGCATCCGGAATGGATGCGGCAGCATCATGCCAGAGAGCTCGCAGCCAGGTCTCGAAGGGTGGATGATATCATCGGAGGAGCAGGGCTGGAGAAGTCTCTGGATGAGCTGCTGCGGGGGACAGGCGCCTCTTCCATCGCTTACTATACGGATGGGAGGAATAGGCCGCTCCGTGGCCTTGATGCGCGGATAAGCCAGCCCCACAATCCCTATTATCCGCTCCAGGTCATTACGACATTAGATCTTGAGCTCCAACGCAAGATTGAGGAATACGCCAAGCAGCAAGGCCTTGCTGAGGGGGCCATCGTAGTGCTGGATACTCGTAACGCGGATGTGCTGGCGAGTATATCGATGCCCATGCTGAAGCCTGAAGACCAACCTGTCGGGTCTTCGGCTTGGACCAATCATGCACTTAAGGCTGCAGTGCCAGGATCCGTGTTCAAGCTGGTGACGGAAGCTGCTGCACTGGAGACTAAGGCAGCGAGAGAAGGAGAGAGCTTCAACTGCGAGGGTGAGTACGGCAAGTACGGGCTCTCCTGCTGGAAGGAGGGAGGGCATGGGCATCTGACGCTGCGAGAGGGGCTTGCTCAATCGTGCAATATCGTGTTCGCTGCGATAGCCGAGCGTCTAAGTGCTGGGGAACTGCAGCGAACGGCACAGGCGCTAGGCATCGGGAGAAGGGTTGGCTGGGCTACAGAGGGCAACTATGGGCCTCTGAGAGGGCCGATTCGGCTGCTCGAGGAAGAGGAAGGCGGCAGAGTGTTCGCAACCGCTGCTGATCCCGCTGGAGTCGCGGGGGGCGGCGGTAAGTCCGCTGTAGGAGGAGAGGGTGGCGCGAATAGCGGAGGTAAGTCCGCTGGAGGCAGAGAGCGAGGCGCGAGGGACGGCGGATTGCTCGCCCAGAGCGGCATCGGCCAGCGTGATGTGCTGATGTCGCCGCTGCAGGCAGCGAACCTGATGGTCACGCTGCTCCATCATGGGCGCGTCATGCAGCCGCGCCTCGTTCAAGAGATCCGCTATGCGAACGGTCAGCGGATGGTGAAGCTTGCTCCGCAGGAGGCGCCTGCCGCAGGCTATGGCCGAATCCATTCGGCCACAGCCGAAGCGCTGCTCCGCGGCATGGAAGCGGTCGTCGACCACGGAACCGGTCGATCGATCCGCCAAGGCACTTGGGCGCTTGCCGGCAAGTCCGGCACCGCCGAGGTGCTGCGCGCCGGAGCCGCCCTGGACCACCAGTGGTTCGCGGGCTACGGCCCGGCGAAGTCCCCCCGCTACGCGGTTGCTGTGCTGGCGGAGAATCGGTCGCCTGACAGCTCCCATCAGGCCACACAGCTCTTCCGCGGCGTCATGGACCTCATCGCTGCCCACGAAGCAGAGCACGCGCGCAAGCCAGCGCGTTAGCACCATATACGCCGCGAGCAACATCGCACGTCCGCATTCCAGCGGCATGCATGAGCATCTAACTTAGCAGCGCGTCAAGCATAGACCTAGGCATCTGTGCTTGTCACGTACAGAATAAGCCTCTGCCCTTGAATCGGGCAGAGGCTTTTTTGACCATATAGGCTTGGCATTATACAGAGTTGTGATCGTCAACAGGCTGGCTGCTGTTAGCAGGGTCGAACTCCCCTTGAGGTGAACGAATCCAGCGGTGGAAGTATCCTTGATCATACAGCGCCTTAATGAGAATCATCAGGATAGGCGACAGGATGACACCGGCAATGCCGAACAGCGATAGAGAGATAATCATGAAGGCCAGCATGGTGAAGGCGGATACGCCCAGCGTGTCGCCCGTAATCTTAGGCTCGAGAATCTGTCTCGTCAGGACGACAACAAGGAACAGTACGGTCAGCCAGACCGCAAGCGTAGTCTCTCCCACGATAATCAAGTACACAATCCATGGGACGAACACCGTTCCGACGCCTAGCAGCGGCAAGATGTCGAACAGCGCAGAGATGAGGGAGATGACGAGCGCCCCATCCACACCGAGCAGCAGGAGCGAGATGAAGATGACGACGAACGTAATCGTAATCAGCTTCGCTTGTGCCTTCAGATAGGCCCCGATTCCCTTGAACACATTGTCCTTCAGGAAGTAGAAGGCCTTCTTGAACGTTCTTGGCGTCTTGTCACTCGCTGTCTTGCGCCACTGTGTAATCTCAATGCTGAGGAAGTAGGCGAGTATGATGCCAATCGCGAAGTTGAACAAGAAGGTCGAGAAGGAAGTGGCGTAGCCGACTAGCCTGCTTAGCAGAAGCGTGGCAATTCCGGTCAGCTTCTCACTTGAGCCCTTAATTAACTCAGTGATCTTCGTGCCAATATCAGGAGGCAGAGCATCGATACGCTCATTAATGATGGCTGCATTCCGGTCAACCTGCTCTCTAAGCAGCTCTTGGTAGGCCGGCAGCTGCTTAATGATGTCATTGCCTTCCTTCGTCACGACATAAGCGAGCCCCGACAAGGCAGCCAGCAGGATGAGCGTGAACAGCAGGACGGCAATGCCGGATGCGATAGACTTCTTCATGCCAAGCCGATGAAGCCGCTTCGCGAGGGGCTCAATACACATATAAATAACAAAGGATAAAAAGATAGGCGTGGCAATACGGTACAAGTAGCTGAAGGCGAACATGACCAGGTACACCGTGAGAGCGATCAGCGCAATGTCAAATGCGGTCCGCCAATATTTTTTGTAGAAGGGCAGCATATAGTAAAAGCTCCTTTAATTTCTAGTATCATAAATCCATAATGATTGTACTATAGTTTTTAAAAAGATGCCTATTTTTTATTGCGTTATGTTACAATTAAGGTTATCGTCGTTGTTCATATGACTTGTATGATTACACTATAAACCAAAATAACGGTGGGGAAAAAATGATGGAGAATTTGCTCTTGTGGGGATTCTACCTGCTAACGTTCTACGCGTTCCTCCCGGGGCTCATCAGCCGAACCTTCGGCTTCCGCGTCTTCAAGAAGGGCAAGGTTGAGCGAGAGATTGCACTTACCTTCGATGATGGACCAGACCCGATCTATACTCCGCAGCTGCTTGATCTGCTCGCTCGATACGACGCGAAGGCGACATTCTTCGTCGTGGGCTCACATGCGGAATCTCATCCTGAGCTGCTGAAGAGGATGGCGGAGGAAGGGCACAGGATAGGCATTCATAACTATGTTCATAAGTCGAATTGGCTCATGCGTCCGAGCACGGTGAAGCGTCAGATTGAGCGGACATCGGACATTATTGAGAGGGCAACGGGTATTCAAGCCGCGTATTACCGCCCGCCATGGGGCATCGTCAACGTATTCGATTACTCTAATCTAGGCTATCTGCAGATTATTCTATGGTCTGCTATGTTCGGCGATTGGCGTTCCAAGGTTGGCACGAAGCGTCTAAGCAAGCGGATGATGCGGAAGCTGAAGCCTGGTGAGGTACTGCTGCTTCATGATTGCGGGCTCACACTTGGTGCGGATGAAGATGCACCGAAGCATATGCTTCAAGCGCTCGGCCGCTATCTTGAGGCGGGCAGGGAGCGAGGCTATCGATTCGTCGGCATCGATGAGATGATGAAGCTGACGGATCAGTACCGGGAGAAGCAGCCTAAGCTGTGGAAGAGGATGCTCATCGGGCTATGGCTCCTGTATGAGAAGGCGTTCCACCTCGTATTCGCCATGAAGAAGGTAGGCGAGCATGAGCCTGCCTTCCATTACCGGATAACGACCTACCAGGGGGATACGCTGCAGCTGGCTGAAGGCGGCAGCCTCGCAAGGGGAGACCAGATTGTAGAGCTGCACTTCGACAACAAGAAGCTGTCCGGTATAGCTGCCCAGTCCTCCTCGCCGGTTGCGACAGGCATCCGGATGCTGAGGGAAGTGGAGAGAGCTCTTCCAGTCCTCGCTGAGCAGCTGAAGGAAGATCCAGCATCGAAGGAAGCAAGGGCCGTGTACGGCGTTACGATGATTCATAGAGGCGCTGACCGGCTTGGCTTCGAGATCTTCCAGCTGCCGGACGGCTGGTTCAAGAAGCTGACAGGCGTCTACCTCCGCATCCTGCTTAAGGTGCTGTCACCTGGCAAGCGCAGCTCCAGAGGGCAGGAGCGCCGCAACACGGTAACCCCGCGCATGCTGATTATGCCGATGGGCAGGGTCAGACAATACCTGCCGCTTGTACCTGCCGCTGTTCAGGATGGGGCGCTATCGCTTGGAGAAGGCTCACAGCGTGCTGTTCATTCGGCAAGCGAGGATTCCGCGCTTGGCCGTTCCTCGGCCTATTAACAGACAGCATTCGAGCATAAGACTCCCTCATTCCCATGTCTTAGGAATGAGGGTTTTTTCTATTTGTTGCAACCTTTTGCCCATAGATTCCATCTAGAATTAAGAATAGGATGGAGGTAGAAGGGGCGATGGTCCGATGAAGAGTAGAGCATGGTTAAGCATACTGTCAGCCATCACGTTGGTCACGTTGGCAACCATCCAGGGGGCAACGGCTTCGGAGATGGAATATATGAAGGTGCAGCAGACGGAAGCCGTTTTTACCGGATATTTGCACAATGTGGAATGGGCCGAAGGAACATGGGTGGCCAAGCTTAATGAGATTGAATGGTACGAAGGAGAAGCTGCGAAGGCTAAGTTCGAGGAGCAGGAGGGGCAGTCAGGTGAGGAGGGACCTCCAGACGGGTACTACATAATCGATTCCGATTCATCGATTACCTCCCTGCCAATAGCGACGGATGCGGTTGTGCTCATGCAGATCTATAACCGGACCGGTAAGGCGGAGGAAGCGGACATCATCTGGAATGAACAGATTGGGCTGAAGGAATTCATCACTCTCATTGAAGAGAACGAAGACTGGAGCATGCGGGATTACCCTTACCATTGCACCGTACAAGACGGGAAGATTATTCGAATTGTCCAGCAATATATTCCTTAATGAATAACACGATAATCGTGTTATTTTTTTGCTTAATTGAGGTAGTACGATGGGATTGGCCGCTCGGATCACAATTTCTCATAGGTTTTTTTTATATTTTAATAATGTGGTGAAAAGACTGGACATCTCGCATCAGCAAGGTATGATGGTGGCATAACAGATCATGCAGGGAGGGATCAGCCCCATGGGGGAGCCGGCCGCAGATGAGCAGTTGATCAGGCAAATAGCCGAAGGAGATGCACTGGCATTGGAGCAGCTCTATGACAAATACGAACGACCAATCTATTCCTTCGTCCTTCGAATGGTGAAGGATTCGATGGCCGCGGAAGAAGTGGTTCAGGAGCTGTTCATGCGAGTGTGGAAGTCAGCGGGGAGAATGAAGACAGACGGGTCGGCAGGCAAGGTCAGCACATGGCTGTTCGCGGTCTCGCGCAATCTGTCCATTGACTGGCTACGCAAGCAGGGCAGAAGGCCTCTGGAAGCGCAGGAGGAAGAGGTATGGGAGAGAACGGCAGAGCCGGTCAGCACCGAGCATGAAGTTGAGCAAAGGCTGCTCGGTGAGCAGATGAGGGAAGCGATTGGTGAGCTGAATGAGGATCAGAAGCAGGTCGTTGAGATGATCTATTACATGGGCTATACGCAGCAGGAAGTGGCATCGAAGCATGATATCCCGCTTGGCACGGTGAAGAGCCGAGTACGGCTCGCCCTCGGTCAATTACGCAAGCGATTCGATCATAGATGGAAGGAGGGGGTGCGGCAATGATCCATAATAGATGTGACGACGTTGAACTATATATGCTAGGCGGACTTGATGAAGAAGCGAAGAAGCAGGTGGAAGCTCACTTGCCGCATTGCATGACATGTCAGCGCAAGCTGGAGGAGATGAGGCCTATGATGGATATTCTCCCTTGGGCTGTAGATGAGGCAGAACCTCCGCAAGGCATGAAGGCAAGAATATTGGCAAATGTGCTTAGCTCATCACAGACTGAGGATGAAGAGGCTGCTTCCTTGGAAGCGAATCTGCACAGCGTAACAGAGAGCAGACGGGAGGATCAGCTAGAGGGAATCACGACGGCTGCCTACAAGTACAACGAATTGCCACAGAGAGGCTCTGGAAGCCCTACTGGAAGCCGCAATTCCACGCTCAACCGGGTGATGACAGCAGCAGCGGCGGTGCTGTTAATCTTATCCGCAGTGCTCGCCCAGAGAGTATCCACCTTGAGTCAGGAGACCGCTGATCTCGGCAAGCAGGTGAACGAGCTGGAGCAGCAGGTGGCTGCAGCAGAGAATCCAGCTACGGGTGTACAAGTGAACCATGTCGTCTCGCTGTCGCCTGCCAAGGATCTAGTCGCACAAGGGCTGGCGACGATCGTTATCGATGCGAAGGGCATGCATCTCATCGTGCAAGCCGAGAGCCTGCCTAAGCTGAAGGATAACGAAGCGTTCCAGGTATGGCTGCTGAAGGGCGGCAAGCCGGTTAATGCAGGCACCTTCCTCACGCATAACGGGACAGGCGCGCTGTACTTCACCTTCGAGCCGGATCAGTATGATCAGATTGCCATTACGCTCGAGCCGGATGCGAAGGGCTCGCAGCCGCGAGGCAGCATCGTCCTGGCTGGACCTCTAGAGGCATAAGTAAGGATCCAGAAAGCTGCGCACCTCGTACCAAAATAAAAGGTTGTTAAGAAGCGAAAGCTTCCTAACAACCTTTTTTTTGGGGGGGTATTGCCTACATCTTCATTACGCCGCCCATGCTGGCGTTCGTAACCAGATGTGAGTATCTAGCCAAGTACCCGCGCTTGATCTTCGGTTCGAAGCCCGCCCACTCGCTGCGGCGCTTCTCCATCTCTTCGTCACTGATGAGAAGCTCCATCTTGCGGTTATTCATATCCAGCTCAATGATGTCGCCGTCATGCACGAAGGCAATAGGGCCGCCCTCGGCTGCTTCAGGCGATACGTGTCCGATGCTGATGCCGCGGGATGCGCCGGAGAATCGGCCGTCTGTAATAAGACCAACCTTAGCGCCAAGTCCCATGCCGACAATCTGTGAAGTAGGAGCGAGCATCTCAGGCATACCTGGGCCGCCCTTCGGACCTTCATAGCGGATGACGACAACGTGGCCTTCCTTCACCTTGCCGCTGGCAATGCCGGCAAGAGCTTCATCCTGCGAGTCGAAGCAGATTGCAGGTCCCTTGTGATAGCCGCCAACCGACTTGTCCACCGCGCCAACCTTAATGATGGCGCCTTGAGGAGCCAGGTTGCCGAACAGGACAGCTAGTCCGCCGCGCTCGCTGTGCGGATTGTCGATCGTATGGATAACATCGGTATCCTGAATCTCATGTCCAGCTACATTCTCACGGAGCGTCTTGCCGGTTACCGTTATGCAATCGCCGTGAAGCGCGCCTTCCTTCTTGAACAGTTCATTAATAATCGCACTGACTCCGCCGGCATTGTGAACATCTTCAATGTGGTAATCCGAAGCGGGAGCGATCTTCGCAAGGTGAGGAACTCGCTCTGCAATCTCATTGATGCGCTCAATCGGATATTCAATGCCTGCTTCGTGAGCAATAGCAAGCGTATGAAGAACGGTGTTCGTCGAACCGCCCATTGCCATATCCAGTGCGAATGCATTATCTATCGTATCCTTCGTCACGATATCACGAGGCTTGATGCCGAGCTCAATGATCTTCATGAGCTGACGGGCAGCATCCTTGACGAATTCACGACGCTCTGGCGATACGGCAAGGATGGTTCCGTTGCCCGGAAGGGCAAGGCCTAGCCCCTCGGCCAAGCAGTTCATCGAATTCGCGGTGAACATGCCTGAACAGGACCCGCATGTTGGACAGCCGTATTGCTCAAGCTCCTGAAGACCTGCTTCATCAATCGTTCCAGCTTGGAAGGCACCGACGCCTTCGAATACGCTGGAGAGCGAGATTGCACGGCCGTCAGACGTTCTGCCAGCCTTCATTGGGCCGCCGCTGACGAGCATCGTTGGAATGTTGACGCGGAGCGCGCCCATAATCATACCTGGAGTAATCTTGTCGCAGTTCGGAATGCAGACCATGCCGTCGAACCAGTGTGCATTGACAACGGTCTCAACAGAATCTGCAATAATCTCGCGGCTTGCCAGGGAATAACGCATGCCGATATGTCCCATGGCGATACCGTCGTCGACACCAATCGTGTTGAACTCGAACGGCACGCCGCCTGCTTCACGAATGGCTTCCTTAACGAGCTTGCCGAATTCCTGCAAGTGAACATGACCGGGAATAATATCGATATAAGAATTGCATACCGCGATAAAAGGCTTGTCGAAATCCTCTTCCTTCACGCCGGCCGCACGAAGCAGGCTGCGGTGGGGAGCGCGGTCGAATCCTTTTTTAATCATGTCTGAACGCATCTTTTTAGGTGCCACAAGAAGTCCCTCCCAGGGTGGAATGTAATACTTGTTAGTCTATCACATTGGACTACCATTGGCTAGGCAATAGGAAGGTATTAGAGGGGGGCCAGCACAGCTGTGCCTATGACGAATGGCAGGGGGCTCCTCCTTCCTTTTACAAAAAATCCAATTATTCGTGACGATACGTTAACATTCAACCTCTATGCTTGTCTTGTCACTAAATTAGGTTGAGGGGGAGACTCACTTGAGTAATTCTATTGATCGCAAAACGTTCCTGTCCTACTTAGGCACTGGCGCTGCGGCACTGGCTGCGGCTTCAGCTGGTCTGGGGGCGCTGGAAGGTAAAGCATCCGCGATGTCCAAAACGGCTGATCATCTATTCGGGTTCAACACGAACAAGGTAAGCGGCTACTTCAATCCTATTGCACCTTCAAAAGAAGACAAGCTCCTATTGCCGCAAAACTTCAAATACGATGTCATTGCCGCATTCGACGATGTCATTAACCCGGCTGGCGAGAAATTCGGCTCCGGCTCCGACTATAACGCCTTCTTCCCGATCGACGGCTCGAACACGCATGGTCTGCTCGTTAACAATCATGAATATACAACCATCTTCTCCCTAGGTCCGATCGTGAACGATAAGCCGACAGCGGAGCAAGTGAAGAAGAACCTGTACTATCAAGGGATGTCCGTCATTGAGGTGTTCCGTGATGAGAAGGGCACTTGGAAGATGGACACGAAGTCTGCACACGCCCGCCGCATTAACGGCTTCTCCAAGTTCGAGTTCACAGGTCCTGCCAAGGGCTCTCCTGCACTGGGCAGCGCAACGACGGCTCAAGGAACGTTCGCGAACTGCTCCGGCGGCGTGACTCTGTGGAACACGGTACTGTCCTGCGAAGAGAACTTCTCCGAGACAGCGGCTTCCGCGAAGCTGCCTGACACGCATTACGGCTGGGTAGTTGAAGTAGATCCATTCGACAAGAGCTACCTGAAGAAGCATACGGCGCTTGGCCGCTTCAACCATGAGAACACAGCGATGGGCCTTGCTGCTGACGGCCGCGTAGTCGTCTACATGGGCGATGATAAGAAGGACGCCTGCGTGTATAAGTTCATCTCCAAGAACAAATATGTGAAGGCTAAGGGGCGTACGAATGCTGCCTTGCTGACGGAAGGAACGCTGTATGTAGCGAATCTGAAGTCCGGCAAGTGGCTGCCTGTTACGATTGAAGCCGTGACGAAGGCGCTTGAGAAGGGCACGCCGGAACAAAAAGCGAAGTTCAAGACACAAGCAGATGTCGTTACGTATGCGCAAGAAGCAGGCCTTCTAGTGGGCGGTACGCCGACAGATCGTCCGGAGGACATCGAGATCTCCCCGTTCGACAGCACGGTGTTCATCTGTCATACGAACAATGATCTCCATGGCAATATCCACGGCCATATTACCCGTATCTTCGAAGCGGGAAGCGATCTAGGCGCGCTCGAATTCGACTTCGAGATCTTCGCTGCGGGTGGCAGGCAATCGGGCTTCTCCTCACCGGACAACCTGGCCTTCGATTCCAACGGTCATCTGTGGGTCGTCACCGATATATCCAGCAGCTCGCAGAACAAGGGCGTACACAAGACGTTCATGAACAACGGCTTGTTCGTCATCCCGACCAGCGGCTCTGGCAAGGGACAGGCGCTGCAGTTCGCTTCAGGACCGAATGACAGTGAGCTGACCGGCCCGTTCTTCACCCCTGATGAGCAGACGTTGTTCCTGTCCGTCCAGCACCCTGGCGAGAATACGACAGACCTGGCTAACCCAACCAGCCTGTGGCCGCACCGTTCAGGTGACAAGAAGGCCCGCTGCGGCGTCGTAGCGATCAGCGGCTTCCAATTAGGTAAATAAGGAGAGATAGATATGCCGTTCGGTAACATTGGTATAGGAGGACTAGTCCTCATCCTGATCATTGCCCTCATTATATTCGGACCATCGAAGCTTCCTGAGCTGGGCCGCGCCTTCGGCCGTACGTTAAGCGAATTCAAGGGGGCCACGCGCGGGCTCGTGAACGGAGACGAGGACGACACGAAGAAGGACGCGGAACAGCCTGCTGCACCGGCTGCGCTGAAGGAGTAAGATGGCGAACCGGAATGAGCAGAGCGTATTCGGTCATCTGGAGGAGATGAGGGGACGGATTATCCGGACCCTTATCGCCTTTCTTGTGTCAATGACCGCTTCCTTCATCTATGTGAGAGATATTTATCATTGGCTTGTGAGAGGCATGGACAAGCAGCTTGTCGTATTAGGCCCATCCGATGTCATGTGGGTCTATCTGATGATCTCCGCGGTCGTTGCAACGGCCGTTACGATTCCGGTCGCCGCTTATCAAGTGTGGCGCTTCGTCCAGCCTGCGGTTCCGAAGGAGGCTCAGCGGGCTACGCTTATTTTCATCCCTAGCCTTACGGTATTGTTCCTCATCGGCATCGCCTTCGGCTACTTCGTGCTGTTCCCTATGGTGCTTCACTTCATGAATCAGATTGCGGAGAAGGACTTCACGACCATGTATACGGCGGAGAAGTACTTCACCTTCATGATTCATATGACCGTGCCCTTCGGGCTGCTGTTCGAGATGCCTGCGGTCGTCATGTTCCTGACCAAGCTCGGAATCGTGAATCCTGCTAGGCTGGCTAAGGCGCGCAAGCTTGCGTACTTCCTGCTGGTCATTATCGCCGTAACGATTACGCCGCCGGACATTCTATCCGACCTCGTCGTCATCGTGCCGCTCATTCTGCTCTATGAGATCAGTATTACGATCTCCAGAGTTGTCTATCGGAAGCAGGTCAAGGCGTCGGTGGATTCTACTTAAGACGTTCGTATTGTTAGTAAAAGGTTAAGCCGTAGAGCCGCAGCGATCATGCTGCGGCTTATTCGTGCGCTGGCAGAATAGACATGTCACTTCATGTCACATGAATACCTCCACCTGATGGCTTCGACTTCAATGACATGTCACAAAATCTGACGCAAAGTGATTTACTTCAGTAAATGCCCCCTCTATAATAAAAATATTACTTCCAAATGAGGTGGATTCATGCAGTTAACAGAACGCGAGAAGGAAAAGCTGCTCATTACGATTGCGGCAGATCTAGCTAGGCGACGGATGAATCGCGGGGTGAAGCTGAATTATCCCGAGAGTGTCGCGCTCATTACCTCCGAGATTATGGAAGGTGCACGTGATGGGCTGACGGTGGCGCAGCTGATGGAGTACGGAACGAAGATACTAACCCGAGAGCAGGTTATGGTCGGCATTCCAGAGATGATCCATGAAGTGCAGGTGGAGGCTACCTTCCCGGATGGAACGAAGCTGGTGACGATCCATCACCCTATAGCAGGCTAGACGCAGCAGGAAGTATAGATGAAGAGGGAGGCAGTCACCGATGATTCCAGGACAATATCGAACCGCGGCAGGCTTCATTGAGCTGAACGCTGGACGCAAGACGACGGAGCTGTTGGTCGTTAATACAGGAGATCGTCCCATTCAAGTCGGATCGCATTATCACTTCATGGAAGTGAACCGCGGACTGAAGTTCGACCGTGAAGCAGCCTTCGGAATGAGGCTGAATATCGCTGCAGGAACCGCAGTGAGGTTCGAGCCAGGAGAGGAGAAGCCGGTCAAGCTGGTAGAGCTGGGAGGCTCTAAGCTGTCATACGGGCTTAATCATATTACACGAGGCAAGGCCATCGCAGGAGCGATGCCCGAAGACGTCCGTGCCAGGCTGATGAAGTGGGAAGGAGAGCGTACATGAGCAGGATGGACCGCAAGAGCTACGCAAGCATGTTCGGGCCCACAACAGGCGATGCTGTCCGGCTCGCTGATACCGGGCTATGGGCGGAGATCGAGCATGATTACACCGTATACGGCGATGAATGCAAGTTCGGAGGCGGCAAGGTCATCCGGGATGGCATGGGGCAATCGAGCGGCGCAGTGCGTGACGAGGGTGTGCTGGACACCCTCATTACGAATGCGGTCATCATTGACCACTGGGGCATTGTCAAGGGAGATATCGGGCTGCGGGATGGCGTCATCGTAGCTGTCGGCAAGGCAGGCAACCCAGACATCATGGACGGTGTGCATCCGAAGATGATTGTCGGAGCCAGCACCGAGGTGATTGCCGGTGAAGGGAAGATTGTCACCGCCGGGGGAATTGATTCCCATATCCACTTCATCTGTCCGCAGCAGATCGAGACCGCGCTGTCATCGGGCGTCACGACGATGATTGGCGGCGGAACCGGCCCTGCAACCGGGACGAATGCAACGACGGTTACACCTGGCGCCTGGCATATGAAGCGAATGCTTGCAGCAGCCGAGGAGTTCCCGATGAACCTGGGCTTCACGGGCAAGGGCAATGCTTCATTCCTGGAGCCGCTAGTAGAGCAGATTGAGGCAGGGGTTATAGGCTTGAAGCTGCATGAAGACTGGGGGACTACTCCGGCAGCTATTGACACCTGCCTGCAGGCAGCCGATCAATTCGATATTCAGGTCGCGATACATACCGATACATTGAATGAATCCGGCTTCGTCGAGGATACGCTGGCAGCAATCGGCGGTCGTACGATTCATACCTATCATACCGAAGGAGCGGGGGGCGGACATGCACCGGATATTATCGTAGCTTCCGGAGAGCTGAATGTGCTGCCATCCTCTACGAATCCGACGAGACCGTACACGATTAATACGATTGAAGAGCATCTGGATATGCTCATGGTGTGCCATCACTTGGACAGCCGAATACCAGAGGATGTGGCGTTCGCGGATTCCCGTATTAGGCCGGAGACGATTGCAGCGGAAGACATTCTGCATGATATGGGCGTATTCAGCATGATCTCCTCCGATTCCCAGGCGATGGGACGGGTGGGCGAGGTCATTATCCGCACCTGGCAGACGGCAGACAATATGAAGCAGCAGCGAGGGCCGCTCGCTCCGGATACGGAGGCTAATGATAACTTCCGCATTAAGCGGTATATTGCCAAGTATACGATTAATCCGGCTATTACCCATGGCGTGTCCCATCTGGTCGGCTCCATCGAGCCCGGGAAGTTCGCGGACCTCGTGCTATGGAGCCCGATGTTCTTCGGGGTGAAGCCGGACATGGTCCTTAAGGGCGGCAGCATTGCTTATGCTCAGATGGGCGACCCGAATGCTTCCATCCCGACACCTCAGCCTGTGTTCGGCCGTCCGATGTTCGCTGCCCTCGGCAAGTCGAAGTACGAGAGCTCCATTACCTTCGTCTCCGGTGCTGCTCATGCACGGGGAATTAAGGAAGAGCTAGGCTTGCAGAAGCGAGTCGAGCCCGTCATTGGCTGCCGCAAGGTAACGAAGAAGGATATGATTCATAATGATGCTACACCTAAGATTGAAGTTGATCCTGACACCTATGAGGTGCGCGTGGACGGGGAGCCGATTACCTGCGAGCCGGCTGAAGTGCTGCCTATGGCTCAGCGCTACTTCCTATTCTAAGAGGTGCAGTCATGAATGAATCTATCTCGTGGCTAGCCATGCAGCAGCTGCTTGACTCTGCACTGCCAATCGGCAGCTTCTCCCATTCCTTCGGACTAGAGACACTGGTGCAGGAAGGCAGGATGACGACCACCTCGCAGCTGTTCAGCTACACCTATGCCATGATGCTGCAGAGCTGGACGACCTCCGATGCCATGGTCATCAAGGCGGTATACCGGGATGCTCCGGAGCTAGATTGGAATCGGCTGTGGGAAGTGGAACGGATCGTTCACACCCAACGGATGGCATCAGAGACGAGGAGCGGTGTGGAGAAAATCGGGCGAAGACTGCTGCAGCTCGCTGTCGCCATTCATCCCGACCTGAACTGGCAGCCTCTGACGGAGGCTCATAAGTCCGGACGATGCCTAGTTACTCACCCGCTAGTCCATGGATATGTCTGCTTGCAGCTAGGGGTAAGCGAGCAGCGGGCGGCACAGGGCTACTTGTACACCTGTATCGTTACTTGTATCAACAGTGCTCTAAGGCTCATGTCGATGGGCCAGACCGAAGGACAGGCGTTAATTGCGAAGCTCATTCCGTTAACTGAGGAGGCAGCTGCGCTGGCAGCTCAGCTGGAGCCGGAAGAGGCCTATTCGAATATGCCAATGGCAGAGCTCGCTATGATTCGGCATGAGAATCTATATTCCAGGCTATTCATGTCTTAATATGCTTACGAAGCGGATTTTTTGCTTCGCAAAAAACCTATAGGAGGAATTCAAAATGTGCCAAGGACAAGGACACTCGCATCAAGAATGGGAACAGCCCGCAATGGACAGCTCGCGGCCGATTCGAATTGGAATCGGAGGCCCGGTTGGCTCCGGCAAGACGGCGCTGGTGGAACGTCTGACACGTGAGCTGTATGGCAAGTATGAGATGGCCGTCATTACAAATGATATTTATACGAAGGAAGACGCGCGTATTCTGCTGAACACGGGCATTCTGCCGGAAGAGCGAATTATCGGCGTGGAGACGGGCGGCTGTCCACATACCGCCATTCGCGAGGATGCGTCCATGAACTTTGAAGCGATTGAGGAGCTGGAGCGGCGGTTCGAGAGGCTTGATATGATTTTCATCGAGAGTGGTGGTGATAATCTGGCGGCGGCCTTCAGTCCGGAGCTGGTCGATCGGTTCATCTATATTATCGACGTCGCTCAAGGCGAGAAGATTCCGCGCAAGGGCGGACCTGGTATTATGCGTTCCGACCTGCTTATCATTAATAAGATTGATCTGGCGCCTCATGTTGGGGCTAGTCTGGAAGTGATGGAGTCCGACTCCCGCAAGATGCGCGGCAGCCGTCCGTTCATCTTCTCCAATATGTTCGGCGGTGACGGCGTGGATGATATTGTCGCCTGGATTGAGCATGAAGTGGCTCACGCCCGCGGAGTTGAGCACAGTCATACGATTCAGCTGACTACAGGACCGATGAAGACGCATGCTGAACAGTCTCACAATTAAGGCTGCAGGGAATGGACCAGGCAAGGCAGCTGGTGATGCGCCAGAGTTGACAGCGGGGAAGGAAGCTGGAGTTGCTGCAGGGAAGGAAGCTGGGGAGCGCAGCTCCGAGCTGCGGGCTGAGCTGACGTGCCGCGGCGGGAATACGATCCTGTCGGGCAGGTATCATACGGCGCCTATCAAGATTGCCAAGTCATTCCCGCTGCATGGCGGAGCGCTGGGAATCATAGTGATGGATGTATCTCCCGGCATGCTGGAGGGGGATCGTTATCGGCTTCATTGGCTGTGCGGCCCCGGTACGCATGTGCTCATCACGAATCAATCGTATACGAAGGTTCATCCCAGCGCGAAGCTGGGCTCTTCCATGCAGCAATCGTTCGTGCTGGAGGAGGGGGCAATCGTCGAGCATATGCCAGAGCCGGTTATGCTCTACCGCGAAGCGCTGTTCCATAGCCAGACTGAGGTCCGGTTAGCTCCCGGCTCCGTCTGGATGCAAGCGGAGGTATTATGTCCAGGACGCACAATGAGAGGCGAGCAGTTCGATTACCAGCTATTCCGTAATGAGTTGACCGTGCGATATGGCGATGAGCTAATCTATACGCAGAGACAGCGGATAGAACCTGGGGTCCAGCGCCTTGGGGCGCCCGGCTGCTTCGAGGAGCTGACCCACTGGGGAACATTCTATGTGTTCGGTGACCGGCTGAAGGAAGGGCACGTAGAGCAGCTCAAGGCTTACTTGCTGGAGCTTCCTGTAAGGGAGAGCCACCCCGTCCTTGCGGGTATCTCTGCTACTTATCGATACGGATTAGCGGTTACTGCAGGCGCTGCTTCGGCTTGGATATTAGAGGAGACGCTTCGCAGCGTCTGGCGTGAGGCGCGGAAGGTCATTACGGAGCTGGAATCGGTAGATTGGATAAAATAAGGGTGAAGGAGGGGCTGCCTTGAATCCGTTGATTCAATGGGCAGTCCCCTTAGTTATGAGGGCAGCTGCTGTCAGGAGGAGCGAGAGCTTGCCGACTGATAGGAGAGATTGCTGATTAGTAGTGCTGGCCGACCGATAGGAGTGTTTGCTGATTAGGAGTGCTGGCCGATCGACAGGCGTGCTAACCGACCGACAGGAGTGTTACCGGTGATAGGGGTTAGCGACAAGGAAGGTTATTGTTGAGGTCAACACGCTGAGGTCACACGCTGAGCTCATCGACGATTGACTGTGCATCCTTGAAGCCGTATACTGTTGCAGACTAATAGGGAAGCAGATTCACCCTTAGATTAGAATGGAGGAAGAGGATGGAACCGGGCAACCTAGACAAGCTATCCCTTATGCAGGAGCTCGACGAAGCCTTCCGCCAAGTTCGCCGACTCATCTTCACCGAGTGGAATAAGAACAACGTTCATGGGCTTGGCATGACGCATGGGAAGATGCTTATTCTGCTGTCGGAGCAGGGGCCGCAGAAGGCTTCCGCACTGGCAGATGCGCTCTCCATTACTAGCGGTGCCATCACGGGCATTGCCGATCGGATGATTGAGCTCGGTTATATTAAGCGGGAGCGAAGCGAACAGGACCGGCGCATCGTCATGATGGAGCTGACCGAGGAAGGACAGGCGCTCGTCTCGAAAATCATGAAAGTCAGACAAGAGCTCATGCTGAAGTTGTTCCATGGAATGAGCGCGGAGGAGATGTCTCAAGCTATCGATATATTCCGCAGAATGTCTGTCAACTTGGAAGAAGAAAATACAGCCGAGTAAGATTGCTGCGCAGTCTGAGACGGCATAGACCTATAGAATGGTTTTAGAGCACCGGAATCCGGTGCTATTCGGCGTTCCGGGGAGTTGCCGCGGATGTCCGCTGCTGTGTGAGACTCTATGCGCCATTGGAGTCCAACTAGTCTTGCTCGGATGCTCCAGTATCCGATTACTAAACTATGGGATTCAATTAAGCCGAGCATAATAAGGTGCAGAAATGAAATCTGCATAGGTATTCTTAACTTGGTTATCGGTATGCAGAACATTGTAGTAGTTGCTCCACCGGCAACAGTAACGGGGCGTAACCATGGGAGGAGAGAGTGGATAGGTACATGTTATACCCTGTTTCATTCGTATGCACCTCGATGGTTGCCCGATAGGTGCAATTTATGCCCTATCGACGCTGGCATGACCTTGTTGGTTGCCCGATAGGTGCAATTTATGCCCTATCGACGCTGGCATGACCTTGTTGGTTGCCCGATAGGTGCAATTTATGCCCTATTGACGCTCGCATGACCTTGTTGGGTAACCAATAGGTGCAATTTATGCCCTATCGACGCTGGCATGACCTCTCTGGTTGACCGATAGGTGCCTTTATAAGAAATGCACCTAAATGCAGCCAGCGGGGGGACGTTGAGGGGCCAAGTCATTCTTAGGGTTGGCAGCATCAGAAACTGATGCAACTGCGCTTGTTAAGCAGCTACGGGAACCAGTCGCATCAGATTTATTGAATAAAACAGCCTTCCGGCGATTGCCGGAAGGCTGTTTTTCCATTTTTACGAGCCTTACATATGGGTTAGTGGTTGTTGCCGGACGAGTTGCCTTTTTTGTCAGATGTCTTGGTCTGGGTGTTCTTCCTGCCATGCCCCTGCTGCTTAGCCAAGTCTAATCCCCTCCTTATTCATTGATTACACTAGTATGAACCATCACACCGCAGACTATATCGTATGGTGTCGGATGTCAGTTGTGCGACAGATTACCTAGTGCAAAGCGTTCATATGTCATGTAAACTAACATAAACTAAATAACTATTATATTCCAACCTATTATTGTACTCATCCAAGGATACGGGAGGAGTGTTCCAATATGGCGGCGATTAAGAAGATTAGCAGGCGCAGACAGGAGAAGAGTGTGCTGATGGCTGCGATGGTCCTCATGCTGCTCATTAAGAATAAGGGTGAACTCCATGAAGAGAAGGGCGGAGCTTAACGTTAATAAGGTAGTGTTGGCATGAACGTAGCGCAATTAACCCTTATTCCTCAGCTGCAGGGAGCATGTTCCGATTACCAACACAATAAGATGGTAGTAAGAGCATTCCAACTCGTTCAGAGCCCTGGTGACGTTGTGTGAGCTGAAGCAAGATGGCCCTCCTCTGGCCGGTTCGGAGCTGATGGCTAATCAGTTCGAAGCTATCCTGAGCTTGGACATATAAGAGAGGAAGGTGTGGGATGGGACTTGCGACACCAGACGATAGCTTGGATGCGAAGCAGCTCCCGGAAGGGGAGCGCTCCCTCGATGTGCAGCAGCTCCTGGAAGCGGATCGCAGATATGTGTGGCATCCGATGACCCCGCATCAGGCTGAGCCCGCGCTAATTGTCACGGGAGAGGGCTGCATGCTGACCGATGTGAAGGGAGAACGATACTTCGACGGGATGTCGGGCTTGTGGTGCGTCAATGTAGGTCATGGACGCGAAGAGATAGCGAAGGCAGCCTACAACCAGATTCGAACCCTTGCCTATACGCCGCTCATGAATGCGCATGTTCCTGCCATTCGACTGTCGGAGAAGCTGAATGAATGGCTGGGAGGAGAGTACCGCATCTTCTACTCGAACTCAGGGTCGGATGCCAACGAGGTCGCGTTCAAGATCGCCCGTCAATTCCATGCGCAGAACGGCGAGCCTTCGCGAACGAAGTTCATTAGCCGCTACCGCGCCTATCATGGCAATTCCATGGGAGCTCTAGCGGCGACCGGTCAAGCTCAGCGGAAGCTGAAGTATGAGCCGCTCGGAAGCGGCTTCGTCCATGTGCCTCCGCCGTATTGCTACCGCTGTCCGTTCGGGCAGGCAGAAGGTCTGTGCAAGGTGGAATGTGCTGCTTATATAGAGGAGGTCATCCAGTGGGAAGGGGCTTCGTCGATAGCCGGAATGATTATTGAACCGGTCATTACAGGCGGCGGCATGATTGTCCCCCCGGCATCCTATATGGAGCAGGTTCAGCGCATCTGCAGCAAGCATGGGCTGCTATTGATTGTCGATGAGGTCATATGCGGCTTCGGCCGGTCCGGTCATAAGTTCGGGCACCACAATTACAGCCTTGAGCCGGACATCGTCACGATGGCGAAGGGTCTAACGAGCGGCTATACCCCGTTGTCCGCGACAGCCGTCCGGGCTGGCCTGTACGAGGCGTTCAAGGGTAGCGGTCCAGACAATCACTTCCGCCACGTCAATACGTTCGGAGGCAATCCGGCTTCCTGTGCGATTGCACTAGAGAATGTGGCGATTCTGGAGCGGGAGGATCTGGTGTCTAGGTCATCTGAGCTCGGGGTGAAGCTTGCTGATGCCTTGCAGCCCCTGAGAGACATCCGACATGTCGGCGATATTCGCAGCTTCGGCTTCATGTGCGGGATAGAGCTTGTAGAAGACAAGCTGACGAAGGAGCCTGCTGTGCCAGATAAGGTGCAATTCGTTATGACAAGTTGCAAAAAACAAGGGCTCCTCATAGGCCGCAACGGAGATACCGTCCCCGGCTATGCCAACATCTTAACGTTAGCTCCGCCGTTCATCACGACCGACGCAGAGTTGGAATGGATCATAAGCGTGTTAACCAATGCCCTTAAGGAGCTGGAAGCGTATGCCTATTCGTGAAGAGCGTCTTCATGCAAGAGTGGATCAGCTGTCGCAGATCGGACGGTTCGGAGAGACCGGCGTATGCCGCTTGGCCTTATCTCCTGAGGATGCTGAAGGGGTGCGTCTAGTTCGATCGTGGATGGAAGAAGCCGGCCTATGGACAAGGCTGGATGCCTTCGGCAACCTGATTGGGCGGCTGGAGGGGCTGCAGAAGGATGCACCTATTCTTATGCTCGGCTCGCACATCGATTCACAGCCCTATGGCGGAAGGTTCGATGGCGCTATAGGGGTGCTGGGAGCAATTGAAGCGGTACAATCCTTAGTCGAGAGCGGCAGGAAGACTCTGATGCCTATTGAGGTAGTTGCCTTCTGCGATGAAGAAGGGAGCCGGTTCAAGCAAGGGCTATTCGGCTCCAGAGGCATCACTGGACGGCTCGCCAGGGGGGAGCTGGAGAGAGAGGATTGCCAGGGAATATCCCGAAGAGACGCGCTTCTCCGCTTCGGCGGTGATCCCGAACGATTCGAAGAGGATCAATATGAACAGGGATCTATCGGCGCTTATCTGGAGCTGCATATTGAACAAGGGCCGGTGCTTGAAGCGATGGGCGAGCCGATAGGCATCGTGACGGGCATATCCGGGCCGCTCTGGCTGACAGTAGAGATGACAGGGACAGCCGGACATGCAGGCTCCGTGCCGATGTCCATGCGGCAGGATCCGCTCGTTGGCTGTGCAGCGGTTATTACCGGGCTGCATGAGCTGGCAAGGCGGGAAGAGGGGGCACCGACGGTCGGCACCGTAGGTTCCGTGGAGGTATTCCCGAATTCCCGCAACATCATTCCTGAGAAGGTCATCTTCACACTTGACCTGCGGGATATTGATCTCGCTCGCCGCCACAGGCTCGAGCGTGAGCTGTATGCTCTGCTGCAAGCGGCTGCGGATGCAGGAGGCTTGACCTATACGGTTCGCGAGGATACGAATAGCGAGCCGAGGTATTGCGCGGACTGGATCAAGGGGCTGCTGCATGAGCAGGCAGGACGGATGGGGCTTCGCGCGCCTGAGCTGATGAGCGGTCCTTTTCACGATGGGCTGGCCTTATCTCATTGGTGTGATTACGGGATGATCTTCGTCCGAAGCGAGGGGGGAATCAGCCATCATCCGAAGGAGTATTCTTCACCGCAAGATATCGCACTTGGCGTTCAGTTGCTCTATGAGGCGGTATATGAGCTCGCTGGGTCGGGCATTGCGAAGCGGAAATAGCAGCTCCGTGCAATGCTGACGAAGGCGCAGGAGGAGGCGGGTAGATGTCGCACAGGCTAGAGAGCGAGGATCAGTGGAGAGTAAGGTTCACGGAGATGAAGGCGGGCATGCTGCCCAAGGAAGCGGCCGAGGAATCGAACCGCTGCTTGTATTGCTATGATGCGCCTTGCATAACGGCTTGCCCTACAGGTATTCCAATTCCATCCTTCATCCGAAGAATTGCAACTGGCAACCTGAAGGGTGCGGCGACAGCCATCATGGAAGCGAATCCCGTCGGAGCAAGCTGTGCTCGGGTATGTCCAACGGAAGAGCTGTGCGAGGGTGCCTGTGTGCTGAACGATACGTCGAAGCCGATTCGCATTGGCGACCTTCAGCGCTATGCAACGGACTGGGCGATGAAGAATAAGGCGAATCTGTTCCGCGCGGGTGCACCTAATGGTAAGCGTGCAGCTGTCATTGGAAGCGGGCCGGCGGGCTTGTCTGCAGCACGAGAGCTTGCGAGGCTGGGCTTCGAGGTCGTCATCTATGAGGCGAAGGACAAGGCTGGCGGACTGAATGCTTATGGTATCGTCTCCTATCGGCTGCCGGAAGCGGTTGCTGATTGGGAAGTGGAACAGGTGCGTGAACTGGGTGTTGTTATTCATACCGGCATAGAAGTGGGCAAGCACTTGGCAGCGGAGGAGCTGCTTCGGGGCTTCGATGCCGTTGTACTGGCGATTGGGATGGGGAAGGTGCCGGGGCTAGGGATAGAGGGAGAAGAGCTGTCAGGGGTATATGATGCGATCGAGTTGGTTGAATCCACGAAGGGGGAGTCACCGCCGAGCTTATCCGGCCGCCGAGTGCTGGTCATCGGGGCTGGCAACACGGCGGTCGATGCTGCAGTCACATCCGTACGGCTCGGAGCGGCGAACGTGAAGATGGTGTACCGCAGGACGGAGAAGGAGATGACCGCGTATGCATTCGAGTACGCTTCTGCCAAGGAGGAAGGGGTGGAGTTCCGCTGGCTGCTTGCTCCCAAGCGTATGATAGGGAACGAGGGAGGGGCAGTGACCGGACTTGAGTGTGTCAGGATGAGATTAACTGAGTCTGGTGGTGCGGGCGAGAGAGCGGTGCCTGAACCTATTCCGGGATCAGAGGTCATACTGCCTGCCGATGCCGTCATTCGAGCCATTGGCCAGTCGCGACTAGTTGGACTGCTGGACAGCTTGGGCGTTGCGCATGACAAGGGCATCATTCAGGTTCATCCTGAGACCTATCAGACGTCCAATCCGCAAGTGTATGCGGCGGGAGATGTGTTGTTCGGCTCTGGAGCAGGTGAAGCCATGGTTGTGTCAGCGGCACAGCAGGGCAAGCTGGCGGCCTGGGCGTTGAATGAACAGCTTGGCTTACGAAGTGGTTTTGCTCCGCAAAACCTAAGCTCGAGCTTACGAAGTGGTTTTGCTCCGCAAAACCTGAAGGAGGAGTCAAGTGACGGATCTGTCGATTAACTTAGCTGGTATTAAGTCTCCCAATCCATTCTGGCTCGCTTCGGCTCCTCCTACGAATACGGGCTATCAAGTTCAGCGTGCCTTCGAGGCAGGTTGGGGAGGAGCCGTATGGAAGACGTTAGGTGATCCCATTATTAACACCTCTTCGCGATTCGCCGCTGTGCATTATAATGGCCAGCGTGTCGCAGGCTTCAACAATATCGAGCTCATTACCGACCGTCCGCTCGAAGTGAATCTCGCAGAGATCACCGAGACGAAGAAGCGGTTCCCGGACCGTGCGCTTGTCGTCTCGTTAATGGTAGAGCCCAAGCGGGACAAGTGGCATGAGATTGTCCGCAAGGCGGAAGCGGCTGGGGCAGACGGACTGGAGCTGAACTTCGGCTGTCCGCATGGGATGGCGGAGCGTGGCATGGGCTCGGCGTCCGGGCAGCAGCCTGATCTCGTAGAGATGCAGACGATGTGGGCCAAGGAAGCAGCGAGTACCCCCGTCATCGTCAAGCTAACTCCGAATATAACGGATATTACCGCTACAGCTAAGGCGGCTGTCCGCGGCGGTGCTGATGCAATCTCGCTAATTAATACGATTAATTCATTAGCGGGAGTGGATATTCACACCTGGAACACGATCCCTCATGTCGGTGGCAAGGGAGCGCACGGCGGCTATTGCGGTCCGGCTGTGAAGCCGATCGCGCTCAATATGGTTGCCGAATGCGCTAGGAACGCCGAGGTCGGTGTCCCTATCTCTGGCATAGGAGGCATCTCGGACTGGAAGGATGCGGTAGAGTTCATGCTGATGGGAGCGACTGGCGTCCAGATCTGTACCGCTGCCATGCATCATGGCTTCCGAATCGTAGAAGAGATGATAGACGGCCTTCACCATTACCTGGAGGGCCGCGGGTTGACGAGTGTGCAGCAGCTAATCGGCGGATCGGTCTCCCGTTATTCGGATTGGGGGGATCTCGATCTGAATTATAAGGTGACAGCCAGGATAGATACTGAAGTCTGTATAACCTGCAACAAGTGCTATATCGCTTGTGAAGACACGTCGCATCAATGTATTGAGCGGCATGTCGATCAAGCGGGCAAGCCTTATCTCTTGGTGAGAGAAGAGGATTGTGTAGGCTGCAACCTATGCTCCATCGTATGTCCTGTGGATGGGGCGATCGAGATGGCAGAGCTTCCCGCACAGGCTGCGCCCATGTCGTGGAATGAGAGGCAGAGGAGCCTGGCAAGGCTTGAGGCGGATGAGGAAGAGGGGGCGATCAGATAATGGCCGGTTCGAAGCTTATTCGTGGCGGAATGATTGTGACGTCGACTGATCTATATGCTGGAGAGATTATGATTAAGGATGGGAGAATAGAGGCCATCGGCAAGCGTCTGGAGGCAGGTGAGGCTGAGGTCGTAGATGCTTCCGGCTGTTATGTATTCCCAGGCGGCATAGATCCGCACACTCATCTTGATATGCCCTTCGGAGGGACGGTGACGGCCGATAACTTCGAGTCGGGCACGAGAGCGGCTGCTTACGGCGGTACGACGACGATCATTGACTTCTGCTTAACGAGCAAGGGGCAATCACTAGAGGAAGCGCTTCGGATATGGCAGGCGAAGGCAGAAGGTCAGGCGGTCATCGACTACGGCTTCCATCTCATGATTGCCAGTCTCGGTGATGAAGTGCTGCAAGAGCTTCCGCGTATGATTGAAGAGGAAGGTATAACGTCACTGAAGGTATTCATGGCTTACAAAAATGTGTTCCAAGCCGACGATGGCACGCTCTATCGAACATTGGTAGAGGCCAAACGGCTCGGAGCACTCGTCATGGTTCATGCGGAGAACGGCGATGTCATCGACCAGCTAATCCGCGAAGCGCTTGCTGCTGGGCATACCGATCCGATCTACCATGCCCTGACTAGACCTTCAGCGATTGAAGGGGAGGCAACCGGCCGAGCAGCCTTGCTCACGGGGCTGGCTGATTCTCAGCTGTATGTCGTTCATGTCACCTGTGCAGAAGCGGTGCAGCGCATTGCTGAAGCTAGGAGCCAGGGGCTGAGCGTATGGGGGGAGACTTGTCCGCAATACCTGGTTCTGGACCAGTCATCTCTGGAGCAGCCGGACTTCGAGGGGGCTAAGTATGTCTGGTCACCGCCGCTTAGAGAGCAGTGGCATCAAGAAGCGCTATGGGACGGGCTGCGAAGCGGGCAGCTGCAGACGATCGGCTCGGATCATTGCTCCTTCAACTTCAAGGGACAGAAGGAGCTCGGGCGAGGAGACTTCAGCAAGATTCCTAACGGCGGGCCGTCCATTGAGGATCGCTTCACGATACTCTACTCAGAGGGAGTGGCTAAGGGCCGGATCTCCCTGAATCAGTTCGTTGATCTCGTATCGACCAGAAGCGCCAAGCTGTTCGGGCTGTTCCCGCGCAAGGGGACGATAGCGGTAGGGAGCGATGCGGACCTTGTTATTTTCGACCCGTCGGTCACGAGAGAACTGTCAGCTGCCACCCATCATATGAATGTCGATTATAACCCCTATGAAGGGATGGTCGTCATGGGCCAGCCGATATCTGTCTTGTCCCGCGGGGAGTTCGTTATTCGGGATCTTACCTTCGTTGGGAGGACAGGGGCTGGACAGTTCCTGAAGCGCAGCAGGTTCAGCGGCGGAGAGGCCGTCATGGAGCCAGAGAAGAGACAGACTTCAGCAAGAGCCAATACTTGAGATAGGGGAGATTCGCATGCCGTCTGAGTACGCCAAGGTGTTGAAGGAAGTTAAGTTATTGGACACTTATCTATCTTCGGGATATGTGATCGCATATATCCGAGAGGATCTCGAAGGGGCGCACGTGAAGCTGGCGGAGGTCCGAACAGTGGAACCGATAGAGGCAGCTCCCATGTCGGTGCAGCTGCTGCTCACGACAGCCGAGGCTCGAAGAATATTGGCTGTTCGTCTCATTGCTCAGCAGCAGCAAGCAAGGCAGGAGCCGTCGGCCATTAACGGCTAGGACATAAGCCATCGGTGATTGATTTAATCGTTCTGCTATTCGGGAATAGTGCATGACAACATTAGGTAATTGGTATGTATTAATTCATTATTTATATTACTTTCGAACTAATTTATTAATTTTATTTATTAAGTGATTTAATAATTTTAAATTTTTACATCTTGTATTCGAGAGCGATGCCGAGCTGGCATCGCTCTCTTTTGGTTGCAAATGGCGAGGGATTGTCCGAAGCCAATAGGAATTTATCCCATTCTTCAATAATTGTCCCCCTATGCAGCTGCATGAATCTTCCAGCAAAATAGAATTGTACCCATGTTAATTATATGGATTTAATTAACATTATTAAAGGTTAAGGGAGAGATGTTAATGAAAAGCAAAAGTCGAATGATGAGAGCAGGGGTATTCACGATGCTGGCCGCTATGCTGCTGTCTCTGGCAAGTCTGTTGAGCGCTCCTCCGGAGAAAGTACAGGCAGCTGAGAGCAGCTCTTACAAGGTTGTTGGCTACTATCCTTCATGGGGAGCATACGGCAGAGGGTATAATGTATCAGATATCGATGGTTCTAAGCTGACTCATATTAATTACGCGTTCGCGGATATTTGCTGGAATGGCATTCATGGCAACCCGGACCCTACCGGACCCAATACAGCTACTTGGTCCTGTCAAGACGAAGCTGGTGTAATTAACGTTCCTAACGGCACGATTGTCCTCGGAGATCCTTGGATTGATGCCCAGAAGGCCTATCCTGGCGACACTTGGGATCAGCCGCTGAGGGGCAATATTAATCAGCTTAATAAGCTGAAGCTGGCTAATCCTCAGTTGAAGACCATTATCTCAGTTGGCGGATGGACCTGGTCCAATCGATTCTCCGATGTGGCTGCTACAGCAGCGAACCGACTGGTGTTCGCTAAGTCGGCGGTCAGCTTCCTGCGCCATTACGGCTTCGACGGAGTCGATCTCGACTGGGAGTATCCGGTTGGCGGAGGACTTGCGGGCAATAGTGTGCGACCGGAGGATAAACGGAACTATACCCTGCTGCTCCAGGATATTCGGAAGGAGCTTGATGCCGCTGAACTGACTGATGGCAAGGAATATTTGCTGACGATTGCTTCAGGCGCCTCCCCCTCTTATGTAACGAATACGGAGCTGGGACAGATTGCTGCAACGGTAGACTGGATTAACATTATGTCGTATGACTTCAGTGGGGGATGGAGCAAGCTGTCGGCTCATAATGCTCCACTCTACCAAGACCCAGCTGCGATTCAAGCGGGAGTTGAAGGAGCAGAGACCTTCCATGTGGCAGGCGGAGTGCAAGGTCATCTGAATGCAGGCGTGCCCGCAAGCAAGCTTGTAATGGGCCTGCCCTTCTATGGCCGAGGCTGGAGCGGCTGCGTTCCAGGTGCGGAGGGTGACGGGCAGTATGAGAATTGTACGGGGCTCCCTGCAGGTACTTGGGAAGCTGGAGTATTCGATTATGGCGATCTCATCTCCAAGTATGTGAACAAGAATGGGTTCACCAGGTATTGGAACGATACAGCGAAGGTTCCTTATCTGTACAATGCTTCATCCAAGGTATACATCTCCTACGATGATCTGGAATCCATGGATTACAAGCTGCAATACTTGAAGGCGAAGGGGCTTGGCGGAGGCATGTTCTGGGAGCTGTCCTCCGATTGCCGTGTCAGCAGCAACTATAGCTGCAGCGGTCCTAAGCTGCTGGATAAGGTAGCAGCCGACTTGCTCGGAGGGGGTAATGTTCCACCTGCCGATACGATCGCACCTACCGTGCCTGGCTCACTTACCGTAACGGGTAAGACACAGAACACAGTATCTCTAGGCTGGAACGCTTCAACAGATAACAAGGCTGTAACCTCCTACAATGTGTATAGAGGAGGCGTGCTCGCTGCTACCAGCACAGGAACGACAGCCATTGTCAGCGGACTAACAGCTGGAACGAGCTACACCTTCACTGTGAAGGCGAAGGATGCAGCAGGCAATGAATCTGCCGCAAGCACTGCTGTGACGGTTGTGACCGATACGACAACGAATCCGCCTGCAGACACGATTGCTCCAACGGTGCCTGCTAATGTGTCAATTGCTTCTAAGACGGCCTCGTCGGTGTCCTTGTCCTGGGCAGCCTCCTCGGATAATGTTGGTGTTACGGGTTATGAAGTATATAACGGCAGTTCCTTAGCTGCTTCCGTCAGCGGGATAACAGCGACCGTTAATGGACTAACGGCTGGAACTAGCTACACCTTCACCGTTAAGGCGAAGGATGCTGCAGGTAATAGATCTGCGGCCAGCACTCCGGTGAATGTGACAACAGATGCAGCGGGAGGTTGTACAGCAGCAGCTTGGAGCTCTACCTCTGTGTATACAGGAGGTAACCGTGCTTCATATAATGGCTTAGTCTATGAAGCGAAGTGGTGGACCCAAGGTGACCGGCCGGATCTGTCGGGAGTGGATGGGGTATGGAAGGTTATTGGCACCTGTGACGGAGGCGGAACAGGCGGAACAGACAGCATCGCACCTTCAGCCCCGTCAGGCCTTGCAGCTTCAGCGCAAGGAAGCTCAAGCTTCCAGCTTGGCTGGTCAGCAGCTGCTGATAACGTAGGGGTAACGAGTTACATGATATACAACGGCAGCACACTCACTGCTGAAGTGTCGGGAACATCGGCAATTATTAGCGGCCTTACAGCCGGTTATGCATATTCCTTCACGGTTAAGGCGAAGGATGCAGCAGGCAATGTGTCTGCGGCCAGCACACCGCTCATCGTGACGTTAAGCAGTGACCCGGGTTCAGGGGGGGACGGCGCCGCAGCCTGGGCAGTCGGTAAGGCCTATCGGGTTAACGACCTCGTTACTTATACCGGGAAGACCTATAAGTGCTTACAAGCTCACACGTCATTGAATGGGTGGGAACCTGCGGCCGCAGCATCCTTGTGGCAGCTTCAACCTTAATGGGGAGTAACTAACTCAATTGGCTCTGCTTAGGTCTCTGTGAGATCTGGCAGAGCCGTATTTTTGTATACGGCTGTACAGCGGTTGACCATTTCTCGGAGGGGATGGTACACTAATCTTATCTTATATTTCAAACTAAGTTTATTATAGAGAACCATGTGAGAGGAGGGCAAGCGATGAGATTAGCGGGCAAGAATGTTCTTATAACAGGCGCGGGCTCGGGAATTGGCAGAAGTACTGCGGTTCTTTTTGCGAAGGAAGGCGCTGCTGTATTGGTTAATGATATCTCCGAGTCACAGGGGCAAGCTGCAGTAGAGGAGATTGTAAGTCTAGGCGGCAAGGCGAGGTTCATCCAGGCAGATGTGACGGATGCAGCCAGTGTTGAAGCGATGGTCCGGCAGGCGCTTGAACAAGAAGGGTCTATCGATGTGCTATTCAATAACGCAGGTATTAGCGGGGTTGGCGCGCTTCATGAAGTGGAGCCTGAGCAGTGGGACCGCGTGATGAGCATTAATATTAAGGGTGTATATCTCACTAGCAAATATGTTGTTCCGCATATGATGGAGCGCAGGCATGGAAGTATTATTAATATGTCTTCTTGTATTGCGGAGATTGGACTGGCGCGGAGAGCTTCCTATGCAGCTACGAAGGGGGCGGTGCTCGCCTTAACGAAGTCGATGCAAGTCGATTATGCCGCTTACGGCATTCGAGTCAATGCCTTGCTTCCGGGAACGATCTTCACACCATTCGTTGAACAATATCTGAAGAACTCTTATGATGATCCTGAGGCTGCTATCGCATCCTTGAAGACAAGACAGCTCAGCGGTGAGCTGGGCATGCCTGAGGATGTGGCGCAAGCCGCGTTGTTCCTCGCTTCAGACGAGTCGAAGTTCATGATGGGTTCTCCGTTGTACATTGACGGCGGTGTCGTATTCGGCAAGAACGCATAATGCAAGGGAACGAATAAAGCAAGCGAACGAATAATGGAAGGGAGAATGATTACATAATGAAGCTGTTAACTTATATCGAGCGAGATGGGAACCGGCTTGGCATTCGGACGGAGCAAGGGGTCATTGCCGTTGCTGAAGCGGCAAGCAAGGCGGGGATAGCTGCTCCGAGAACGATTCATGAAGCCATTGAAGGAGGAGCGGAGGCGCTCTCTGCGCTTAAGAAGGTTGAGGATTATGTGCTAACCGCCGGTCATGATGCAGCGGAATCGCTCTTACTAAGCGAATCGGCTCTATCGCTAGCTCCATGCGTGACGGCGCCTAGCAAGATTATCTGCGTGGGACTGAACTATCGCAAGCATGCGGAAGAGACGAATGCCAAGATTCCAGAGTATCCGATCCTGTTCAACAAGTTCCCGAACACGCTGACCGCGCATGGCCGTGATGTTGCGCTGCCGAGAGCG
Organism: Paenibacillus sp. GCM10023252; assembly: GCF_042653305.1. Taxonomy (NCBI): domain Bacteria; kingdom Bacillati; phylum Bacillota; class Bacilli; order Caryophanales; family Paenibacillaceae; genus Paenibacillus; species Paenibacillus sp. GCM10023252. The sequence goes on from NZ_JBHSHW010000009.1 coordinate 269,589, forward strand.
ACGAATAAGGTAGATTACGAAGCTGAGCTCGTCATCGTCATCGGGAAGAAGACGAAGTATGTATCACGTGAGGAAGCGCTCCATCATGTGTTCGGCTACTGCTGCGTTAACGATCTGTCTGCACGCGACCTGCAGCTGCGCACCCCGCAATGGATGCTTGGCAAGGTGTGCGATGACTTCTCCCCGCTTGGGCCTTATGTGGTTACGGCGGACGAAGTCGGCGATCCAAATACTCTCGCCATTAGCTGCACGGTGAATGGGGAAGTGCGCCAGAGCTCGAACACTTCAGATATGATCTTCCCATGTGATGAGATTGTGAGCTACATCTCGCAGCACTTCACACTGGAGCCTGGAGATATTATTCTGACCGGCACACCGGAAGGAGTTGTGCTAGGGTATCCTCCTGAGAAGCAGGTGTACCTGCAGGATGGGGATATCGTGACGATTGAGATAGAGAAGCTCGGCTCCATCACGAATCGCATGGTGAATGAACCGACTTAGAAGCCAACTTATTGCACGATATGACGCGCTCAGCTGCTCTATCATAAACAAAGCCCTTAGCGACTAGCTTGCTCGCTTAGGGCTTATTATCCATTAGGCTGGTGTATTCACCAGAGATACATCATCTGCAATGGCTGCTGTCTTCGCATACAGTCCGCTTACTACGTGGGCTGCATTCGGCAGGAAGCGTTCATCTGCAAGGACGAGCTCGTTCGCGCCGATAACGACAATCTCGCCATGTGGATCTCCTACGATGGCTCCATCCTCAATAATGGTGCCTTCCCCGATAATAGCCCGATGAATCTGCGCATGCCGTCCCACCTGTACATTAGGCATAATTATGCTCTCCGTAATGTTGCTGCCGCGACCAATCCGCGCACCGCGGAATACGACCGATCGATCCAAGTCTCCCTCGACTGAGCAGCGGCCATGGGTCAGCGATTGCTGCACATCCGCGAAGCGGTAGGGATACCGATCGTTAACCGCCACTGGCTCCGACGTATACATCGGCCAAGCACTGCCTTCCAGCTCGAATTCCCCGTTCAGCAAGTCCATATGAGACTCCCACAAGCTGTCGACCGTGCCTACATCTCTCCAATAACCATCGAATGTGTAGCTGTACATGTTCGCCTTAGCTTCCAGCATCTGAGGGATAATATCCTTGCCGAAGTCGCGGCTGGACTCCGAGTTCTGTGCATCGATATGTAACAGCTCCCGAAGGACCTCCCACTTGAAAATATAAATGCCAAGAGAAGCTAGGTTGCTCTCTGGCTTGGCGGGCTTCTCCTGGAATGCCGTTACACGGGAATCCTTGTCTGCTGACAAGATACCGAAGCGATGGGCATCCTTCCAAGGCACTTGCTTAACCGCGATCGTCATATCCGCAGAGCTGGAAGCATGCTGCTCCAGCATCTCTCGGTAGTCCATATGATAGATATGGTCGCCCGACAGCACTAATACGTGCTCCGGGTTCACTCGATCCAGATAGTCCATATTTCGATAGACGGCATCAGCCGTGCCTGCATACTCTGACGTGCCCACCCTCGTATGTGGAAGCAGATCTATCGTGCAATTCTGTCGAACGCTCCACGCTTCGCCGCTGCCGATATGGTCATGTAACGATTCAGCCTTGTACTGAGTTACAACGCCAATCGTACTCAGGCCAGAGTTAATGCAGTTGCTCAGCGGGAAATCTATAATTCGATAGTTTCCTCCAAAAGGTACAGCAGGCTTCGCCATCTTCTGAGTTAAGGGCGCAAGCCGCTTGCCTTCTCCGCCGGCAAGAATAAGTGCGATGCAGTTTGTCGTAGACATGTAAGTCCCTCCCGGAATCATTTGGTATCTTCTATTAAACTCGTGCTCCCAAATTGAATCAGGAAGAGGGAAAAAAGGGAGGGAGCAGCGAATAATAGAGTAGAGGATTCGTTCATGGTTCAACAGCGCTCAGAACGGGTAATAGATTTTAAAAAAAAATGGGGAACGGGTGGGTGATTTGGTGCTGACTGCAACGCTGCCGCCGAACGATGTTTTTCTGTTTCATGAGGGTACTTTGTATAGAAGTTATCGTATGATGGGAGCGCACAGAGTAGAACAAGATGGCAAGATTGGAGTTAGGTTCACCGTGTGGGCTCCGAATGCAAGACAGGTTAGGCTGGTGTCTGATAAGAATGGATGGGACGGTACGTATGATGCACTGTCCCGCATGGAAGACTCAGGTCTCTGGACGTTGTTCATAGAAGGAATGGGCGAAGGAACTCTGTACAAGTATGAGATCACCTCTCAATCTGGAGAAGTGTTCCTGAAGTCTGATCCATATGCGTTCGAATGCGAGGTCAAGCCGAAGACGGCTTCGGTTACTAGTTTTCTTGACGGTTACGCTTGGCGGGATCAGAAGTGGATGAAGGGACGTAAGCGTCCCTATGAGCGTCCTCTTAATATATATGAAGTTCATCTGGGCAGCTGGAAGCGGCATGAGGACGGGAGCTATTATACTTACCGAGAGCTGGCTGAAGAGCTTGTTCCCTACGTCGTGGAGATGGGTTATACGCATATTGAGATTATGCCGATTACGGAGCATCCCTATGACAAGTCATGGGGATATCAGGCTACGGGGTATTTTGCCGCAACTAGCAGATACGGTTCGCCTAAGGACTTCATGTACTTCGTGGATGAGTGCCATCGCCTCGGAATCGGCGTGCTGCTGGACTGGGTGCCTGCTCACTTCACGAAGGATGCACATGGATTAAGACAGTTCGATGGAACCGCCTTGTACGAGCACGCGGATCCGCTCATCTCCGAGAAGCCGGGCTGGGGTACGCTTGGCTTCGATTATAGCAAGCCTGAGGTGCGAAGCTTCCTTATCTCAAGCGCCCTCTTCTGGATGGACGTCTATCACATCGACGGCCTTCGAGTTGACGCCGTTACGAGTATGCTGCTGCGAGACTTCGACCGAACGGAATGGCGTCCTCATGAGCAAGGCGGACGTGAGGACCTTAGTGCGGTGTTATTCATCCAGAATCTGAATCGTGAGGTGTTCGCTCATTATCCAGAGGCGCTCATGATGGCGGAGGAATCCAGCTCATGGCCGGGTGTGACGGCGTCTGTGGAGAGCGGCGGGCTAGGGTTCAACTACAAGTGGAATATGGGCTGGATGAACGATACGCTGAAGTATGTCGAGCTCAACCCGATCTATCGGGCGGCTAACCAATCTCTATTAACATTCCCAATTGCCTATGCATTCGAAGAGAACTATACGCTTCCGCTGTCTCATGATGAGGTGGTGCATGGCAAGAAGTCGCTGCTGAACAAGATGCCGGGTTCCTATGAGCAGAAGTTCGCGGGTCTGCGGACGCTGCTAGGCTACATGATGTCTTCTCCTGGCAAAAAGCTGCTCTTCATGGGCGGCGAATTCGGCCAATTCATCGAATGGAAGGACGAAGAAGGACTGGACTGGCTGCTGCTTGATTACGAGAAGCATCGGCAGATGCAGCACTACACACGAACGATTAATCATCTGTATCTGAAGGAGAAGTCATTGTGGCAGGCCGATCACAGCTGGAACGGCTATTCCTGGATCGATCATCAAGATCACATTCAGAACATTATCGTATACCTGCGGCAAGGCAAGGCAAGAGGAGAGCAGATCATCGTTATCTGCAACTTCGCGCCGGTTCAGAGGAATCAATATCGAATTGGCGTGCCGATGTCGGGAAGTTATCTAGAGCTGTTGAACAGTGATGCTGCGGAATTCGGCGGTGAAGGAATCTCGTCTGGAGGTTCATTGAAGGCTGAACGTATTCCTTGGCATAATCAGCGGTTCAGCCTTGAGCTTACCATGCCGCCAATGAGCGTCATATGGTTGAAGCGTGAGAAGGGTGTCCGCACAGCAAGCAAGATCAAGGCTGAAGCTGGCAGCGGCAAGGAAGCGGAGAGCAAGGCGGCAGAGAGTGTTAAGTCTAGACGGCGCAAGAGGCTCACTGCTGAAGCTTAATATAACGATTCAATAGGCTTGGCGAACAGCTCTGAGACTAGAGCAGAGTAATGTTAATGAGACAGGTACGGACAATGTGAGGGGAGCGAGTGAATACGATGAAGGTACTCCAAGTGGCAGCAGAGGGAAGTCCATTCCTTAAGACTGGAGGGCTTGCCGATGTCATTGGCGCTCTGCCGAAGGCGCTGAAGGAGAGCGGAGTAGATGTTCGCGTCATTATGCCGCGATACAAAAACATTCCAGAGACATATCGCAATCGAATGGAGTATCTCGGCAATATCGAGGTGCCGCTCGCCTGGAGAAGGGTTTATTGCGGGCTGTTCAAGCTGGTATATGATGGAGTTGTATTTTACTTCATAGATAATGAGTATTACTTCGGGGCCAGGGATGGCGCTTACGGCTATTACGATGATGGAGAGCGATTCGCTTACTTCAATCGGGCAGTCCTGCAGGCGCTGCCGGAGCTGGAATTCCAGCCGGATATTATCCACAGCCATGATTGGCATGCGGCGATGATCGCGGTCCTGATGCAGAAGCATTACCTGCATGATCTGTTCTATACTTCAATTCGCACCGTGTATACCATTCATAATCTGCAATTCCAGGGCATCTATCCTTACGGTGTCTTCAATGAGCTGCTAGGGCTGACTCATGATTACTTCCAGTATGACCGGGTGGAGCATGAGGGCTGTGTGAACTTCATGAAGGGCGGCATCAATTACTCCGATATTGTCACGACAGTGAGCCGAACGTATGCCGATGAGATTCGCACTCCCCACTTCGGCGAGGGGCTGGACGGTGCGCTGCGCTGGGCTGGCGGCCGGCTGCGAGGCATCGTCAATGGTATTGACGACCAACTGTATGACCCAAGGTCGGATGCGAAGCTGTTCCAGATGTACAGTGAGGAAGATGCGATACAGGGCAAGGCTGCGAACAAGAAGGAGCTGCAGCGTCTAGTTGGATTGGACGTTAATGAGAGTGTGCCTCTCATTGGAATGGTAGGCAGACTAACGGACCAGAAGGGCCTCGATCTCGTTGCTCATGTGCTGCATGAGGTGATGGAAGCGGATGATGTCCAGCTTGTTGTATTAGGAACCGGCGATGACCGCTATGAGCAGATGTTCCGAGATTATGCCGCTCGGTACCCGGGCAAGCTCGCCGTTCAGACGAAGTTCGACGACGGATTGGCCAGGCAGATCTATGCAGCCTCTGATCTGTTCCTCATGCCTTCCCGCTTCGAGCCATGCGGGCTGAGCCAGCTGCTGGCGCTGCGTTACGGCAGCATCCCGATTGTACGCGAGACAGGCGGCTTGAACGATACGGTGCAGGCGTACAACGAGTTCACTGGTGAAGGCAACGGCTTCTCCTTCACCAATTACAACGCGCATGATATGCTGTACACCATCCGCAGAGCTATTGCCTTCTACACTCGTTCGGACGACTGGCAGAGGCTGGTGCGCACCGCAATGAGCGGGGATTACAGCTGGACGGAGTCCGCCAGACAGTACCGCGAGATCTATGAAGAGCTAATTGAGCGCAGGATACAGCAGCTTGAAGCGCAAGCAGCAGATGCTGAGGCAGCGGCAGCTGATAATCGTTTAATAGCAGACAATGATGTTGTGGAACAGTCAATAGCACGAAGTGACCTCAGTGAGGATAGTCAACGAGCTAGACCGACTGCTGGATTATCACCTCAAGTTTTATAGAATGATTAACTATCACTGGACCAACCTTGGTTCAGTGATTTTTTTATTCATCGTATTGTCTGGATGAATTTGGATGCGGGGGTAACCGAAACTTTTTGCCGGAGTGGAGGTATATTGAATTGCTCATCATTTCAAGACTGGAAGGAAGTAATTGCATTGGTTAGAAGCTCAATAGTAATAACCTTCTTATGCACGATCTTTTTCCTCTGCTCTCCAATGCCTGCTCATGCAGAGCCCGAAGAGCCGGAAGAAATACAGGTTGAACTTCAACGAGTTCACGCCTACAAGGACAAGTTTCAGAATTCAACTTCAACTATACTGGGGAGTAATGGGGCTATTAGCAGGGATACGGATAAACTTCGTTTGTCCTTCAGTAGTGGGTGTTTTGCTTACGCTGTTACCATTGAGGATGTACAAGGAGTTAAGATTCCCACCCCGCAAAGCAAGGATGCGGCGACTTCTGACGAATGCTATTTTGAACTACCGACCCTTCAGGCCAATTCTACCTATACATTGGTCGTCCCGGAACTGCATTATAAGGGGGAAAAGAATTATTTCTTGCAAGAAGCTCGAATCCCTCTCCATACGAATAATGACACGGATATGAATTCTGCTCGTCTAGGCTTTGGAAGCTACGATAATTGGATGTATGCCTACAGGGTGAACTTTAAGGCAGAAGGAGGAAGTCTGAACTTCTATGCTTATAATAACAAAGGAACCATAACAATATGGAAACCTGACGGTAAAAAAGTTGGCGACGTGCAAATCAAGCATAACGCGGTTACCTCTATTCCTTTACCAGGAAGCGGGTCCTATGTTTTGACTACACAAGTACAGGACGATTACGGATTCGTGTTCTACATAGAGGGACCTGGCCTTGATATTGATACGGAGAAACCATCCTTTAGTGTACCTGACATGCCCTTATTTATGGACCTAAAGGAGACATGGACATTTGCCATTGGCAAGCACTATGACAAGCTTGAGATTATAATTGATGATACGATTGCTTATCCGGTTCCTGAAATAAAGAACTCTTTTACTTTTAGCTTGAATCCTGCAAGCTTAAAAGAGGGGATTCATAAAGTAACTTTTCATGGGATAGGGATTAACGAAGAGGAGTTGGGTAGACAAAATACGAATGAAATGGTTACCCAAAGATTCTTTCTTATTGATCGAGAGAATTCGTTCAGAGATGTACCTAGAGGTTACTGGGCTAGACGCAACATAGAAGTGATGCATGGATTAGAACTTGTATCAGGCAGAACGAAGGAAAGCTTCCAGCCCAAAAATCAGATTACAAGAGAAGAGTATGCCGTTATTCTTGCTCGGACGTTAGAGCTTGCAGTTCCTAAGTTAACTAGTGGTAAATCTCCTTACACCGATGTGTCTTATAACCGTTGGTCTGCTCCTTACATCGCTGCCTTGCATCAAGCGGGTCTAAGCAAGGGAGTAGGACAAGGTCTATTCGAACCTACAAAGCCAATAACAAGAGAAGAAGCCTTCACCATGCTTGGCAATTCTCCTGAGTTCTCTAACATGGCAGTTCCGTCTGATGATGAGATCTACTTCGTTGATTATGATCAGACACATGCTTGGGCCAAAACATCATTAAAGAAGCTGTATGTACTCGGATTGGTGGAAGGGGACGAAGATTGGTATGTTCGTACTCGTGGATTCATCACGCGTGCGGAAGCGACTGTACTGTTATCACGTTATATTGGTGTCGAGTAAATAGAAAAGAGCGCAGCATCTCTGCTGCGCTCTTTGCATGTGTCTTAGTCGATCTTGCGATACAGAATCCTGTACCCAAGCGGATCGAGCTCGATGTTCATGACGCCGTCCTCCGGCTGGACGCCTTCGCCTGACAGGGCGTCGAACCAATCATTGGTCTCGATCGGATGGGACAGGGTCGTGTGCTCCTCTGTGTTGTTCATCCACACCGTGAAGTGCATCGACTCATCGATTCGCTCATAGATGATGCGCGTATCGTTATCGTCAGCCTTCAGGAAGCCGAAGCGGCCGTGGCGCAGAACCGAGTGCTCGCGGCGCAGGGCGATGAGCAGCTTGTAGAAGTCGAACAGCTCGCGATCCTGCTTCTCTCGGTCCCACTCCATACACTTGCGGCAGTCCGGATCATCCCCGCCATCGAGCCCAATCTCATCGCCGTAGTAGATGCACGGGGTACCGATATAAGTTAACAGGAACACAACTGCCAGCTTCAGGCGCCGCTTGTCACCGCCGACACGATTCAATACACGCGGCGTGTCATGGCTGGACAGCAGATTGAAGATTACTTCATTCATCTGCTGGGTATAACGCATGAGCAGGTGGCTAATCTCGTTCGAGAAGGTCGTTCCATCCATATAAGTTGTTGAGAAATATTGCAGCACCTTATCCGAGAACGGATAATTCATGACGGAGTCGAACTGATCACCAAGCAGCCACATGAGCGAGTTGCTCCATACTTCCCCGATAATATAGGCTTCAGGATTAGCAGACTTGACCGTCTTGCGGAAGTCGCGCCAGAAGTGATGGTCAATCTCGTTCGCAACATCAAGCCGCCAGCCGTCAATCTTAACCTCTCTCAGCCAGAAGTCAGCTACCTCCAGCAAATATTCCTTCACCTCTGGATTGCCCGTGTTCAGCTTAGGCATATGTCCATAGAATCCGAAGGTATCATAATTCGCAATCCCATCATGTACCCCTACTGGGAACTCATGAATGTGGAACCAGTCGCGGTACTTGGACTTCTCCCCATGCTCCAGCACATCCTGGAACGGGGCGAACTGCTCGCTGCAATGATTGAATACCGCGTCCAGCACGACGCGGATGCCGCGCTCGTGGCAGACTTCCACCAGCCTCTTAAGCAGCTCAATATCTCCGAACTGGGGATCAATCTTCAGGTAATCGACCGTATCGTACTTATGGTTGGTCGGAGAGACGAATAGCGGCGTGAAGTAGATCGCATTAACGCCCAGGTCCTCCAGATGATCGAGATGGTCGATGACGCCTTGGATATCTCCTCCGAAGTAGTTGTCAATCTGGGGCTGCCCGCCCCATTCCTGTGTGCCTTCAGGATCATTGCTGGGGTCGCCGTTAGCGAACCGATCAGGCATGATCTGATAGAAGACTGCTTCCTTGGCCCAGTCTGGGGCAGTGAAGATATCGATCTCATGAATATACGGGAACTCATAGTAGCCCCCGGGCGGGGTAGGCTGCTCATGGTGAATGCCTGTCTCCGTCATCCATACCGTCTCATCCCCAGCCTCAAGCTGGAAGCCATAGGAATAGCGCTTATACTTCGGCTTGATGCCGACCTCCCAGTAATCGAACATACGATCCGAAGCGACGCGCTGCATCTCATAATTCGTATGATGGGCATTCCAGTCATACTTATCTCCGGCAATAGCCGTTACGCGCTCCACATCATCTCTCTTCGTCCGAATGCGCAGATGAATCGTGTCCTTGTCATAGGCATAAGCCCAATTGCTTCGAGGTGCATGATAGAAGCATTCCAACAGCATGTCCTAATCCCTCCGCTTATCTCTAATATTAGCTCTAAGCATCCATTACACGGACGGAGGGTCCATTGAATCATATCACGGTCAAAAAAAAATCATACAAAAGCCCCACCCCATCTGGCGACAGAAGGGGTGGGGCTAATAAGACTGTCTATTCTAGCGGTTATCCGCGAATTAAAGATTCGGCACCGTCAACATAGACCGCGGTACCCGTCACGTGATCAGATTCGTCAGAAGCGAGGAACAGGACCAGATTCGCTACTTGGCTCGCCTTGCCCGGCGCATCTCTTAGAGGCTGATCGCCCTCAGGGAATTCCACCGGGATTGCAATCTCATCCACCTCATCCTTGCGATTCGTGTTCTCTCCGATATTCGTCTCAATGGCACCCGGGCATACTGCGTTCACCCGAATCTTGAATTGGGCAAGCTCTAACGCTGCCATCTGCATGAAGGCCGTCTGACCAGCCTTGGAAGTACTGTATGCGCTCATTCCGAAGTTGGAGAATACACGATTGCCGTTGATGGAGCTTGTAATAATGATGCTGCCGCCTTGCTTCTTCAGCGCTGGAACCGCATGCTTCACCGTCAGGAATGTGCCGGTCAAGTTAATGTTAAGGGTCTGATTCCAGTCCTCCAGCTCCATCGTCTCGATAGGAGACAGAGTACCATTAATACCCGCATTGGCAAAAACAATATCAAGCTTGCCCCACTGTTCGTTAGCTGCTCTGCATGCACTTCCAATCTCTTCTTCCTTGGAGATATCCGCTTGCGCGGTAATAGCCTCTCCGCCGGCCCTCTCAATTCTGCGCTTCACATCGTCCAATTCCTCCTGATGCAGGTCAACCAGGACAACCTTGGCACCTTCCTCAGCCATTCGAAGCGCTGCCGCACGACCTATACCTGAACCTGCCCCAGTGACCAAGGCAACCTTGTTGTGCAATCTCATCGTTCTCTTCCTCCTTAAGGGTATCAATGCCTTCATTGCAACATTATTACCCTGAGGTATCGATTCGAAAACAAACAAATGTGCGCGTAGAAAAAATGCATACCCGATGTAATGGAAAACGATAAAAGGGATATGGCACGTAATCCATAGCTGAAGTAGGGTGAAGGTATCCCAAAAGGAAAGCGAGTGATTACGGCATGATGGGTATAGCCAAGCAAGCTCAGCTAAGGGCGGCAGCCGCGGTCCTGTGGAGAGAGGTTAAGCGGGATCGGCTGCTATATGCCCTTGCTCTACCAATGATCGTTTTTTTCATCCTATTCAAGTATTACCCGATGTGGGGGGTGCTGATTGCCTTCCAAGACTTCTCACCCTATCTCGGATTCAGTAAGAGCCCATGGGTTGGGCTGGACCACTTCCAGCGGTTCTTCAGCCATTCCGACTTCCCGATGCTGTTCCGCAACACGCTTATGATCAGCTTGCTCAATCTTCTATTCTTCTTCCCGCTGCCCATTATTATCTCTCTCATGCTTAATGAGTTAAGGAGTGTGGCGTACAAGCGATTCGTTCAGACGATGATCTATCTGCCCCACTTCCTGTCTTGGGTTATCATTGCGGGAATAACGTACTTACTCCTATCCCAATCAGAAGGGATTGTGAATAAGCTGATCGCTGCTGCAGGAGGAACGAAGATTGACTTCCTGACGAATCCCGATACCTTCTGGCTGCTGTTGACCGTCCAGTCGATCTGGAAGGAGGCAGGCTGGGGCACGATCATCTTCCTTGCGGCCATGGCTTCCATAGATCCGCAGATGTATGAAGCAGCAAGGATCGATGGAGCAAGCCGGCTCCGTCAGGCATGGCATGTCACGCTGCCCGCGATTCGAAGCATCATTCTTATCCTGCTCATCCTGCAGATCGGTAATATTCTTGATGTCGGCTTCGAGCAAGTCTATCTCATGATGAATGGAGCTGTATCTCAAGTGGCAGATGTGTTCGATACGTACGTCTATCGTACGGGTATTCAGAATGCGGAGTTCAGCTATAGCACAGCGATCGGTCTGTTCAAGTCGGTGGTTGGGGTTATTCTTGTCCTTGGGGCGAATAAGCTGGCCAAAAAATTCGGGGAAGAAGGAGTGTATTAAGTTGAGAATGACCAGTATCTCAGATCGGCTGTTCGTTGCTCTTAATGTCACTCTGCTGTTCATCATCACGCTGCTGGCCCTGTTCCCGCTCTATTATGTATTTGCCGTGTCCTTCACGGACCCGACCGAATTCCTGCGCAAGGGGCTTGTGTTGTTCCCGACAGATTGGTCACTGATCTCTTACCAATATCTGCTGTCCAATCGTTCCTTCCTCGATGCGACGCTGGTCAGCGGCTTCCTGGCTCTCGTTGGAACGGCCTGCAGTCTCGTCATCACCTCTGCGGGAGCGTATGCCCTGTCCAGGAAGCGGCTAAGAGGACGCCGTATCATGCTGCTAGGCATTCTGCTTACGATCCTGTTCCACCCGGGTATGATTCCTCATTATTTGCTGGTGCGGGACCTAGGCCTCATCAACAGTGTATGGGCGCTCATCCTGCCTGTATTAACGAGCGGCTGGTATGTTCTTCTAATGAAGGGCTTCTTCGATAGCATTCCAAGTGAGCTGGAGGAAGCAGCTAAGATAGATGGATGTACGGATGTAGGCATCTTTTTTCGAATCATCCTGCCGCTGTCTATGGCCGCGTTGGCCGCGTTTGGATTATTCTACGCCGTAGCGTATTGGAACACCTTCTTCTCAGGTGTGCTGTATATTAATGATCCGGATAAGCGCCCTCTCCAAGTTCTTCTCCAGATTATGTTAATCGACGGGTCAGGCGTCGCTTCCGGCGATTTCATGAACAGCATAGCCAGCGAGATGACTATTCCATCCGAGACCGCGAAGATGGCTGCCGTCGTTATTGCAACCGTACCTATACTAGCGGTGTATCCATTCCTTCAGAAGCATTTTGCCAAGGGGGCTATGATCGGCTCTGTGAAGGGATGAGCTTATAGCAACAATGAAGTACAATATTAATTAAGGGAGGCAGCAAGCTATGAAGAGAGGACATTACCAAGGAGTAACCGCCGTACTAGCCGTGATGCTGTTAAGCGCTTGTACGGGAGGGAACAACGCAGAGGACACCAGCAATCAAGTGAGCCCTAAGCCAGACAGCGAAGGAGCGGCTAAGCAGGAAGCTCCAGCAGAGATCAGCATCTTCACGAACCAGCAGACGCCAGAGGTGCTGCCAGAGAACAATCCTGTCCTGCAGGAGATTGAGAAGCGTACGAATACGAAGCTCAATATTATATGGACGCCAGTTAATACGCTGCAGGAGAAGACCAAGCTGACACTTGCTTCGGGCGATATTCCTGATCTCATGCTCATTGGCAGCACAACGGACGCCCAGTTCACGACCATGGCCAAGCAAGGAGCCTTCTGGGATCTTGAGCCCTATGTGCAAGATTATCCTAACATGAAGGCGCTGCCTAAGCTGATCTGGGACAATGCGAGAACGGGTGGGAAAATATACGGCTTGCCGAGGGTTCGCCCGACAGACGGGGGCGGGGATCTTCCCATGCTTCGCAAGGATTGGGTGGAGAAGCTTGGTCTGAAGATGCCGGAGACCATTGAAGAATTATATGAGACAGCCAAAGCCTTCTCAGAGAAGGATCCTGACGGCAACGGGACGGATGACACCTTCGGTATTACCGGTCAAGTCAATCTTGATAATATGGGCAACCTGGCATGGGTGGAGAAAATCTATACCGGTGTACCAGGCAGCTGGAAGGATATAGACGGCAAGCTTACACCATCGGTAGAGCTGCCGGAGATGAAGGATGCGCTTGCTTGGCTGAATAGAGCCTACAAGGACAAGGTGCTCGTTCAGGACTTTGCCGTGCTGCAATACAGCCAATCCCGAGATCTGCTGATGGGCGGCAAAGCCGGCATGATCGGTACAGCCATTAATCCGCAGTGGCTGTTCACCGAAGCGCTTCGCAAGATTGATCCTAACGCTCTTATGTATCCGCTTCCTTATGTGACTGGGCCGCATGGCAAGTTCGCTGGGAAGGACAGCGGCGTACTTGGCATCTATGCGATACCTAAGACCGTCTCAGAGGAGAAGCTGAAGAAGATACTTGCCTTCATGGATTACGGCTATGGAACGGAAGGATCGGAGCTTGCCAACTATGGCCTGCCTGAAGTTCATTATAAGGACGATAACGGGTTCAAGGTCGCCACTGAGCAAGCGAAGACAGACTTCGTTGGACAGAATTATCTCGGCCAGATCTATGGAGAATTCGTCAAGCACCAGAGGGCGTTCCTGCCGGGCATCCCTAGGGAGATGTATGATCAGAATACAGCTGTAATCGATCAGCGTGCAGAGATTAGTGTGCTGGATCCTGCATACAATCTCGTATCCGATACTGCAGTGAAGTATGGAGCCGATTATGCGAAGAAGATTCAAGACATGAAGACGAAGGTCATTATGGGGAAGGAACCGCTTGAGGCTTGGGATACGTTCGTCGAAGGGCTGAAGAAGGACCCGACATTCCAGAAGATGACGGAAGAGATGAATGCGGCAAGAGCTGCCCGATGATTGTGGAGGACCGGAGCTGAAGCTTCGGTCTTTTCCTATCTTCATCTGAAGACTATAATGAACATAGATAATCGTGAGTCAGGAGGAATCGTCATGCTGTGGAAGGGCAGATATTTTCGCCGAAGCTTGATCTGGGTGCTCGTCGCGGCCTGTCTTCCAGCTGGTGTAATCAGTATTTTGTTCTATAGTGTTGGAACCGCTTCCATTAAAAATGACTTCGCAGAAACGCATCAAATGATGCTGGCAAATGCGACGAAACGAATGGATGACACGCTGACTAATCTAGAACTGATGGCTGCAGAGTGGATGCTTAGTCCGAAGTTCGATGAACGGCTCCGCCATATTAATCTGCGCACTTCCTTCACGGAAACCCACGAGATCTATCATGCCTTATCCGTAATTAAGGGCTCGAGCCCGCTCATTAGACAGACCTATCTCGTCCTTCCCGAGAGCGGCGATTGGGTTGTGTCGGACGGCGGAATTGCGGCTTCTGTATCCGCTCCATCCCGCTCGTTCGTGAGCGAGCTGCTGGAGAGGGAGGAGATTGTATTCTGGCAGCGGGGACCCGCCGCCGCTCCCTTCACTGAGCGGGATGAACCGCTGCTTCTTACCATGAAGCTGCCGGGTATCGGAGCAACCTACGGCATTCTTCTCATCGAATTGGATCATGCCTATATGGGCCGTATGCTGGCCGAACTAAATGCAGGCAAGGAGGGAACCTCGCTGCTGCTGCTGGATGACGGCTCTATTATACCTGGCATAGGTGAGAATCGCGAAGACACCATGAAGCTGATGAAGGCATTCCAGAGCAGATCTTCAGAGACCGCACCGGCCAGCAGCTTCGAATGGAAGCAGGATAAGGGCCTCTATACGGTATCCTCAGGCCAGTTCCGGAGGCTGCATGGCGACTGGTCCTATGTATCGGCTGTATCCGTAGCTGATGTCATTAGTCCGGTACAGAAGCTGTCCAGCTTCGTTCTATTCACAGCTGGAGTATGCCTGCTGCTAGCTGCCGGGTTGTCCTGGATTCTGTCGAAGAAGCTCTATCAGCCAATGAAGAGGCTTATTGGCCGGCACCAGCCGGAAGATGAATTCGCATGGATCGAAGATCAGTGGAAGCATCTGAACCGGGAGAGTCAAGTGCTGCAGCAGCGCTATGAACAGCAGCTGCCTACCATTAAGAACAGCTTCCTGCTCCAGCTGCTGCAGGGGCACTTGAGAAGCTTCTCGGAGGAGGATCTCCGGGCTCGGCTGGAAGAGCATGGCTGGGAGACGACGGATCGGCAATACGCGTTCCTGCTCTTCCAATTGCATGGCTTCTATAAGCTGAATCAGTCCGGCCGATTCACCTCCGGAGATGAGCCGCTGATCTCATTCGCCGCGGCTAATATTATTGGGGAACTGGTGTCCCAGCAAGGGTGGACTGCGGAGATATTGAACTTCCAGGATCTCTCGGTCGGTGTATTCTTGTCTATGTCTGCCGAAGGTCATGAAGGTATGCTGAAGTCGGATATCCATCGATTGGGAGAGGAAGCAGCAGCAACGCTCCAGACCTTGCTTAAGCTGCATGCCACGGTACTGATCAGCCGTCTCCATCCTAGGCTGCGAGACTTCCCAAGCCTGGTGAAGGAGACGCGCGAAGCAGCAAGGCATAGACATCTTGGTGAGCATAATCAGATACTCGATATGGATGATGTCTACTTGAAGGTGCAAGTCCCGAATGAGCCTGGCGGAGATCGCGACATGGGGGATCGGGACCTTATTCAAGCGCTGCGGATGGGTCTAAGCGAGGAAGCTCTGCGTCTGTATGAGCGATATGTGGATCGTGCAGAGCAGAGCGGCACCTTCGATGATTTGCAGCAGTCGCTGCTGCAGCTGTTAGGCCGGGTGTATGTTATAGTGGAGGAGACGGGCTTCAGCAGGGAATCTCTATTCGGGGATGTGAATCTGTATACGGAGCTGCTCGCTATACGGGACGCTGAAGAGCTGAGAGTATGGTTTGAGTGCCAGGTTCTGGCGCCTTTTCTAACCGAGTATGTTCAAGCGGTTCAGGGGAATCACAAGGCTCTGGTTGACAAGGCTATAGCCTATCTGGAAGAGCATTATGCACAGGACCTCTCGCTTGAAGCTTGCGCGGAAGCCTGCGGCACCTATCCGCAGAAGCTAAGCACAGCATTCAAGAATATGGCTGGTGTGAACTTCATTGATTACTTAACAGAGCTTCGGTTAACCAAGGCGAAGGAGCTGCTTCGCGATACATGCTTCAAGGTGAATGAGGTGGCTGCAATGGTCGGGTATCAGCCCGTTCACTTCAACCGGGTATTCAAGAAGCATGTGGGACGTACGCCAGGCCAATATCGGGAGCAATCAGCTGGATAACCGGATAGCTATGCCACAGCTTGGTAATTGACAGGTAGTCGAATATAGGGGGATTGCCAACTATGGATTACGAGTTCTTCGCTGGCCTGACCCCTCGCATCATCGAAGTGGCGGTACGGGATCGGCTATTCTGGGAGAAGTTCAATTATGAGATACAGCGGAATCGAACGACACTCCACTCTCTAGCCTATGTACTGGGAGGGGAGGGGCAGCTGACCTTAGGGGGGAAGCGGCAGCCGCTTAAGCAAGGAGATCTGTTCCAGGTATGGCCAGGGGAAGCGATGACCATTACCTCGAGCCACAGCGCTCCGCTCCATTATATGTCGTATCAATTCCAATGCCGCTGTGTCTACTGGGAGAGCGGAGAGATGCTTGTTCGTGAAGTGTTAGGTCCTTTGCCTCTAGAGCTCGGAAGACTGAACCATGAGGCGGTAAAAGAATCGTTCCAGCAAGCATATGAATGGTGGCTCGGCAAGAACGTTGACTACGAATGGCAGCTTCGGCTGCAATTCCTCCAGACGATTCAGCTCATTCATGAGCTGCAGGCGATAAGCGAGGAGGAGAGTTCAGGCAAGCTGGCGGTTCACCTCGCCATTCAATATATGAAGGCAGGCTATCAGAATCCACTGACCCGTGAGCTGCTGGCTGACCATGTATCGTTGTCCCCCGGTTACTTCTCTGTGCTGTTCAAGGAGCATACTGGCGTAAGTCCAATCCGCTACTTGAACAAGATTCGAATCGATCATGCGAAGCAGCTGCTTCGCAGCACTGCTCAGCCTATTGCTGAAGTCGCTGAAGCATGCGGCTTCACCGACTCCTTCTACTTCTCCAGGCTGTTCCAGCGCGAGACGGGCATGCCGCCTCGTGAATATCGCAAGTCTTAAGGAGCGAATGCGCTCCTGACGGATCTTCGATATTGATTGGGAGACATCTGCATGTGCGTCTTGAAGGTCTGGCAGAAGTAGGAGTCGCTGGAGTAGCCCACTCTCCTCCTTATACTGCCTATCGATTCATCGGTTGATACGAGCAGGAGACAAGCTTCGCGCAGCTTGCGCGCTGTCCAATATTCGGAGATCGTGACGCCGGTATCCTGACTGAACAGGTGAGAGAGATGATAGGGCGAGAGATGCAGATGGTGAGCAAGCCTATCAAGCTGGAGGCTGCTATCATGATAATGCTGCTCTACCCAGGCCATGATTCTATCGGTATGAGGATTGGCCTTCTTCTGCCTTATTACCAATGCAGAATCAACTGAGCTCGCACCGAACACATCCTCTAGCAGACGAACCAAGTCAAGGAGGAACCAGATCTTCGTCTCCTGGGTGTCCTCTCTGCCAACCGTTCGTCGCTGCCGGTCATAACGTTCGAACAGCTGCTCAATTCTTGAAGTATCTTCAAGGGAAGCGCTCTGCTTCCTGTGGGTGCCGCTCAGCAGTTGATGATAGAACCTCTTAAGGGCCGGGAACAGCTGAAGGTAAGGATGCAGCAGGGAGGGATCGAATACACAGACCGATCGGGTATAGGATTCGTCTTGCTGCTGCCTCATACGAATTCGATGGAGCTGGAACGGCTGGAAGAACAGCAAGGTATGATCCTGAACCGGCGTCATCTCCCCATTCACGATAACTTCCCCGGAACCTTCACGAATATAGAGAACCTCGAACCCCTGATGCGCATGAAAAAAATGTCTCTCCTCATGCTTCGACTCGTGGTTGAACAATATGGAATCACTGCCGAGCTGCAGCTGCTCAATCAGCTTCAACCTAACATCACCCCTTCCTTGATATGGCTCTGACAAATCGCAATATATATAAATAATAGCACAGCTAATATAAATGGGAACCTCCTATACTGGAAGCAGGAGAACGGATACTGCTAAGGAGGAGTGACAAGATGAATGAGCATAGAGAACAGTCTATCTTAGACCGTGAGGTAGAGGATGAGCAGGTGAAGCAGAGGGATACAAGCATCTTAAGACCTCTGGACACGGCTGCGAGACTCGGCAGGCTGATGTGGCAGGAGTTCGAACTGTCACGAATGGCAGCAGGATGGGTGCCTGGTGTTCGCCAGTATGAGCATAAGCTTCAGCTCGGCAGATTCGCCTATCTGCACAGCCGGAATATGAAGATGCTGTATGAACGAATTGGAGAGCTTCCTGGCTCATTAAGCGAGAAGGAAGGAACGCCTGCTCCTATAAGAGAAGCTTACGAGCGAATCTCGCAGGCTGCTGATGCCTATGCCTTCTATATCGGCTACCTGTTCTTGGCCGAGCGACAGGCTGAGCAATATGACAAGCTGCTGCAGCAGCTCGATTCGGTGCTCGATGCACCAACGGTTGATCAGCTTCGGTACATTAGCGTTCATCGAGATGCCGTCATTCATGGACTGAGAGAGCAGCTAGAGCTATCTTCGGAGCTAGGGGCGGGTAGAGAGAACGAGCTGAAGCAATGGGGGGAATATGTTGCGCTGCTATGGGTCTTGCTCGACCAGGCGGGAGATACCAAGCAGATGGAGAGCATCGTGTGGCCGGCTCACCCGACAGCTGCCCCTGCAGGACCAATTCCCGAGCAGCCCTTGCATGATGAAGAGAACTTCCCTATGTATCGCCCTGCACCAGAGAAGGCTGGAGGAAGAGCCTATGATGATGAAGAGATGTCTCCACTCTTCTACAGTGTCAAGCAGATGCACTACATTAATGCGACCGAGATCAGTGCAGCTCAGTCATTATGTTATATGTATTACGGGGTGCAGAAGATGCCCCTTGCCTTCTACTTCGACCTCATGCGTCATACTTGGGATGAGTTCCGACATAGCGAGATGGGCGTCCGCAGACTGAAGGAGCTCGGATACGAGACGAAGCAATTCAAGTTCTTCGGCGGGGGCTACAGCCAGGATATGGCGAAGGAGTTCTACGCGGATATGTACGCCGGCTTAACGATGGTGGCGGAGCCCTGCTCCTTCATCAAGAAGCGCAAGAGTGCTGAAGCCTTCTGGGAGTATGGGGATGCACGGTCCGCCGTTCAATGCGAATTCGATATGGTAGATGAGCGAATGCATGTGGACTTCGGCAAGAAGTGGGGTCCTGAGCTGTATAGACAAGCTGGGGATCTGATTACCGCCGCCGCCATGTCAGAGCGGGCACGAGAGCGGCGCCTTGGTCAGCTCGGGGTCGTGCCGCAGGAGGAGATCAAGCGGCTCGTGAAGAGCTTCCCAGCCTTCTGCGGGCTGTCTACGGTCGAGCTTAATTATAGCAAGTATTAGAAGTCACAACCGTAAGAGACTGCTCTTAGAAGTCATCCAATGGCTGAGGAGACAGTCTCTTATTGGGTCGGGAGGCGGCGGGAGAGAGGCGCGAATCCGTTAACCGGCTCTGCGGTTGTACGTCCGGAATGGTACTCCCCTCTTAGCCGAATATGCTCCCACGGGAGGGTGGGATTAGCAATCCGCCAGAGCATTCGATCAGCGGCTCGGTAGCCGGTCTCCTGAATGAGCAGGTTAGGCCGGCTGCAAGCATGCAGCTCAGCTGCCGGCTCATTAAGCAGAGCAACGAAGGAGCATTGGCGAGGAATCGCAAGACCAAGCTGGACTTGCAGAGCCCGGTATACTCGGCTTGCCTCCTCGTCAATGCCGCATAGAACCGCAGTAGGCTGCAAGCTCTCGAACAGGGTTCGCAGGTCCCGAGCCAGCCCAGTCTCTCCCCCGCGCAGCTGCATGCTGTGAAGGGGAAGACCGTCCTCTTCCATGGCCTCCCGATATGCCTGCCAGCGAAGGGCGAAGCCCCGCTGACCTCCTAGATCTCCTATGTATAGAATACGCTTATGGCCAAGCCGCTTCAGATGGCGGACGGATT
Organism: Paenibacillus sp. GCM10023252; assembly: GCF_042653305.1. Classification (NCBI taxonomy): domain Bacteria; kingdom Bacillati; phylum Bacillota; class Bacilli; order Caryophanales; family Paenibacillaceae; genus Paenibacillus; species Paenibacillus sp. GCM10023252. The sequence continues at coordinate 289,604 of NZ_JBHSHW010000009.1, forward strand.
GGATAACGGCCTCATAGACATCCCAGATGACGCTGTCTACCTTGCACTCATGAGGGGGGAAGTTAAGCAGAATACGGGGAATGGGCATATCGAGCAGCCGCTGCTCGAATTCATCATGCCCCATCCGTGGCGCAATGAACAGCCCTTCCGCGTAATGAAGCTCCTGCTCCTCTGCCCATTCCTCGAAGGCATGGGGAGGCAGGTTGGGCGGAATCAGCAGCGGGTGGACCGTGTGCCCGAACTCGTCAAGACGCGCTCTTAGGCCTTGCAGCAGCAGACGGTTGAAGTTAAGTGACTGTTCGTTCTGGACAAGGACGAACCGCCTATGAGCAAGGGGATAGGCGGGAATTCCTTCCGACTTCAGCGAATGCTTCTGCTCTCTCGTTCGATAACCAAGCTTCCTGGCGAGCAGGATGACCTCCGTCCTCGTCTGTTCCGACATGCCCGAGTGGCCGCGGAGCGCCTTGGACACCGTCTGTATCGTTAAGCCTAGCTGTTCTGCAAGATCATATAGGGTAACTCGTTTACGTGGCAACGGCTTCACTCCTTATGGAGTGATTTTAAGCTAAAGTTAAACTTAAGGAAAGAGAAGACCCCCGATATACTAGAACCAGATGGACGATTATAAGGGGGATGCATAACGATGAAACGAGTAATTGAGGCTGATATTGTGGTATGCGGAGGCGGGCCGGCAGGCGTGAATGCCGCGATTGCTGCGGGAAGAAGCGGGGCGAAGACGGTATTAATCGAGCGATATGGATTCATCGGAGGGATGTCTACCGCTGCGCTGGTCTATCCTTGGATGACCTTCCATACGATGGAGGGCAAGCAGGTAACGAAGGGAATTGCACAGGAGATGGTGGAGCGATTAATGGCGCAGAATGCTTCGCCCGGCCATATTCGCGATACGGTAGGCTTCACCCATACCCTTACCCCCTATCATCCCGAAGTCTATAAGGTGCTGGCTGTAGATATGCTGAAGGAAGCGGGGGTCAAGCTGCTGTTCCACTGCTTCGTTGATGGTGTTGAGGTGGGTGATGATGGTCGGATAGAGTCCGTTCAGTTAACGTCGAAGTCTGGACGCATGGACATCAAGGGCAAGATCTTCATCGACACGACGGGTGATGCGGATCTAGCCTACCTGTCGGGAGCTCCTTGTGTGCAAGGGCGAGATGAGGATCACAAGACGCAGCCGATGACGATGAAGTTCCGTATGCGGGGCGTTAACCTGGCAGAGGTTAAGCAATATATGATGGATCACCCTGATGAGTTCTATTCCAAAACACCAATAGCAGAACTTCCTGAGCTCCATCTATCAGGGATATGCGGCTTCTACAAGCATTGGAAGGAAGCGAACTTGCCGATTAATCGGGATCAAGTATTATTCTTCACAGGGCCGGAGGAGGATGAGGTTCTCGTGAATACCACTCGCGTACAGGGATTGGATGGGACGAATGTAGAGGATCTAACCGAAGCAGAGGAGCTGGGACGCAAGCAGGTGCTGGAGGTGGCAGCGTTCATGCAGAGCTGCCTGCCAGGCTTCGATAAGGCTTCCATCTCCTCGGTAGGCGCTCAGATCGGCATTCGAGAGACGAGAAGAATAGAAGGGCAGTATTCACTGCAATTAAGCGATGTAGTGGAAGGACGCCGCTTCCATGACGTAATCGCGCGAAGCGGCTACCCGATTGATATTCATAGTCCTTCCGGCAAGGGAGTAACCTCGAGCTTGATCGGCGGAGACGGTGCCTATGATATCCCATATCGCAGCCTGCTGCCCAAGCGAATTCACAATCTGCTAACAGGCGGACGCTGCATCTCGACTTCGCATGAGGCGCTGGGAACGACCAGACTTACTCCTAGCTGCATGGCTACAGGACAAGCGGCGGGAGCGGCTGCCGGCATAGCCGTTAGGCATGGTGTGCGGCCAAGCGATGTGAATATTGACGAGCTGCAGGCCGCTCTCCGGGCCGGGGGGGCGGTGCTGGAGTAGGCAGCAGGTGCTGGAATATTATGTAGGTGCAGGTGAGGCTGCATGTTCAGGTTAGGCTTGAGGTGCTGGAATAGGATATAGTGCAGGTGATAATCTTCGGTTAAGCGGAGGATGGTTCTGGCAAGGGGGACGGTTGTTCTGCCCATAGGGAGAGGATAGCCGTTGTCCTCGTCTGGAGCTGCATAGAAGCGGCTCTATATTTTGAACCCAATCTCGAATAAGTGGGATTGCAGGGGCAGCAGAAATAAAGGTACATTAAGGGAGGTAATGATGTAAGCGTTAACATTAATCGGTCGAAGGAGCTGAATGATGAACGTGGCGAAGAGAGAAGAGATTAGAGCAAGTCAAGTGAGTACGAAGCAGGTGCCCGTTAGCAAGCGATGGCTGTGCGGCGTACTAGGAGCAGCTCTAGTGACCACCCTTGTTGGAGGTGTATCCATGGAGACGGCAAGTGCAGCAGCACCGCATGATGCCATTAGAGAGAAGTGGAGGAACACGCTGACCGGCGGCTTGTCCTTGAACACTTCGGATCCAGATATTGCAAGTCAGATCGAGACTCTGGATGTAAGTGTATCTACTTGTACGAGTGCGCCTTGCTCCACCGGTACGGGCTATTGGGATAAGATGGATACGACGCCTTCCGGCTACTTGTGGCAGGACCTGGCCAGCTCCACGAACACGGCAATCATTCGGCAGAATTATGACCGGCTGAAGGCCATGGCGCTTGCGTATACGACAGAAGGCTCCAGGTTCCAAGGCCATACTGCCCTGAAGAGCCATATCATTACCGGATTAGAATGGCTGTATGCTAATCGCTATTACATTCGTCCTGCCTTCGGCAACTGGTGGGATCTAGAGATTGGCATCCCTCTTCGCCTACAGGATATTATTACGCTGCTCTATACAGACTTGACGGCTGAGCAGCGTACCAACTACTTGAATGTTGTCGGACACTTTACCCCGAACTGCAATACCTATCTCGATAACTACACGGCAACTGGGGCGAACCGGGTGTGGAAGTGTACCGTACTCGCCCAGCATGGCATTCTGGCGTCGGATGATGATAAGCTGCTTCGTGCCAAAAACGGATTAAGCGATACCGACACGGGAAACGGCAGCAAAAGCGTATTCCAATATACGACTAGCGGAGACGGCTTCTACGCCGCGGACGGGGGCTTCATCCAGCATGGCAAGCATCCATACAATGGCGGATACGGCATCTCATTCCTAAGCGATCTCTCGAAGCTGCTCTACCTGCTGCATGGCTCCACGTGGCAGGTGACCGACCCGAATGTGAACAATCTGTATGAATGGATCGGGGACTCCTATGAACCTCTCATCTATAAGGGAGCGTTCCTAGACATGTTCCGGGGGCGTGAGATTGCTAGAAGCGCATCGCAGGATCATATGGCGGGTCATCGGGCGGTGTCAGCCATCATTAGACTGTCCCAGATTGCTCCTTCTTCGTATGCGGCTGAATATAAGAGGATGGTCAAGTACTGGATACAATCGGACACCTACTCAAGCTATTATTCAGATTCCAGTGTAGAGATGATTACGCGCGCTAAGGCAATTATGCAGGATAGCAGCGTTACACCGAGAGGCGAGCTTGTGAAGCATAAGCGGATGCCTTCGATAGATCGAGTCGTCCATCTCCGGCCGGGCTTCGGCTTCGGCGTCAGCATGCACTCCAGCCGAATCTATAATTATGAGTCCATTAATCAAGAGAATAAGCATGGCTGGTATACCGGGGAAGGGATGACCTATCTGTACAATTCAGATCTGGCGCAATATAGCGGGGACTATTGGGCAACGGTGGATCCCTACAGACTGCCTGGCACCACGGTTGATACGATGGCTAAGTCAGATAGTGCCAATCAGAGCACGGCAAGCAGCAGCTCCTGGGCAGGCGGCGTAACCTCTAATGATGGTCTGTACGGGGTAAGCGGCATGGAGCTGGACGCGCTGGACAGTGCATTGACAGCTAAGAAGTCTTGGTTTATGTTGGATGACGAGATTGTCGCACTTGGAGCAGGTATTACGAACACGACAGATAACCGCACGATCGTGACGACGGTAGATAATCGCAAGCTTACCCCAGCTGGCAATCAAGAGGTTCGGGTCAATTCGACCACGAATGTCCGTCCGACGACTATGAGCTTAGTGGAGCGCTTCGATAATACGAATTGGATTCATCTGGCTGGAAATACTGCTGGTGCAGATATCGGCTACTACTTCCCGCAACCAGAGAGAGTATACGGCAAGCGTGAAGTGAGAGCGGGCTCGTGGCTTGATATTAACGCGGGAGATACGAAGACCGCCACGGTATCCAATCCCTATATGAGCTTCGTCATCTCGCATGACAGCGCACCGAATAATGATGATTATGCTTATGTGCTGCTGCCAGGTAAGTCAGCAAGCCAGGTTGCCGCCTATGCAGGGGCCCCGAATATTACGGTAACTGCGAATGATGCAGGTGCTCAAGCGGTCAGGCATGATGCGGCAGGCTTGAAGCTGACCGCTGCTAACTTCTGGACGGATGCAGTCCGCACAGCCAGCGGGATTACAAGCAACAAGAAGGCATCCATTATCGTCAAGGAGACCGCTTCCGCCTACGAGATATCCGTATCGGATCCAACACAGCTGAATACGGGCACGATCTCCGTTCAAGTTGCGGGTACGGTAACTGGTGTAGCCTCGAAGGATGCTTCCATTACAGCGTCTTCGGGCAGTGCAATCTCCTTCACCGTTGCTGTGTCAGGCAGCAAGGGCAAGAGCCATCGAATCGTGTATAACAAATAACAAGTCATAACAGAGGAAGGGTTCGGTACCGTGCCGAGTCCTTCCTTCCTTTACATAAATATGGGGTACAGAAGGGGGCGCGGGGGATGATGAGGAAGCTAACAGGGCCATTCCTGCCTCTAAGAATTAAGTTCATTATTCTGTTCGTCGTCTTAATTATTATCCCGTTCGCCGTCAGCGGAGCCATCACCTATTCCAGATATACAAGTGATGTGGAACGAACATCAGGGGAATTCGCCGATCAGCTGGCTCAGCAGATTCGGTTCAATCTGGACCGATATGTGAAGGAGATGGAGCGGTTAACGCTCGCTCCGTTGTACGATGAAGCAGTACTCAGCATTATGAATAAGCATAGCGGCCCTTATGCTGGAGACAGCTACCTGCCGGCTAGCGAGCAGAACAAGATGACGTTGTTCCTATCCTCTCTCTCCTTCAGCAGGTCGGAGATTCGCGGTATCTATCTGTTCGGTAATGACGGCACCTTGTTCAGTGAAGGCAGAATGGACATTGGCAATACCTGGACAGAGCAAGGGAATGAGTGGATGAACGAGGTCATCGCTGCAGAAGGAGGGCTTGTCATCGTAGAACCGCATCAGGCGGTCTATCATCATACACCCGGCGAAGACCGAGTCATCTCCATCGCTCGCGCACTTCGAGATCCTAATCATTATGCAAGGATCGGTATAATTAGCGTCGATCTGCCAGCTTCGCAGTTCCAGCAGATTTTCTCCCAGGTGAAGTTCACAGCCAACAGCAAGCTTCGTATTGTTAATGCCGAAGGCGAAGTCTTGTATCCCGATCCTGCTATTGTGCAAGAGCAACCGGACGGAGTGAAGGAGGTGCTGGAAGCTTCAGCTGTGTCTGACTATACCGGAATGACCATCAGTGCTTATATTCCACTGGCCGACCTCCACAAGGATGCTATTGCCTTAAGCCGCTTCACCGCATTCATCTCGATCCTCTCCTTGGCCGCAGCCTGTGTGCTCGCTGTTGTGTCGGCGAATCACTTGGTTAAGCCAATTCGCCATCTGCAGAGCAAGATGAAGCTAGTCAGGCAAGGGGCTCTAAGTGAGCGGGCAACCGTAACGACACAGGATGAGATTGGTCAACTAACTGAATCGTTCAACGGCATGATTGTGGAGCTCGAGCATCTCGTGAAGGAAGTGTACGAGACGAAGCTGCGGGAGAAGGATGCGGCGCTATCCGCCCTGCAGAGCCAGATGAATCCGCACTTCCTGTACAACACGCTGGAGACGATGAATATGCTGGCGATCCAGAAGGATCAATATGAGCTGTCCGGGCTTGTAACGAGCCTTGGGAGACTCTTGCGCTACACAGTTGACCATGAGGAGAGATTCGTCCTGTTAAGCGACGAGCTCAGCTTCTGTGAAGCTTATCTGCAGATTCAGTCCTATCGCTTGAACAATCGTCTTAGAACGGAGATCTATGTCGATCCTTCCTTGTATGGTGCAAGGATCCCGAAGCTGCTGCTGCAGCCGTTCATTGAGAATGTCATTGATCATGCACTGGAGGACCGGGTCGTCCATATGACCATTAAGGCAGATACTCAAGGCGATGATCTTCTGCTGCGGATACAGGATGACGGGGCTGGACTGTCGGCGGAGAGGGCTGCACAGCTCATCCAATCGCTGCATCGCAGAGATATGGAGACGGGCAGCAGCAGCGGAGGACCGGCCTATGGTCAGCGTAGGAGAGGCTTCGCACTTCGGAATGTTCATCAGCGTCTGCAGCTGATGTACGGAGCGGAATACGGGCTCACACTGGAACGCACCGAGCGCGGAAGCTCCTTCTGCGTGCGGATGCCATTCGAATGGGAGGAATAAGCATGCTGCAAGTGCTTCTGGTTGAGGATGAAGCTTCTATCCGCTCTGGACTGAAGAAGCTGATTGAAGAGGTAATTGGCGGATTCGTCGTGGCGAAGGAGGCCGAGAATGGGCGTGAGGCGCTTGGCTGGCTTCGTACAAGTGCGGCGCCCGACCTGTTAATTACGGATATACGAATGAAGGAGCTGAATGGCCTAGATCTCATTGATCAAGTGAGGGAGCTGCTCCCTGATCTTCCGATTCTCATTATTAGCGGATACAATGACTTCGAATACGCGAAGCGGGCCATGAAGAATCGGGTATCGGACTATATTCTGAAGCCTGTTGATCGAGTCGAATTGTCTCAGTACTTAACTCGTATCCGTCAACAGCTGGCTGGCAGCAGCAGGAATGAAGAGAGCGACCCCATGACAGCGGCGCTTGAGTCACCCTCTCCTGAAGCGGCTGCGTCACATCCTGTTATTCGCCGTGTACTCGAGCTCGTACGAGAGCGTCTGCACCTGGATGTGTCCCTGCAGGCGATTGCAACGATCGTTCATCTTAATCCGCAATACTTATCCGCCTTGTTCAAGCAAGAGGTAGGACGGAACTTCATTGAATATGTAACAGAGTGCAGAATGGAGAAGGCGAAGCAGCTGCTGCGAGACACGGGTCTGAAGATCTACGAGGTTGGCGAGATGTCAGGTTATACCAATGCTAAGCACTTCATGAGCGTGTTCAAGAGCTCCGTTGGACAGACGCCTGGAGAATACAGAGAGACGATTAAGAACAAGCGTTAAGGGCAATCATCTCGATAAATCGAACTGTATCTATAATCCCCCTCCTTACTCACTCTCGAGGGGGTCTAGTATAATCAACTTGTAAACGCTTCATGGAAGCGTTAACACACCTTGAGGAATGAGGGGATAGACAGATGAAAAAAAATCTAGCCATCGTATTATCCATGCTCCTGTTAATGACGCTGCTAGCTGCGTGCGGGAACAGTAATGAGGGACCGGCAGAGAACGTAGAGAAAAACACGGCCGCGGAAGAACAGAAGGAAGTGAAGCTTCAGTTCGGAATATGGGGCGATGATGCACGCAAAAAAGTGTTCGAGGATCTGCTGGTTAAATACAAGGAAAAGCATCCCAACGTGAACGTAGAGGTTGTGCTCATCCCGTTCGCGGAATATCAGCAGAAGCTGTCGATTATGATGGCGTCCAAGACTGCGCCTGATCTCGTATGGCTGGCGGAGAGAATGATTCCTCAGTTCGTAGAGACGAATCAGCTGATGGACATTAGCTCAATTTCCGAGGATGCAGCATATGATTATGCAGATTTGTTTGAGAGCTCGATGGATATTTTCCGCAAGGATGGCAAGCTGTACGGTGTTCCCTTCACCAGCCCTCCGAAGGTCATCTTCTTCAACAAGTCCTTGTTCGAGGCCAAAGGTCTGAAGAACCCGCTTGAACTGCATAAGGAAGGGAAATGGACCTATGAGGAGATGCTTAAAGCGGCAGCTGCTCTAACCGATCCAGCTAATGGCGTATATGGCTTGAACTTATTCGGCGCAAACGGCTGGAAGGGCTGGCAGGATGCGTTGATGGAGACGATCTGGGCTTACGGGGCTGATCTGTTCAGCGAAGACGGCACGAAGTTCCTCCTGAATTCACCGGAAGGCGAGCAGGTGCTGACGATGCTGAACAACGCCATCTTCCAAGACAAGGTACACATCAAGCCAGGTGACCAGACAACCTTCGAATCAGGCAAAATCGCGATGGGAAGATATAACTTCTCTTATGCAGCGAATGCTCGCAAAGCGTCCGGCTTCGAGTGGGATATCGCTCCAATGCCGCAAGGACCGGTTACGGATGCCCCTACCGCAGTAGGTCTTGCTGGATATGCCGTTACGGAGAGCACGAAGCATCCGAAGGAGACGGTTGAATTGCTGAAGTATCTGACAGGCAAGGAAGTAATGACGGAGCTGTCCGGTACATTCGTACCGAACCGCAAGTCGGTCATTAGCTCGGAAGACTTCTTGAAGGCTGCGGAGCAACCTTCGGCTGAAGCCATTCAGGCTGCACTAATTGATCGTATTGATGGCGGCGTACGTGTACAGCCATCTCATAAGAACTGGCAGCAGATTGATGTGAAGGTTCAGACGGTTATGGATTATCTCTACTCGCAGAGCGGTTCGGTCAAGGATGTATTGAACAAGATGGAGCAGGAAGTCACTCCGCTATTAAAGTAATCGATTAGGAAGGGAGCCCGTTCTAAGACGAGCTTAGGTGAGGCTTGGAGCGGGCACGCCCAGCTAGCTAGAGAGAGAATGATTAGCAGCGGAAGGAGTGAGTTCATCAGGATGAGTGCGAAAGTACAAGGCACGACGGCAGGCGCATTAGCCCCGCCGAAAAAGCAGCAGAAGAGCAAGCTGATGGCAAGTGATAAGTGGTACGGCTACGCTTTTATTTCCCCTATGGTGTTAGGCTATTTGATCTTCCTGCTCGGGCCGATTGTGGCAGCCTTTGCTATGAGCTTCACCAACTGGTCCTTAATTAAGGAATTGGAATTTACAGGACTCGCTAATTATCGGAGAGCCTTCTCAGAGGATCCGGTGTTCTGGGAGACGGTAACGAACACCTTATACTTCACGGTAGGGCTTGTGCCGCTTAATATTATCATTACCCTTGGGCTGGCGCTGCTGCTTAAGGATCGGATATTCGGAATCAGCTTTTTCCGAACGGCCATTTTTACACCGGTTGTTACTTCCGTTGTCGTATGGGCGATTATATGGAAGTATATTTTCCAGACGGATAATGGACTTATTAATACGGTGCTCAAGCTGTTCGGAGCCGAAGGGCCTGCGTGGCTCTACGATATGGAACTGGCGATGCCCGTCGTCATCCTGGTCACCTTGCTTAAGGGGCTGGGGATGAATATGGTCATCTTCCTCGCTGCGCTTAATGACGTTCCAACAATGTATTACGAAGCTGCGAAGATTGATGGAGCCAGCAGATGGAAGACGTTCACGAATGTGACGCTGCCGCTCATTACCCCTTCGGTGTTCCTCGTCCTGATCATCACCATGATTGGCTCGCTGAAGGTGTTCGGCCAGATCTACGTTATGACCGGCGGCGGTCCGGGTACGAGTACGTATGTGTTCGTGTACTATATCTATGAGCAGGCGTTCAAGATGTACGAGTTCGGTTATGCATCGGCAGTTGCCTTCATTCTGTTCGCCATTATTCTAGTCCTGACGCTGCTGCAGTGGACGGTACGCAAAAGGTGGGTGCACCATGAACAATAATCGTGCGAAAAAGTGGCTGAAGCAGCTGCCCAAGCATCTCATCCTATGGAGCGTAACCCTCATCATGCTGGCTCCGTTCTACTGGATGGTAACGACTTCGCTGAAGCCATACAGCAAGGTGCTGCAGTTCCCGCCGCAATGGTGGCCGCAGCCGATCGCTTGGAGCAACTATGTTGATCTGTTCAAGCTGCAGCCGTTCCACCTGTATATGTTCAACAGCTTGTATATCGCCGTAGTCGTCACAGTGGGAACGTGTATCTTCGCGGCTCTGGCCGGCTATGCCTTCGCCAAGCTGCAATTTCCGTTCAAGAATACGATCTTCCTCATCCTGCTGAGCAGCATGATGATTCCGACGGAGGTGACCGCCATTCCCATGTTCACTTGGCTGGGCAAGCTGGGGCTCGTGGATACCCACTTCCCGCTCATCTTCCCGCCTATGCTGGGGGCAGGAGGCATGTTCGGCGTCTTCCTCTGCCGACAATTCTTCATCACCATTCCGAATGATCTGGATGAAGCGGCTAAGATTGACGGCTGTACGCCATGGCGGACTTTCTACAGGATCATGCTGCCACTGGCCTCACCGGCGATGGCGACCTTGTCGATCTTCACCTTCCTGCACAGCTGGAACGAGTTCTTCGAGCCGCTCGTCTACTTAAGCTCGAGCAAGCTGTACACGATTCCGCTGGCTCTGTCACTGTTCACAACGGAGAGCGGAACACAATGGCATCTCATTATGGCTGCTTCGGTTGTAGCCACCTTGCCGCTGCTCACGGTATTCTTCTTCGCGCAGAAGAAGTTCATTGAGGGCGTGGCGATGACGGGGATGAAGTAAAGTTATAAAATGTTGAATAGCCTTACATCCGTTTGCGGATGTAAGGCTTTCCGTTTTTCTCGCTATAAAATTTAAAGTCAATAATAAAGTAACAAACTTTTTTTCTTCATATCGGCAACTTTTCACAACGGGGCTCGTCTAGAGATTGGAGTGGAATACCAACCAACATACATGAAGAGGTGGATGACTATGAAGAAGAAGATGCAATGGAAGACTGTAACGGCTGCTGCTGTGCTGACACTTACTCTGGCTGGACAATCCTTCGCTGCCACGAGCCCGTTCCAAGATGTAAAAGGAACTCCTGCAGAGGATAAAATTAATGTGCTGTTCGAACAGGGTGTAATTAAAGGAATCAGCGATGACAAATTTGCCCCGGGTGCCGTCGTTACAGCAGCACAAGGCGTTCAGCTTATTGTCAATGCTCTTGATCTTAATCTGGATCTAGTGAGATTCGTGAAGGAGCCGCTTGCTACCGATTACTTCAAGCATGCAGATAACAAGGCATGGTATGCTCAGACACTCATTATTGCGGCTGTCAATAACTTGGAGCTGCCGGCTGATCTGAAGCCAACGGACAAATGGACTCGTGAGGAATTCACTCATCAACTGATTAGCGCCATCGAGCAGCATGCGAACCTGCCAGAGATTAAGCTAGCGCCGGTAGAAGTGAAGGATCAAGAGCTGCTTACTCCTGAATACGATGGCTCTCTGCAGCGCGCCCTCGCTTACGGAGTAGTTAAGCTCGATGAGGCAGGGAAGTTCAACCCTAAGGCTGAGCTTACACGCGGTGAAGCAGCGGAGCAGATCTACAACGCTTTAGAGTATATTAAGGCACATCCAGCACCAGAATCGTTAGAAACGGATACAGAGCCAGCAGCTAATTAATAAGCTGCGAAACGTGTTACTCCATGACAGCACTAGAAGAACTGCTTGAACTGCTGTTGCTTAAGATACAGGGAAGGGCTGATGCCCTTCTTTTTTTTGAACAATCTGCTGAAGTAGAACGGATCCTGGAAGCCGCACTGGGAAGCGGCCTCGCCAATACTTACCCCTTGCTCCATCAGCTTGGCGGCCATAAGGAGACGGGTCTGGTTGACGTATTCAATAGGAGACATGCCTGTGAACGCGCGAAAGGCTTGTCCAAAGTAGGAAGAGGAAAGACCTCCTAACTCTGCCAGCTGAGAGAGGGTAATCGGACGAGCATAGTTCAACTCGATATAATCCATTACATGTCTCATACGAATACGATAAGGATGATTCTCGGAGAGGAATACGTCAGGCTGCAGCAGCTCATGAAGAATGAGCATGAACAAGCTTCTGCACTTCATCATGGAATTGTCCAGCTTATTAGACCAAGTCTGTGCCAGCTCACCGAACATTCGGGCTATAGTGTCGAATCGGGACACCGTAGAGTATGTGGGGAGAGGAAGGTGCTTCCTGTCTATAACGGATGCTTGAGAAGAACTCTCACCCGTCAGGTCTGTAAGGATGAAGTTAATGCCATAGCAATGCATGAGATTGACAGGATTCGTCGCATAACCGTAGTGAGCCCCCTTGGGCTGATAGACCAGCATGCCTGGATGCAAGGCTGTGGATTGCCCGTCACGATAGGCCGTTCCTGATCCGGATACGATGAACATGAGATTATGGTAGTCCGAACGGGTCTCTTGAGTGACGGACCAGGAAGGGTAGGTATGGCGATCAGCCATATGAAGAATAGTGGGGACCGTGAAGGTCCATGGCTCAGTTATTCCCATAAGTGAGCATTCGTCCTCTCATAAGCAGGGTTGGTGTCCGGTTATTAACCGAGAGAATGTCCATGTACCTATGTATTATGCATGTTCAGCCTCTACTGATGCAACTACAATAGCGCTAAGAGCTGGATATTATAGGCCTAACTTACGAGGGGATGAATAACTAATGTTACATGATAAGCAGGAGTCAGGCGAAGAGGTCCGCAGCTATTGGCTGCATTCGATGAGAACGATTGTGGATCCTGTCTATCAATCGCTGCGTGACAGACAGTTGAAGGAGCTTATTCCAGTCCATGAGGGGAGGAAGGGCAGAGAGCTGTTCACCTGTCTGGAAGCGCTGGGCCGTTCCTTGTGCGGAATGGCACCATGGCTGGAATGTCCATCTATCATAGGGGAAGAGGAGAAGCTGCGGCAAGAGTATGCCGCACTCGCTAGAGAAGCGATTAATGCAGGCACGGATCCCAAGTCTCCTGATTATATGAACTTCAACGAAGGGGAACAGCCGGTTGTGGATGCAGCATTCCTCGCTCATGCACTGCTTCGTGCCCCGATAGAGCTTGTGGAGAAGCTGGAGTCAGGAGTGAAGCGCAATGTCATAGCGGCGCTGCAGAGCACTCGCGATATCAAGCCCCATCACAATAACTGGCTGCTGTTCAGCGGGATCGTGGAGGCTGCCATACACCGGCTTGGTGAGAAGTATGATAAGATGCGCGTTGATTATGCGATTAGGCAGCACGAGCAGTGGTACAAGGGTGATGGGGCATACGGGGACGGGCCCAGCTATCACTGGGATTATTACAACAGCTATGTCATTCAGCCGATGCTTGTTGACTTGCTGGATGTATTCGCTTCGGATCGTTCGGACTGGCTCAGTATTCAGACTAATGTACTGGCAAGAGCGGAACGGTATGCTGCTGTACAGGAACGATTGATCTCGCCTGAAGGGACATTCCCGCCGATTGGACGGTCGCTCGCTTATCGGTTCGGCGCACTGCAGCATCTAGCCCAGATGTCGCTTCAGCACCGTCTTCCGGGGGAGCTGCCGCCGGGGCAAGTGCGAAGCGCACTAACCGCGGTGATCCGGAGAACGATGGACATGCCAGGCAACTTCGACTCCCAAGGGTGGTTAACCATCGGTCTGTGCGGCCATCAGGAGGAGATCGGGGAGCCTTACATCTCCACTGGAAGCTTATACTTATGTTCGGCCGTATTCCTGCCGCTTGGCCTCCCCCCGGCTGACGACTTCTGGCAGCAACCCTCAGCGCCTTGGACCTCGGTTAGAGCGTGGGGCGGTCAGTCATTCCCGATTGATCATGCTCTTCGCTGAGCTGCTGGGCCTGCTGGCGAATAATACAGAGTAGTCACCCTAAGGAATAATTACTTCTGCCGCTGCCGTACATGCACTTATAGGCCGCCGCCCACATAGACTAGAGAACAGACTTCAATGTTCGCCGGGAGCGAGGGGAAGCTCAAGTCTCCTCCTCCAGGCAATTCAACGTGGGGGTGTCCGGTTCATGGGCTTATTTGCGGCAATCGCTCTGTTCATTAAGCAACTGTCTCTTCTTGTCTCGTATGTCAAAAACAATGCATTTCCTCAGCCGCTGCATGAGGATGAAGAAATGAAGCATCTGAAGCTGATGGCCGAAGGCAACCAGCACTCACGTAATCTCTTAATTGAACATAATCTTCGGTTAGTTGCACACATAGTCAAGAAGTTCGACAATACAGGAGAGGATCTGGAAGATTTGATTAGCATTGGGACAATCGGCTTGATTAAGGCGATTGAGAGCTTCCAGACGGGAAAAGGCACCAAACTTGCTACCTTCGCCGCGCGATGTATTGAGAACGAGATTCTCATGCATCTTCGCAGCTTGAAGAAGACGCGCAAGGATGTATCGTTGCATGATCCTATCGGCACGGACAAGGAAGGCAATGAGATTACCTTAATAGATATTCTCGGTACAGAGAGTGATGATGTTGCGGATAAAGTTCAGCTGAAGATAGAGAAAAGCAAAATCTATCGCAACCTCGACATTCTGGACGATCGGGAGAAGGAAGTCATCATCGGCCGGTTCGGACTGGAGCTCGGCGGCGATGAGCGGACGCAGCGGGAGATTGCGAAGGAGCTGGGAATTTCGCGGAGCTATGTGAGTCGAATTGAGAAGCGCGCTCTGATGAAGCTGTATCATGAGTTTTATAAGGCGAAGAAATGATGATATTAAGACACAAACACTTGTTAACAGGTGTTTGTGTCTTTTAATTTTGTTAACTCCGCTCCGTAGTTGCAGCAACTTCTAGCATGCCAGAATGTTTGGAGTAATGAGATTTTTTATTTATGACTAATGATTCTCGAAACTCCTCTCCGGGGCTTATGAAGCTACTGCTATGGTATAATTCGAATATTTGCTTTGCACTGGAGGCTGAGGTTGAGATGAACCGCACACAAGACCTAGGTAAGTTAAACAAACTAACAGGAGACCGTGCAAAATTAGACGCAAAAGCAAATGGTACCTACATATTGTTCGAATGAACGAAAGTCGTCCTAATCTATTTCCGCTTGCGCAGCCGGTACTGCAAGCTTTGCCGGCTGAGCCCGAGCTCGGTTGCAGCCTTGGAAACGTTGCCGTTATTGCGGGCAACAGCGTCCTCGATGCAGCGCTGCTCGAAGGCGTCCACGCGGGCGCGGAGGGTGCCGGGGGAGGCAGCTGCTGCGGATGACGCCAAAGCGTGCTTAGCGTCCCGTGCGCTCTGAGCAGCTAAAGCATCCGCCTGCTGGTGCTCATGCAAGGGGCGCATCTCCCCCAGCTTTGCCATTCGGCTCGTCTCATAAATGGGCAAATGCCGCATTTCCATAATGGGCTCGTCTTCCATTAAATTCATTGCACCCTCTATCAAATGCTGCAGCTCGCGAACGTTGCCCTGCCATTGATGCTGCTGCAGGAAGCTCGTTACCTCATCACTTATCCCCTGCACGTTCATGTCGAAGGCGCTGTTGAATTGGGCGATGAATGTTTTTGCGAGCAGCAGCACGTCCTGGCCGCGCTCGCGCAGCGGTGGCACGAATAGCGTTACAACCCCGAGGCGGTAATACAAATCCTTGCGCAACCGTCCTCCCTCTACCGCCCGAATTGGATCCTCGTTCAGCGCAGCGATAATGCGGATGTTTATCGGGCGCTCTTTCGTATCGCCGATGCGGCGGATCACTTTCTCTTGCAGCGCGCGAAGCAGTTTTGCCTGCAGCGGCATGCTGAGCGAGTTCACCTCGTCGAGAAACAGCGTGCCTCCCTCAGCCTGCTCAAAGAGACCTTTACGTTCGGTTGCTCCTGTGAACGCGCCGGGCACCGTGCCGAACAGCAGGCTCTCAATAAGCGTATCCGGCAGAGCGGCGCAGTTTTGCGAGATGAACGGCTGTTCTCCGCGAGAGCTCGCCTGATGAATGCTTTGAACGAACAGCTCCTTCCCCGTACCGGTTTCGCCTACCACAAGCACGGATGATGAGGTTCGCGCGGCCCGCTTGGCGTTCTGAATGACCTCGGCCAGCAGCGGACTTTGTCCGACAATTTGATCAAACGTATAGTACGCCGAGCCCCCACCGGCTCCAGATCCAGCGCCTTGCCGCAGCAAGTTGCCCTGCACCATTTTCATCATCTTCGTGACGTCACTTGCGATTTCCATGGCGCCAACCAGCACGTTGCCTTCCATAATGGGATACGTGTTGTTCAGCGTTGTGATCCGTTTGCCATTCCGGTTGTAGTACGTTTGCCGCACACCGAGAATGGGCCTTTGCAGTCTAAGCACGAGAAGAAGTGTACTTTCCTGACCTTCCGGAAAATGAAACACCTGATGGAGCGGCTTCCCCAACACATCCTCCGCCAGCATCGACTCCATCTCTATCATCTTTTGGTTATAAACGACGGTGATTGCTTGGGCATCTATAATATGAATGCCTTCGCTCAACTTGTTCGCCATTTCTTTATAGTATAGCAGCAGACGATGTAGCCCTGCGCTATCTTCTTGATTCATCGCTGATCGCCTCCATTTGCTCTTGCATTGTAGCATAAAATCGTTAGGGGCATGCAAAATTTTTTTGCAATCATTCGCAAAATTATTTGGCACTTATGCAAAATATTTTTGCTGTTTTCTTCCGTGCATGAGGAGAAAAGCTTACAACCATGCCGCTTCTATATGTTGGCGCGGTTTTTGCTCTATATAGGGCAGGAACTTATAATAACTCGGTCCAAGAACCGTGACCTACACAGGAGGCTTACCTATGGCGACTACTGCTGCACAGCAAGCGCTTCCTCATGAGAATGACACCACACCTGCAGAGAAACTAAGCGTATTCGAGCGTACACAGGATGTGATACGTACAGCGCTCGCGCGTATGGGCTACAACGAGGCCTATTATGAACTGCTGAGAGAGCCGCTCAAACTGCTGACTGTACGTATTCCTGTGAAGATGGATGACGGTTCCGTTAAGCTGTTCACGGGCTACCGCGCTCAGCATAATGACGCTATCGGCCCGACGAAGGGTGGAATTCGCTTCCATCCGGAGGTGACGGAGGAGGAAGTGAAGGCGTTGTCGATGTGGATGAGCATCAAGTGCGGCATTACGAACCTGCCTTATGGCGGTGGCAAAGGGGGCATTCAATGTGACCCGCGTACGATGTCGCAGGGCGAGCTGGAACGTCTAAGTCGCGGCTACGTCCGTGCCGTCAGCCAGATTGTTGGGCCGACTAAGGATATTCCGGCACCGGACGTCTTCACCAATTCGCAGATTATGGCGTGGATGATGGACGAATACAGCCGTATCCGAGAATTCGATGCCCCTGGCTTTATTACCGGCAAGCCGATCGTGCTTGGCGGTTCTGCAGGGCGAGAGTCCTCAACTGCGCAAGGCGTCATCATTGTCATGCGCGAAGCGGCGAAGGTGCTGGGCATGCAAATTGCCGGGGCGCGTGTCATCATTCAAGGCTTCGGTAACGCGGGTAGCTTTCTTGCGAAATTCCTCCATAAGGCGGGAGCGAAGGTGGTCGGCATATCGGACGCTATAGGTGCCTTATATAACCCGGAAGGTCTCGACATTCCTTATTTGTACGACCGCCGGGACTCGTTTGGTACAGTGACGAATCTGTTTGATAATCGAATTACGAATCAGGAACTGCTTGTTCAAGATTGCGACATTCTTGTGCCTGCGGCCATTGAGAATCAGATTACGGAGACGAATGCGCACGACATTAAGGCACGAATTCTGGTGGAAGCGGCGAACGGGCCTACGACGAAGCGGGCAACGGACATTTTGACGGAGCGCGGTGTGCTCATTGTGCCGGATGTGTTGGCAAGCGCAGGGGGGGTTGTTGTCTCGTACTTCGAGTGGGTTCAGAACAATCAAGGCTATTACTGGACGGAAGATGAAGTGAACACACGGCTGAATCAGATGCTGATCGATTCCTTCCATAACGTCTATGACACGTCGCGTGCAAGCCGTGTTGATATGAGGCTTGCGGCATACATCGTCGGACTTCGCCGAATGGCAGAAGCTTCTCGCTTACGGGGCTGGGTTTAATTTTTGATAGGGGATAAGGGGGACGAGGAAAATGGCAAAGGCCGTAATAACGGATCATAAAGGACTGGCGGGGGCAAAACGGAATTTGCCAGTCGCGCAGCTGCTGGAGGCGGCGCTAGGACGCAATGAGGGGGTTCTCACGTCAACGGGTGCGCTTTGCGTGAATACGGGCGTTTTCACAGGGCGTTCTCCGAAGGATAAATACATCGTGCAGGATGGCGTGCTCACAGGAGAGATTGACTGGGGTAGCGTGAATCAGCCGATTTCACAGGTGCAGTTCGAGCGATTGTACCGCAAGGCGCTACGCTACATGGAGGACCGCGACTTATACGTGTTCGACGGCTTCGCTGGCGCTGACGAGCGCCATCGGCTTCAGGTGCGCTTCATCAACGAGTATGCATGGCACAATTTATTCGTACGCCAGCTGTTTATTCGACCGTCCGCCGAAGAGCTGGCTGTCCATACGCCAGACTTCACCGTGTTGGCGCTGCCGGGGTTGAAAGCTGATCCTGAGGTGGATGGTACGCGGAGCGAGACGTTTATCATCGTGTCGTTCGAGAAGCGCGTCGTGTTAATTGGTGGAACGGAATATGCCGGCGAAATGAAGAAAGCGATCTTCTCCGTCATGAATGCGCTTCTGCCACTGAAAGGCGTGCTTCCGATGCACTGTTCGGCGAACGTCTCGGAGCGTGGAGAAACCGCTCTGTTTTTCGGATTGTCGGGGACTGGGAAGACAACGCTGTCCGCTGATCCCACCCGCCACTTGATCGGTGATGACGAGCACGCATGGTCGGACACTGGGGTGTTCAACTTCGAGGGGGGCTGCTACGCAAAGTGCTTCGGGCTCACCGAGTCGAAGGAGCCGCAAATCTGGAATGCCATTACTTACGGTACGGTGCTTGAAAATGTAGCGATTGACCCTCACTCGCGTATCGCGGATTATGAGGATAACACATCGACCGAGAATACACGTGCAGCGTATCCAATCGAACTCATTCCAGGAGCGGTCATCCCCGGAGTGTCAGGTCATCCGGAAGTCATTATCTTCTTGACCGCCGATGCGTTCGGCGTGCTGCCTCCGATTGCTAAGCTGACGAAGGAGCAGGCGATGTACCACTTCCTCTCTGGCTACACGTCTAAGTTAGCCGGCACGGAGCGCGGCGTTACCGAGCCGGAGACGACCTTCTCCGCATGCTTCGGCGCTCCGTTCCTGCCGCTGAGCCCGAACGTTTACGCCGAGATGCTAGGCCGCAAGATTGAGGAACACGGCTCGCGTGTGTACCTGATCAACACGGGTTGGACTGGAGGCGTCTATGGTCAGGGTGAGCGCATTAAACTGCATTATACGCGCGCGATGGTGTCCAGTGCGCTGAGCGGAGAGCTGGAGCAGGGCGAGTTCAGCACCGATCCGGTGTTCGGCTTGCAAGTGCCGTTGCACGTAGCCGGTGTACCGGACGAGGTGCTTCGCCCGCGCGACAGCTGGGCCGATGGCGAGGCGTATGACCGTCAAGCTCTCGAGCTTGCAGGACGGTTCGTCCGCAACTTCGAGCGATTCGCTGGCACGAATGACGCTGTGAAGGCCGGTGGACCACTAAGAGGATAGCAAGTCAGGAGCAGAGAGCCGCCTTCGTGCGGCTTTATTACCACAATAGAAATTGCTAAGGGGCTTGGGATTTCGCGCTCGTATGTGTCGCGGATAGAGAAGCGGGCGCTGATGAAGCTTTATCATGAGTTTTATAAGGTGAAGAGATAACGAAGAATGCCGCCATTTTGGCGGCATTTTCTTAGTCAGACCAATTTACCTGATCTCTTTTTAGATCATGATTTTTATGAGTGGCTACGGGGTCTGATTGGGTGCAATTTGACGATATATTAAACGTAGATTTATTGAACTAGTTTTATCCATATTATTTTTTCAGACTTTCTTCTACTCCACGCCGAAGAAAATGATCTTCGCCCCGGGTCGGTCGAAGTGGCAGTGGATCAAAGCATGCCCTTCGTTGTCTATGATGACAGATACGCCTTCGTTGTTCCAAAGCTTGGATGCGTGTACTTTGTGCCTTGAAATGTACGAATGCTTCGCAGGACGGGAATTGTGAAAAGGCTGTCCAAAGGAGCTCGCGAACATCACGATTACCCCGCGTCCGGTTGCCTTCGAAATTTTCTCATAAATTTCCGGGTTCGTTCCCGCTTCGCCAGATTGGATGACTGAAGAAGCTGTAATATCATCGCGGACAACCTTATAGCGGCTCAAGATGCCGTGAAGACGGTCTATGCCTTCTGGGGAAATGGCCGGTAAATCGCCCCAGATGCCATTCTGTCCAAGGATGAGAGAAGCGGCATTGATGTCTTGATTATCTTCTGGATCGTCCGGAAGATAGTGGGTCAGGAACAGAACAGATGGTACCCACTTGTCATATGCGAGCGGTTTGCGGCATACCCACCCGCGTGCCGGGCCGGGGAAGAAAAAGATGTTGTTGTTCTTCCATTGAATATCACGATCTTTCGGGATGTCATAGTTCCGGAAATAGGGACCGTTGTTAATCAGAAAATATTTTCCCGCGGATAGGAAGCTAAGTCCCACGGAGCGATAGCCTTCCGTGACGTCGAAATCAACGATGGCATCGGGGCAAGCACTAGCCAATTTTTCCACAATCCGAGCCATGGTCAGAGGGAGCTCGAAGGAGAAGCACTCGGCGCGTTCTTGCTCGGAACAGCCCTCGTCGCCATGGTTATGATTGGGGTCGTCACAGCCATATTGGCTAATCGCATCCCATTTAAAATAAGTAACGCCTAGTTCTCGGTATAATCGGATTAATTCTTCCACGAAATCGTCGGAGTAGCTACTAACCAGACACAGTGTAGAGCTCGTCTCAGTTTCCCATATGGTGTGAGGCTTCCTATAAACGCCGGCTTCCGATGTTTGATTCGTTCGGTTTCGCTCGAGCATGCGACTCGTAATGGCCGCTTTCTGCGGGTCGAACCATAGGCCAAGCTTCATGTTGTACTCATCGAGCTTCGCCTTGACGCTCTTCAGCTCGTCCGGGAAGAAGCTAGTGTTGACCTCCCAATCTCCCGTTTTCCGATACCATCCCGTATCCATGACAAACACTTCGATGCCAATCTGATGGGCAACCTCGATTTCCTTCAGCATGCGCTCCAGGTTCATGGAGTCTAGATATTTACTTCCGCTCCAGTGGGCATTTCGCTCCTGATAGGCCCAAGTATTGTAAAAGATATATGGCTTTCGCGACTCGGCATTCAAGCATTGATACTGAAGGATGAAGGTCCGGTAGGCGGAGGCCAGTTCAGCCTCGGGACCGGTGATGGCGCCGATTTGAAACCAGACCGTTTCGAACGGATGCTGCTCCATGATATGTCGGCCATTGAAATAGTTCCCCTTCTCGGCCTCGACGGAAATCCGGTGATCCGCCTGGAGCCGGAAAGAAAGATACGTATCTGGATATTGCGAGCCGTGCTCGTAAGCAAAGAGGAAGGATTGCGCGCCGTCCATAGCAACCAGCATGGGCCCCATGATGGAACGGGCATGCTTAAAATCTAGAGGATCGAGAAGCTGTTCCGTTAGCTTGTAACTGTGCACCAGTTCGTTGTAGTCAGAGAATCGCACCTCCATCGCGGACCCGGCGGGACTTGCTTGGAAGGCGGCGTAGAGAAGAGCGTCCCTGCCGTGCGACTTCGTCA
Source organism: Paenibacillus sp. GCM10023252 (assembly GCF_042653305.1). NCBI lineage: Bacteria > Bacillati > Bacillota > Bacilli > Caryophanales > Paenibacillaceae > Paenibacillus > Paenibacillus sp. GCM10023252. The sequence continues at coordinate 311,380 of NZ_JBHSHW010000009.1, forward strand.
TCGTGACGCCACTGCGGCTGCTAAGCATATACCGAAAGCGAACGATCGGATTGTCTGGTGCTAGTCGAACAATGAGTGTCAAGATAAGATCGGAATGGCCTGCGATCGTTCCCGCGACACGGGTTTCAAACGTTCCGTTTGGCAGCGGGTCAGCGTCTTGCGTGATTTGGGGATCGGACCAAACGCCGAGGACGGTTTGTCGGTTAAGCTCGAAAAGCGGAGGTTCAATCGGATATCGACGGCCTGAACTTGGCTCGATGTACGTCCATAGGACGGGGAGTTGTTCGTTGGCGGAATTCTTGCTCTGGAGCTCAATCGCAGCGGCAGCGGTACGGATAGTATTTTTTTCATGTGAGCTGAGCATGGTAGCGTTCCTCCTGTTATACTTGATATTACAAGGATATAACGGAGTTTGCTTCCAAACAATCCAATTATCTTCTGAAAGGAATGGTACTATTTTATGATGAAACAAGTATACCAATTTCGGTACCAGACCCCCTTGCAGGGAGCCGTCGAGGTGGAGTATTTTGGGTGGTCGGAGGTGCGGGACCGCTCCTATAGGTGGAACGGTAACGAACGGAAGGAAAGAAGCGTAGTGTTCCAATATACGACGGCGGGTAGTGGTGTGCTGGATTCGGGTGATGGGCATTCGTATGTGTTATCCGCCGGTAAAGGCTTCTTTGCCGAATTTCCCGGTAATCATCTATACTACTTCGACCCAAAGGCGTCAAATTGTTGGGAATTTGTGTGGTTGCAACTGTCGGGTGACCCGGTATTTCCGCTTTGGAAGAAGCTGATGTCCCAGTTCGGGCCAATAACAGAGCTTTCGCAAGAAAGTCTAATCATACGTAAATTGCTTCACATGTATGCCCGAATCGGAGAAGAGGGAGCGTTCAACCGATATGCCTTGTCGGCTTTCGCCTATGATTGGATGATGACGGCATTGGCTGCGGGTAGGCAGGACGGAGCCGTGCCCGATTCTTGCCAGCTCGAGCGCGTCTTTGCCTATATCGACCTGCATTACGCCCAGCCACTGACCTTGAAGGAACTGGCCGACCAGGCGGAGTTAACCCCGAACTATTTCTGCCAGCTTTTCCATGAACGGGTCGGTCTCACACCAATCGCCTATTTGCAGAAGCGCAGAGTGGAGGAAGCCGTGCGTCTTCTTCGTCATACGAAGCTCTCTGTTTCCAAAATCGCGGCACAAACCGGATTTGACAGCAGCAGTTATTTTGGCAAGGTATTCCGGAAGCATCTGAACTGCAGTCCTCAGCATTATCGGGCGGAAATGCATTCCGCCTACTGGGGACAAGTCGTGTTATTACCGTAGCGATCGTCTCCCGTGCAAGTGCTTGCTGTAACCGACAGTTGATGATGCAGGGCTGCATGGCTGTCGGTCGTACGGCAAAGGGGACTCAGTAGACTTACCTCCTGTAATTGGAAGGGGTGCACTTCCAATATGCTTTTATCCTATTCCCGAAGTTGTTGACATACCGGATAGATTGTTACCCGATTGACATATTCCACTGGTTCATGAATACAGGCGACAATTCATATAGATCTTACGGAAGCGTTACCAGTATACGACCGAAGTAAGATCATCCTGAATCGGTCTTCATTTCAATTTCGTGAAACGGAAGCTCGTCTTTGGCTTAATGGATCCTCGTAGGAGCGGCTCGGCCCATATATCGTTTTTTGAATTCTGTTACACGATCTTTAATTTTGGCATATGGACTATTTAATGAGTCAGGGGTAGAATTCGAATTGAAATTAAATGTAAGCGTTATCAAAAGAAAAGGAGGGCAGAAGGTCTTACTTGAAGGTCAAAGTACTCTTGATTTCCATTTTAAGAAAAGTGGTGAATGATGAATGCAAGCTATTCTCAAACGAAGCTTTGTTGTGGTATTAGCATTTTTGGTAGCATTGACCTGCCTTATCTCTGTTGTCCCTGATCCAGAAGCAAAGGCTGCATCCACAACCATATTCTCCGACAGCTTTGATTCGGGAATTGGCAGTGCCTGGATCAATCAAGCTGCAAGCTACAGTACGACTACTCATGCCCCCTTTTTAGGAGTCGATAATGCATACCTGCAAACGTCCATTAATACGCTCGGCTATAAGGACGTGATTGTTCAATATAATCGATATACGTATGCCGACATGCCTGCGAGCAGCGTGTTCTATTCCGAATGGTCAGTGGACGGGCAGAATTGGACTCAATTGGAGCAAATAACCACGTCTGAGGCCGCTCCAACAACTGTGCAATTTTTACTACCAGCCTCGGCGGCTAACCAAAGTGCATTGCAAATCCGTTATCGCGCTACGGGAAATTCCCTTACTAGCACGTACCGTTACAATGTCGACAACGTTGTCGTAACGGGGACCGCGATTACATCCGTAACGCTGTTTAACGATACGTTCGCGACGAATACGCTGTCTTCCAATTGGGGGTCCACGACAGCAGGATATTCAAGCGGAGGTTACGCTTTCCTCGGAGCGAACAATGCGACCATGACCCATACCTTCAATACGAATGGATATGAGTACGTTGCAATCAGCTTCAAGTCATGGACGTACAGCAGTATGCCTAGCGGGACACAGATGACGGCCTCGTATTCGACTGATGGAGGGACGACCTGGGTTGATTTCTATAAGCTCGCAGTTGCACAATCTTCGATTACAAATGTTAATGCTGCTTTTCCTGACGCGGTGTCCAACCAATCCAACGTACTTCTCCGATTTGTGGCTACCGGTAATGGTCTAACCAGTACGTACCGATTCAATATGGACGATGTCAAGGTTACAGGAGTGGCGCTTCCTTCCTCCGCAAGCTACGATACGATTCGAACGAAATGGTATAACTCTGTTGTGGGAACGAGCTACGACACCTCGGATACCAACGTCCAAACTCTGATTGCTAGTCGTAATTCTGCTGCTCAAACTTGGTGGAACGCGATGGATAAGTCATCATCCCGTACGTATATTTTCTCGGACTATCCGAACGATACGTACAGCGAAAACGTGACGAACACGTATTCGAAATTATTGAAAATGGCCGTTGCTTACCAAACCGTCGGCGGGACCTATTACCACAATACACAGCTGCGTTCCGACATCATCTCCGCCATGGACTGGCTGCAGAGCAACGGTTGGTATAATGATCAACGGCCTTTCGCTCCGAAGACGACCGATAATAACTGGTTCTCGTGGGAGCTTGGTGTGCCTTTATACCTTACCGATCTGCTCGTTGTAATGTATAACGATCTGACTAGCACTCAAATCGCGAGCAATGTTTCGGCGATCCTTCATTTCTTGCCTACACCGCTAAGTTTGGGTGTCAGTGTGAATGCGACCTATACTTCGGATGGAGGAAACCTCGCGCTGGCGGCCAGAATTACGACCAAATGCGGCATTCTCATTAAGGATCATGCCCGAATTAAGCTGGGTACAGGAGCGATTAGTTCCCTGTATTTATACGTCGACCCAGGCAAGAACGGCTTCGCGGAAGACGGCTCATTCCTGTTCCACGACGGTTTGCCCTATACGTACGGTTACGGCATGGGATCTCTGGACGATCCTGTGAGCGCAACCTTTTTGTTCGAGGGCTCACCGTGGGAGATTGCAGACCCGAACAAGTATGCTCCTGTGAACTGGATTAAGAATGCCTTCGAGCCATTTCTCTACCATGCACGTTACGACGACAATTTGACAGGGAGATACATTTCGCGACCCTCGTCCAGTGACCAAGCGAGATTCTTGATCACAACCGCACTAAACGCTATACAATATGCGAAGGCTACTGATCGGGTTTACCTCAAAAGTCTGATCAAGTATATCTCATCGCAATATAGCGATTATCTTCCCCAGCTGTCTCAGTATGCGGACTATAAGCAAATCATGAATGATACATCTGTAGCACCTTTACAGCCAAGCAGCTTCTTCAATGTATTTAGCGGCATGGATCGAGCGGTTCAACGTCAATCGACCTATAGTTTCGATATCTCGATGCATTCAGACCGAACGAAAAACTATGAATCGATCAACAACGAGAACATTGCAGGTTGGCATACGTCGGATGGCCGGACCTCCCTTCATAATGCGGACGACAACCAGTACGTGGGTGGATACTGGGCGACAATCGATCCGACTCGCTTGCCAGGAACGACGGTTCAGCAGCATATGAGTGACAATATCTCCATCACCGGCTCTAGCGGTACGTTCGTAGATCCACTCAACGACACGTCCAAAATTTATAATATAACGTCCTCCCGTTTCACGATTGATACGCAGAATGCAGCAAACATGAACAACGATGCGGCCCGACTAGTCAGAACGACGGACTCTAATGAGACGGTCACGTATAATGTAAACGGTATGACGAATTTCTCGATCGACTTCTACTACACCGGCTTTAGCAATTACAACCGGATTCGATTGTATGGTGGTTCTACGTTTAGCTCCGCGACAAACATTCCTTACAAAATAACGAATGCAGGAACAACCAATGGCTGGACGCATGCCGTGTTTACGCCGCTAAATTCGATTTCAAGCTCGGGCTACAATTATTTGAAAATTACGCTGCTCCCGAGCGACAGAAGTGGATACGGTACCCAGAGCTGGGCGGGCGGAGCCGAAGTGGATCAATTGTATGGAGCAGCCGGGATGGATCTGAAGACGAACAGCCAATCCCTTGCTGCCAAGAAGTCGTGGTTCTTGTTCGATAACGAGATCGTAGCGATGGGCACGGGCATCTCATCTACCGATAATCGGACTGTGGAGACCATTGTGGAGAATCGCAAACTGAGCAGTGCCGGAACCGAGCAATTCCTGGTCGATAATGCAGCCAAGGTCGGGACGCTTGGAGCGACCGGTTCGGTAACGGGAGCAAGCTGGGCACACCTATCCAATTCGAACTCCGGTGCGCAGATTGGCTACTATTTCCCGGGTGGGGCCAACTTGACCCTCAAGCGGGAAGCCCGTTCCGGAAAATTTAGCGATATTGGATCTGGCACGGATTCGAGTTATACAACCTCGTATACGAATAAATTCTTGACGATGTGGTTCGATCATGGCGTAAATCCAACAGCTGGCAGTTACCAATATGTGCTCCTTCCTGGTCGCACGCCTGCTCAAGTGAGCAGTTATGCGGCTAGTCCGGATATCACGATTCTGCAGCAGGATGCAAGCATTCATGCTGCCAAGGAAACAACGCAGAATGTAGTCGGGGCTAATTTCTGGACGGATAACACCGCGACCCTTCAGGTGAACGGAACTAACTTCTTGACTTCTACCAAAAAAGCGTCCGTCATCACCCACGAGACGTCCACGGGCATCTCGGTCGGCATAAGCGATCCGACCCAGGATAACGTCAAGAACGGTGCGACCAGCGATGGCTATATTATGCTGACAATTAATCGGAAGGCTACTTCTGTAATCTCATCCGATGCTCGTATTCAGGTTCTGCAAATGAGTCCCACGATTCAGCTGAAAGTGAACGTGGACGGGACATTCGGCCAAACCTTGCATGCTAGCTTCGGGTATTAGGATGTTGCAATGAAAAGAGACCTTCAGGGTTCGTCATATACCATGAGGGTCTTCTATCAATCAGGAGCGATAAATTTGTTGAAGGTATTGCGAAGGACTTAGCCCATACGAACATGTCAAGATAATCTAGAATCATACAGTTCTTGATCAACCAACGATAGTTCCAAGTTACTCAGTAGCCAGGGCGAGCAGCCCAGGCTATTTGATTTTTTTCAGTGGATCCTCAAAATTGCTAACTTTTCTGCAAAAGTGATAGTTTCTCAAGGGTCATAAGCTAGGTATCCTGAATGAGTAGAACCTAGAGGAAAGGATGTCGAAGTGACAATGAAAAACTTGTTACTTTCCTATCTCACGCCGGCAGAGGATTCCACTGAGGGCTGGGAGAAAGAATCGTTGCCCATCGGTAACGGCTATACGGGAGCGAATGTGTTCGGTATTCCTTATAGGGAGCGTATTCAGATTACCGAGAACACACTGGTAAACCCCGGTAATCTTGGTGGGTTGAACAATTTTGCTGAAATGTATTTGGAATTCGGGCACGAGGAGGTAACCGAGTTTGAACGGGGCTTGTCGCTGAATGACGCAATTGCCTACTGCCGCTACCGTCATCATGACGTTCGGTATGAGAGGGAATATTTCGCTTCGTATCCCGACCGGATCATCGTGATAAGGCTGTCAGCTTCCCAGCCCGGATCACTTACCTTTGTCGTTCGCCCGGAAATCCCATACTGCAAGGATTACGCCAAGACACCGGGAGACGGAGGCGGCAAGTCGGGTGAGGTTATTGCTGAAGGCGATACGTTAACCCTCCGCGGCCGCATGCACTACTACAACACCCGGTTTGAAGGGCTGATTAAAGTGATTGCACCGTCGGGGGTCATGCTGGAAGAGCAAGGGGCCATTCGGGTTAGCGGGGCCGATTCTGCACTTTTGTTGGTAGCTGTCGGAACGAATTATAAGCTGGATAGCCATATTTTTCTGGAAGACGACCCGAAGAAGAAAATCCCCGATATCGATCCACATCCTGAGGTTACCCAAATGATGGAGCAAGCTTCACGACTGGGATATGAGAAGCTCCGGTTACGCCATATCGCTGACTATCGGACGTTATTCGACCGTGTAGCCTTCTCCCTTGAAGGCGCCTTGCCAAAAGAGCCTACGGATGTGCTGCTGCAGAAGTACAGTCAAGGAGAAGCAATCCCGTACCTGGAGGAGCTATATTTTCAATACGGTCGCTATCTGCTCATCAGTTCATCCAGACCGGGAACGCTCCCTGCCAATCTGCAGGGAGTTTGGAACGTGCACGATCATTCGCCGTGGGGGAGCGGGTACTGGCACAATATTAATGTACAGATGAATTACTGGCACGCCTTTAACACGAACTTAAAAGAAACGTTTCAAGCTTATGTGGATTTTAACGCTGCGTTTAGAACGAAAGCCGAGCAACTAGCGAACGCCTATATCCGAAAGCACAATCCGGAGCATGCTACCGACGAACAGGGTGCTTGCGGCTGGACAATCGGAACGGCAAGTTATGCCTACATGATCACTGGTCCGGGCGGGCATTCGGGTCCGGGAACAGGGGGGCTCACCACGAAGCTTTTCTGGGATTATTATGATTTTACCCAAGATGAGCATGTGCTTCGGAACGTGACCTATCCGACTTTGCTAAGCATGAGCCGGTTCCTTACTAAGACGGTACGGGATTATGACGGCCGTTACCTCACCTCCTTTTCCGCATCGCTGATCTTCGGCAGGTGGCGAAGTGATAAGCCATATCAATATTATCACACGGTTGGTTGCGCCTTCGATCAACAGATGATTCATGAGAATGGAGCCGACTTGCTCCGAGCAGCAGAACTGCTCGGTACCAAGGACCCTACGCTCGAGGTGCAAAGAGCGCAGATAGACCGGTATCACCCCATTGAGATCGGCTGGTCCGGTCAGGTAAAGGAATACTCGGAGGAGAAGCTGTATGGGGAAATCGGCGAATATTGCCATCGCCACATTTCTCAACTCGTGGGGCTCTACCCGGGAACATTAATCTCGCGGGATACTCCGGCATGGCTCGATGCCGCTCGCGTGACGCTGAATGAGCGGGGAGATGAGTCCACCGGCTGGGCGCTTGCTCATCGGTTGAACCTATGGGCCCGAACTGGAGATGGGGATCGCGCCTATCGTTTGTTCCGCAATTTGCTTGAGCAGCAGACGCTGCCCAATCTGTGGGATTCACACCCGCCGTTTCAGATTGATGGCAATTTCGGGGGAACAGCAGGTGTCGCGGAGATGCTGTTGCAGAGCCACGAGACACACATATCGGTGCTTCCCGCCATTCCCCAGGCTTGGGGCAGCGGATCGTTCCGTGGACTCGTTGCCCGCGGAAACTTCGAAGCTTCGGTTGAATGGAGAAGCGGGACTGCAACACGGATTGAGATTGTGTCTGGCAGCGGAGGGCTATGCCGACTTGCTTACCCGGGAATCGATAGCGCAAAGTTGGTCGCGGAGGAACATCTCCCGATTGCCTATATGATAGATTCTCCGGGATATATCACGTTCGATACGAGGACAGGCGGCCGCTATACCTTAACTGGAATGGCCCCTGTTCGCTATGCGCCTGCTCCCAAGGAGCTACAGGTGCACCGTCATACGCTCAAGCTCGAATGGAGTGGAGAAGCGGGATGCCTCTACAACGTATACCGTGCTGTGAATCAAATGCCACATTACGAGCTTATCGCTGCGAATGTAGCGAACACCTCGTTCCAGGATTCGGAGTTTGACTTCTCGAGCTTCGAACGTGCGACATACAAGGTTACCGCCCTGTTCCCGGACGGCACGGGAGAAAGCGATGGAGTGCTGTGCGCCATCCATCACGCTTCAGAACTCTATATGGAGCGGTACCGCTATCAAATCGCTCAGATTAATCTGACTTAGAAGGAGAATACCGATGACAACGATACTTCAAGACAAGTTGACACTTCATGTTCAGCGAAACGGCAACGATCATTCCACTGAGGGGCCTCTGGCCAGTCTTGCCGGAGCAAGAAACCGAATCCGGGAGCTGCGAGCTTCCGGAGCGGTGACAGGGCCGATTGAAGTCATCCTCCACACGGGCAGATACGAGGTGCGGGAGACGATACATTTCGACCAACAAGACTTGGCGGTGGAAGATTCTCCTGTGACCTTCCGCGCAGCAGGGGACGGGGAAGTCGTGCTTGTCGGCGGCTGCTTGCTTCGCGATCCGCAGATTGGTGAGAACGGCATGCTTGAATATAATCTGAGTAAGCTAGGACTCGGCTGCATCGCGTTCGATCAGTTGTTCTGTAACGGCGAGAGGATGCGCAAAGCGCGTTATCCCAAATTCGATGCGGATAATCCATATGGAGGCGGCTGGCTATACGTAGATGGGCCCGTTACGGAGCCTCATCAGAAGGGTATAGGAGCGAGGGATCGCTTCATCTGCAAGGATCCTCGCTTGCTAAGCTGGAGCCAGCTTGAGGAGGTGGAGCTATTCATTTTCCCGCGACATAACTGGTATAACAGCATCGTGAAGCTGAAAAGCTATGATCCTGAGACAGGTGAAGTTGTTCTCAAGGATCCTGTAATCTACGAGATTTACCCTGGGGACCGTTTCTACTTCCAAAGCGTGAAGGAGGAACTCCAAGCCCCCGGCGAATGGTACCTTGATGAAGAGAAGCAGCGTGTCATGTTCATTCCTCCGGCGCATATACCGCTGGATCAGCTTTCCGTTGTGATTCCTCTAGTTAAGAACATCATCGAGGTTCGAAGCCAGTTCGATCAAGAGGAGGATATCTATAAGGAAAAAATCGATTGGCAGGATCGAGGCGGCTATCTGATGAAATCCCGCCAACAGTATCTCGTTGAGGAAGGTCATCTGAGCTTCAAGGGATTGACTCTGGAGGGCTGTGAAGGTACGGCTCTGTTCGTCAAACGCGCCAAAGGCATTCGGCTGGAGGGCTGCGTCATTCGTGGCACAGGTGGTCCAGGCGTTACGGTGCTGCAAGGCGTGCAATGTCAGGTACTGGGCTGTGATATTTATGAAACGGGAAGTCATGGGGTTTATATGTCTGGCGGCTATATCACTACCTTTGAAGTAAAGAAGGCGTCATCCGATAATGTTGTGGCGAATAACTACATTCACCATGTAGGCGTCCTCCATAAGGGAGTAGCCGGTGTGGCTATCAACGGAATCGGCATCCGGGTGGCGCATAACTATATCCACGACGGGCCTAGGTGGGGGATCTTCACCCGTGGCAATGATCATCAGATTGAATATAACCATATTCGTCACGTAAATGTCGAGACATGCGATACAGGCGCGATCAACACATGCGATCGGGACTGGACCATGAATGGGACAACGATCGAATATAACCTGATCCACGATGTGATCGGGTATCAGCGTGTAAAAGGCGTCTGGCGTACCCCCGCCTTCGCGTTCGGTATCTATCTGGACGATTATACGAGCGGTATCGAGGTGCGTGGAAATATTACGTTCCGAACGCCGGGAGCTGGTATGTACGTGCATTCGGGCAAGGATAACGTGATTGAAAACAATATGTTCCTCGAGACGAGGGAGGAGTCCATCTTCGTGCTCGGCTGGAAGCCGCAAGATGAATATCGGACACATGGAACAACGGGACTTTCCTTGACCAATACCAGATATGTTCGAAATATTATCGGCTCGAAGCAATCAAGCAACTCCGTCTATAAGTTCTGTATTCGTGATTATGACAACTTGATGGAGAAGGGGAATGAGTTCGATCATAATGTGCTATACGGAGATGGAATAAATGCAGATGATGGTGCCGAACCATTCATCAAAGTTTTAGCTCGAGATGAGGATTACTCCACACGAGCCGATCACGACTGCTGGCAAGTATGGAAGTCCATGGGACATGATGCCAATAGTCTTGTAGCGGACCCACGATTTGTGAATGCGGAACAGGATGACTACCGACTACTAGAAGGGAGCCCGGCACTCACACTCGGCTTCATACCGATTCCAGTCGAGAAGATCGGCCTGTATGAGAGCGAAAATCGGGCAAGCTGGCCTATTGTTGAAGCGGCGGGTGTAAGGGAGAAGCCGATGGAACGGGAAAAACGCGTACAAGAAGAATAGCAGGATTAGTCATCCGGATGCTTACCGGGTGGCTTTTTTTATGTCTCCGTCAAAATTGTTCATTGATTTTAGAAACTGTTCATTACAAAGAGCGTTGACAGATCATTGTTGTCATCGATAGAGTAAGAATGAAGCTTTGTGTGAAACCCAAAATTCTTACTTTGGAGCTGTGGACGATGAAAATTTTATTCGACTTTGTAGTGCGCTTACATAGCTCCTTACACCTGCTGCTCAACAAAAACAGCGTGGCGCGAAAATGGCTAGCATCCTATTATGCCATCCTGTTGCTGCCGATTGCCATCAGTATTTCGGTTTCCCTCTATTCAATTGATTTGTTGAAGACCGAAACCAATCGAGCTAACGACGCAATCGCGACTCAAGTGCGGGAAGCGGTCGAAGCAAGAATTAACGACATGGATCAGATCAGCGGGGAATTAGCGAAACGAAGTACGGTGACGTATTTACGCAATGTGAAGGCTGATTTATATGGGAAGGATCGCTTGAGCTTGATTACTGCGGCCAAAGACCTGGGTGCCTTTGAAGCCGGGAGAAACTATATCGATGCGATATATTTATATTTTCCGAACAACGAATACATCGTCAAGCAAACCGAAATTTATACAAAGACGGACATTACTCGAACGATGGACACCTATGACGGGTTGTCACCTACACAATGGAACAAGATGCTGACATCCGTCAAGTTCCGAGCCTTGTATAACTTCGAAAATAGCAATTCTGCCGGCAGCCAAATGCTCTATTATGTTAGAACGGTATCTACAGCAGGTGTAAACCGGCCGGATACCATCGCCGTCTTCAGAATCAATACGAACGCTCTTCTGAACAATGTTCAGAACAGCAAGCTACTTCAGGATTCCCGACTCCTATTAACCGATCCGTCGCAGTCCTTCGTTTTGTCATTTGGCGCCATTGGCGATCAAGCGTTGCCGCCGGAACAGAAACTGTCAGGGAAGCAAGGGATGACGACCTTTCAAGACAAGAAGAGAAGCTACGTAATCGCTTACCAGAAGTCTACAATTTTTGAGAATCTCACTTACTCAATGCTCACACGAACGGATTTGTTCTACCATAAAACCCGACTTATTCAGGTGTTAAATATAGTTAGTATCGTTCTTTGCTTATTAGGAGGAGGCATTCTTTCAATCTATTTGATGAAGCGCAATTATTCCTCCATCGATCAGCTGCTCCAATTCTTGACCTCACGGCAGAAGCTAGAGAATACAGGGGATAGAGACGAATACGCGATCATCCGAGATACAATGACGCATATCATGAATGAGCACGACGAGGCAAACCATCTGGTTTTCAGACAAAATCAAGTGCTTCGTTCGAATTATTTGAGTAAAATGATGAAAGGCTTTCAGGGTAAAGGGATTCACCTCTATGAGGGTATGCGTGAATTCGGTATTGATTTTCCTTATGATGCATTCGGGATCATCCTGTTTGGTTTGGACGACGGAAATGGCGCCGAGGAGCATGAAGGTAAACGGCTAAATCTTGAGCTTATTCAGTTTGTGATTCAGAATATTACCGAGGAGTTGGCAGGCCAGAAGCACATCGGCTATGCCGCAGCCATAGATGGGATGGTCGCTTGTCTGATCAATTTCAAGGAGGGCACCAACGACGCTCGCAAGGAAGAGATGTATGCCATCAGTTCGCAGACAAGAGATATTCTGAGAATAAAATTTAAAACAGAGCTTTCCATTGCCATCAGCGGAATTCACCAAGGCTTCGACCAAATTCCGACTTGCTATCAGGAAACACTGGATGCTCTTGAATATCGGATTGTTACCGGGAAAAACGAGATTATCGAGTATAAAGAGGTTAGCGATTCCAATAAGTTTGGCCTACACTATAAATACTATTTTCCCTTATACGTGGAGCAGCAGATCATCAATTCCATCCAGGCCACGGATATTAAGGGCTTGCACAGCATTATCGAGGATTTGTTTCAGCGTAATGAAGGAGAAGGGCTAGGCTCCGTAAGCATCTCTAAATTTTTGCGCTACAATCTGATTGGCACAGTCGTACGAGCTGTGACTGAAGCTGGCAGCACGAAAGCAAACGACTTCATCGATGAGCTGATTGCAAGTAAGCCCTTGGATCGACTTCAGGATCGTGACAGGATGAAGCAGGACACGTTCGAAATGCTGGAGAAGGCTGCGAGCTTCATTCAGACAACCAAGGACACAACACATTCGAAGCTTGTAGGGGAATTAAAGCTATTTATTCAAGAGCAATATACGAATCCGAATGTTACGATTACGCTGATCGGAGATAAGTTTGAAATGTCCCCATACTACTTGTCCGGAATTTTCAAAAACGAAACTGGTCAAGGTATATTGGATTTCATTGCGACCTTACGACTCGAACATGCTAAACGTTTACTGCTTGAGACCAATGAATCTATCCAAGACATTTCCACCAAGGTGGGCTTCGCTGACGTAAGAAGCTTCATTCGAAGCTTTAAGAAATTGGAGAACATCCCGCCTGGAAAGTACCGGACTGTCAAGCAATAATCAGAGATTAACCACGTTCATTTTAGAAATGGATCATCCATTTTGATTTTGAACGTGGTTTTTTGCGATAGTATGAACTTATTTTAAAATCTGTACATTGTTGAAACATATAGTTATCCCTCACAATAAGGGCATCGGGTCATCACACTCGATCACAAAATAAGAGTAAAGGGAGTCGAACTCATGAGTAAAACAATGAAGCGAATCTTAATTATGACGCTTACTGCAGTTCTATCGACCGGGGTCATTGCTGGTTGCAGCCAGCAAGAAAGCCCGGCGGGCAGCAGCAGCCCCACACCATCCGCATCGACGGCGGAAACGAAGTATCCGCTTCAAACGAACACCAAGCTGAAGGTTTATATGGGGATGAATAAGGACATTGCCCAGCTGGTCCCGAACATGGGCGAAACCCCATTCATGAAGGAACTGGAAAAAAGAACCGGCGTAAAGCTGGAGTTTATTCACCCAACGGTAGGAGCCGAGAAGGACTTCTTCAATACGCTGATCGCTTCGGGTGATCTTCCAGATATCTTTATCGGCAATATGGGTGACTATCCAGGCGGCGCTTCTGCTGCCGAGAAAGACGGTGTCATCCTAAGCCTAAACGACATCTTTCCTAAGTATGCGCCAAACGCATGGAATTTGATCAGTAAGGACAAAGAGCTGGATAAGATGGTTATATCGGATAGCGGCAAATACTTTTTCTTCCCGTCCACACGAAGCGAGCTTGGCAAAGTATTTGCCGGTCCCATACTCCGAAGCGACTGGCTCAAGGAACTGAATCTGCCGGTCCCTGAAACAATAGATGAGTGGTATACCGTGCTGAAGGCATTCAAGGAGAAGAAAGGAGCAAGTGCTGCGTTTGGATTTGAAGGGAAATCGACGCCGGCTCTCCTACGTAATGTATTCTTAGGCGCCTATAAAACCGATTATGGCTTCTTCGTAGACGACAAGGGCAAAGTACAATTCGGCGCCGCAACACAAGAATACAAGAATTTCTTGATGACTTTCCACAAATGGTATGAGGAGGGGCTGATCGACAAAGATTTCCCGCTCACTGATTCTAACAAGCTGAAAAGCTTGATCGACCAGAACAAAACAGGGGCATTCATCGGTCAGTCGGGCGGTTATATTCGTTCCTTATTGGACAAGTACAAGACTTCAAATCCAACATTCGATTTGGTCGGAGCCAAATATCCTGTACTTAATAAGGGAGACACTCCGTTCAGCGGCCAGAAGGACCAGAAGTTTAATGCGCCTTTCAGTGCGGTCATTACCGCGAAGAGCAAGAATGTCGAAATTGCAGCTAAATTCCTTGATTATTTCTTTACGCCGGAGGGCATTCAGTTCTCCAACTTCGGTATTGAGAATACGACATATAAGCTAGAGAACGGCAAGCCGAAGTTTACGGAATTCTTAACGAAAAATCCGAACAACTGGACATCGACTCAAGTTCAAGCAATGTACAGCTCCTATAATGGCTTCCCATCGGTCGAGCTTCCCGAGAAAATTGAACAGTTGAATCTCTATAAGCAGCAAACGGATGCACTTAAGGAATGGACACAAACGGATGCAGACAAGCATTTGTACTCGAACTATATTACGCACACAGAGGAAGAATCGAAAATTGTCGCTAAATATAACAACGATGTTTACACGTACGCGGAACAAATGTTCACCAAGTTCGTATTTGGCAGCGAGTCGTTGGACAACTATCAGAAATATTTAGACCAACTGAAGGCGCTCGGTGTAGATCAACTGACCAAAGCTAAGCAAGACGCATACGATCGCTACATGAAGCGTTAAGGGATTAAAGCGGCAAGGGAGAAGGGATTCCTTCTTCCTTAACCTTCGGAAGGGAGAAGGGTGGGAATCATGCACGAAATTCTGGCAGAGAAACACTCAGTCATAGACAGAAGAAGAAATCAAGAGGAGAGATTCCTAAGGAGATTGGCGAAAGATCTTAAGAAATTTCGGGTTTATTATATACTCGCTCTTCCGGCAATCATTTATTACTTTATTTTTAGTTACAAACCAATGTATGGAGCGATTATTGCGTTTAAGGATTTTAAGCCTATGAAGGGAATTTGGGCCAGTCCTTGGGTCGGACTGGAGCACTTTCACACCTTGTTCCACTCTGCTTTTTTCTGGGATATATTGATAAATACTCTTAAAATTAGTTTGTATAGCATCATATTCGGTTTTCCAGCGCCTATCATTTTGGCTTTGTTGCTTAATGAGGTACGTCATACCTTCCTTAAAAGGACAGTACAATCGTTAACTTATATTCCGCACTTTATTTCCTTGGTCGTCATTTGCGGATTAATCAAAGCGTTCTCGGAGAGCGATGGCTTGATCAATGACCTGATCGCTTGGTTTGGCGGAGAGCGCGTAAGTATGCTTTTATGGCCGGAATACTTCCGAACGCTATACGTATCCTCCGGCATTTGGCAGGAAGTGGGCTGGGGCTCTATCATTTACATCGCGGCATTGGCAGCGATCGACGTAGAGCAATATGAAGCGGCTCGCATAGACGGCGCTGGACGATTCAAGCAGTTGCTTCATATTACACTGCCCGGAATCAAGTCGACCATCATTATCATGCTTATTTTGCGCTTGGGCCATGTCATGGGGGTCGGTTACGAAAAAATTATTTTGCTCTATAATCCAAATACGTTTTCTACTGCCGATGTCATTTCCACTTATGTCTATCGTAAGGGGGTCCTGGAATTCAGCTATTCCTTCAGTGCAGCGGTCGGAATCTTCAATTCCGTCATCGACTTTACGATTTTGATTCTGGCGAACTGGCTTGCGAAGCGCTGGAACGAAACCAGCTTATGGTAGGAGGTTCACAATGAATAAGCGAACGCTTGGGGAGAAGATTTTTGATAGTTGCAATATCCTCTTCTTGCTCTTGTTATCCTTTAGTACGGTTTACCCGCTCATCCATGTTGCTTTTGCTTCTTTCAGTGATGGAAGTATGCTGATGACGCATTTCGGTTTTCTGTTCTACCCGCTTAATCCTACCCTAGACGGGTATATTGCCGTTTTCAAGAACACATTCGTCCTGACAGGGTACCGGAATACGTTGTTTATTATCGTGGTTGGCGTATCGCTTAACCTGTTCATGACCGCCATCACCGCGTATGCCTTGACGCGTGACGGGATGATGCTGAAAAAGCCGATTCTGCTGTTTATTATTTTCACCATGTATTTTAGCGGCGGCCTCATTCCGGGGTATTTGAACATCAAGTCGCTCGGGTTGATCGATAATCTGTTTGTGCTTATTATTCCGGCAGCTATGAGCGCGTTCAACTTTCTGATTCTAAAGACGTTCTTTGAGAGTATTCCTTCCAGTCTGGAAGAATCGGCACGGATTGACGGGGCGAACGAACTGGTTATCCTGTTCCGCATCATTATTCCTTTGTCACTTCCGGCTATGGCCGTGATTGCGCTGTATTATGGGGTCGCTCATTGGAATTCTTATTTCAGCGCGATGCTTTACATTCGGACGAAGAGCCTGTATCCTCTACAGCTTGTCCTTCGCGAATTATTATTAACGAGCGAATCGAACACGATGGCAACCGGAGATACCGGTGCAGCTAACAATTTGTTTGAGACCTTAAAGTATGCACTCATTATGGTCGCAACGGTTCCGATTCTCGTTGTTTATCCATTTTTGCAGCGATATTTTGTGAAGGGCGCCTTGATTGGTGCGGTGAAAGGATGAGTCAATTGCTACAGCTTCACAAGTCTTACATTCAGCATACATGGAGCAAGATCGAGAGTAAGCTTACTGTGACTTCCAGACGGATCCAGGATGGAATGCCGTTCAAGACAATCGAAGGAGTATACGACGATTGGCAAGACTCTATGGATTGGTGGACGAACACATTCTGGGCCGGTATTCTATGGCACATGTACCGGGAGACGAAGGAAGAGATTTATCTAACGTACGCCCGAAGCATTGAAGAGAAAATGGATCAGGTGCTGCACACCTACGATAAGCTGCACCATGATGTCGGCTTCATGTGGCTATTGTCAAGTGTCATGAATCATGAGCTGACCGGTGACGAGCAAGCCAGACAGCGCGGACTGCTCGCAGCGAACGTGCTGTCCGCCAGAGCCAATATCGCAGGAGGCTATATTCGCGCCTGGAACGGGGATAACAAGGCAGGGTGGGCGATCATCGACTGCATGATGAATATACCGCTGTTGTTCTGGGCCAGCGAGAAGAGCAAGGATGCCCGCTTCACGCATATCGGGACGATGCATGCGGATAAAGTTATGCGTGACTTCGTTCGTCCGGACGGCTCGGTGCATCACATCGTTATCTATGACGAGACGAATGGCGAAGTGTTGGAAACACCCCGGGGTCAAGGCTATGAAGTCGGGTCGTCCTGGTCCCGCGGTCAGAGCTGGGCGCTCTATGGATTCGCCCAGTCTTATCATTGGACAGGGAAGCAGGAATATCTGGATACGGCCAAGCGGATTGCCCATTATGTCATGACCTGCTTGCCGCTGCATGGCTACGTTCCGCCCTGCGATTATCGTCAGCCAGCCGACTCCGACCTGCTCGACAGCAGTGCAGGAGCGATTACGGCTTGCGGTCTGATTGAGATTGCAAAGGCCGTTCCGCCGGCGGAGAAGCGTGTATATCTAGAATCGGCAATATCCATTCTACGTAATCTCGATGAGAAGTGCGCGATCTGGGACCATTCGAATGAAGGCTTGTTGGACTATGGTACAGGCGCCTTCCACAAGGGCATCTATACAAGAGCGGAAGTGTCTAACGGTCCGATGATCTATGGCGATTATTACTTCGTTGAGGCGATTTGCAAGTTAAAGACGCTGATGGACGAAGCTTAGGGTTGAAGGGGATTGAATAATATCAACTCCCCCTTTTTCATAAGAGGAGGTGGTGAGGGCAAGCGGTTAGGTACGGTTTGGCCAAAATGATATAACAGGAGGCAACAAATGTACATCGCTTACAATGGAAATGAAGTTAAAAAACGGATAAGTTCGTTACTTGCAGTAACACTAACCACATTCGGACTTCTCGTAGGTCCGGCAACGTCGAATGCAGCGGCCGTCACGATGGTATCGGACAATTTCAACGCGCAGTCCGTAGGAACGACACCGGATACGACCAAGTGGAAGTATACGTCCACAGTGAGTGCCGCAGGTGTAGGCACGACTTCCGCAACCGTCGCTGAAGAGTCAAGCGGAGGCAACAAGGTTCTTGAATTTAACTCCACGTTAACAGCGGGAAGTTCTCGCAGCGTCAATTCGACGATCGCGTTCCCCGTGACGGGTAGTCGCAACGATGCCTTGATCGATTTGAGAGTGCGATATAATTTTAAGGATTGGGCAAAGGTTACGGGAACTCCGGTATTTCAAGCCTATTCCGGATCGAAGAGACTCGATTCCTCGAATGTCGCTTGGCAGGATGTGCTGAAATTTTACAGCGATTCCGCAGGTAAGGGCTCCCTTAAGTTCGAATACGATAAGACGAATCCTATTACAGTTGTGTCCGACGTTGTCAAGGGACAATGGTATGACGTCCAAATCCTTGCCCGTGCAGCGGACAATAACGGCTCCAAGATGACGACCGCGGATCTTTACATAAACGGAAGTCATGCAGCAACGTCAACGATTCCTTCATCCTCCATATATGGCTTCACGGCTTATCAGATTACTGACACGATTAATCAAACTCAAACGAATTCCTCCGCAGGCAGCTTGAAGTTCTGGGTTGATGATGTTGCATTCGTGCAGAATCCAGATGCCGTGAATCCCGACAGCGGGATCGACCTAGCGGCGGCTGTTCCCGGCGATGTCGACTTGACGCAGCCGATGGCGATTAAGTTCACGAGAGCGATGGATGCCAAGACACTGACTACCGCTGGGAATGTCAAGGTCAACGATCAAACCGACCTTGTTAAGTCGGTTGCTCTGGATGCGAATGACTCAAGCAAGGCGCTTGTTACCTTCAACCTCGCACCTGGTCTTCCTGCTGATTATACGTTATCCTTCACGGGGATCAAGGATTTCTACGGTAACACGATGCCATCGCGCACGCTACCCTTCCATACGAAGAAGCAGCAGGGCTTCTTTACTGGAGATTTCTACTTCTACAAGAACGATCGGACGCTGTACGAACTGGAGACGGGATCCATCCTGGCTAGAACGAATGTCCAGAACTTTACGGACGAGTCGCGACCCGTCAAGCTTGTCGTATCGAAATATAATGGGACAACTTTAGAGGGAAATGAGCAAACGACCGTCACGCTAGCACCGCAATCGGTACAAAATGTGGATCTGCCATTTACAATCTCCGATATTTCGGGTGATCGGTATATAGAAGTGGCGTTGATCGATGCGCGAGATGATGTGACGAACCTAAAGAATAAGGTGAAATTGGATCGATATTCGGCATATTGGCACTCGGAAGACTACGACTTCTACCTTCTGTCTACCACCGATCGAACGCAGTTGAAGACACCGACAGGAAAATTTGAAGCAACGCCGACAGACGATCTTGGGATTTACGAGCGTCCGAATAGCTTCCAGATCGTTAATACGGTGCGCTCTCATAACAAAGGGGCCCACCCGCGAATTGTGGCGACTGCCGATACCTTCGCTACGATCAAGGCAAATCTGTCTACGGACAAATACTTGAAAACGGGGCACACCGGCACGATGCAGGCGGCAGATGCCTTACTTAACTCCCCCGTTATTCCATTTGCGATGAGCGGCAATGTGATCGTATCTCAAAGGAATCTGGTAGACGATTATAAAATCCCAGACTATATCATGAAGCTCGGCTACGCATACCAGATGACGGGTGATAAGCAATACGCCGATCGTGCATGGAAAGAGATGGAGAACGTTATCAACTTCCCGCACTGGGGTAACAAGGAACAAGGGCAATTCCTTGGCACTGGTCAAGTTTTATTCGGAATGGCGATCGGCTACGATTGGTTCTTCGATTATTTATCGGCCGATCAGAAGAAGCTGGTTCGCAACGCCATCATCGAGAAGGGGATTAAACCTGGTATGCTGCTCTTCTCACTTAACAACCCGGGTGGTTATTCGCCAGGAACGGCCTCGTTATGGCAGTCCATTAAATCTAACTGGAATCAGGTTGGAAACGGTGGCCTTGTCACGGCATCGCTTGCTATTCTGGATGAAGAGCCCGATCTGGCTGGTCGCATGTTAGAGAATTCCATCCGCTCCCTGGAATGGGCAAGTTCTATCTATGCACCGGACGGTGCGTATGAAGAAGGGGTCGGCTACTGGTCGTATGGCACCGGGTTTATGATCAATGCGTTCTCTTCCTTAGAGAATGCGGCTGGTACGATCTTCGGTCTCGACAAGGCGCCAGGTCTTCAAGAGACGCCGTTGTACCTCGTCTATTTACGCGGTCCGGGCGGTGCATTTAACTATGGTGATGCAGGTGAAGATTCAAGGTCAGCTCCGTTAGATGCCGAGATGCACTGGTTCGCTGCCCATTACAACAGTCAGAATATATTTTCCGCCAGAATGTATTCTGCTCAGCAACAAGCAACGGCTACCCTCAAGGACATTCTGTATTATCGCCCGGGCAAGTTTCAGGTTGACTTCAACTTCCCGTTGGACGCTTACTATGAAGGTCATGACAATGTAGTGGGTACGTCTACTTTCCGAAGCTCGTGGACCGATGCGGATGCAACGTACTTCGGCATGCACGCCGGCACGAACAATTTATCCGGTCATCAGCAATATGACACGGGTCAATTTATACTCGATGCGCTCGGTCAACGATGGGCGATTGACGTCGGGGATGGCCGTAATGACGGTTCAGGCTATTTCTCTGCAGCTGGCAACTACTTTTATCGCAAACGGACGGAAGCGCATAACACCATTCTGATGAACCCGAATAATTCGGCTGGTCAGGACTTGTACGACTCCGCGAAGCTTGTCAAATATGAATCGAAGCCGAAGGGTGGCATGATGATTACGGACATGACTACACTGTATGATTCGTCCATCACCTCCTCAGGCTCCGGCAATCTGCCGAATGTCGGCACATCGGTTGTTCGTGGCATCATGTATGATCGTGTCAATAACCTCTCGACCGTGCAGGATGAGATCAAGACGAGCGCACCATCCACTTTGTATTGGTTTATGCATACGAGAGCTACTATGCAGATCGCTGAAGATGGTCGATCGGCAATTCTGACACAAGGCGGAAGACAATTGCAGGCGATAATTAGCGGGGGAGATGGAGCGACTTTCTCCATTATGGACCCGGTCATGTTCCCTTTAACAAATCCGCCCTATTCGGCAGTCAATATGCCTACGGATCCTAAAATGAAGAAGCTGACGATCAAATTTACAAATGTAACAGATGTGAACGTAGCGGTTACATTCAAGCCGCTGCCGGCTGGCGAGCAGCCGCTGACGCAAGCACCAGTACTGAAGAAGCTGAGTGACTGGTCGATCCCGGACGGCGAGATCAAGAAACTTACGCTTGATTCTTTGACGTTGGATGGACAGCCGGTCAAAAATTTTACCAACGAAGGCAAGTACTATGATGTCATTCTGAACCCTAATGCGGAGACGGCGCCGGTCGTAGCGGCAAGCTCTCAGCTCAAGCTCACCATCACGCAGAGTTCAGGCGTACCGGGTAAGGCAATTATTAATCTAATCGATTCAGAGACGCCGAGCAGGACGGCGACTGTAACGATTAATTTTCGTAAATTTAAAAAATTCGAAGGTTATTTGGATTTCTACGGCGTTGATGTCAGTTTGATTGAACAAGCGACGGCCCTGCCGGAATACAGCATTGACGGAGATATCAACACAAGCTGGGCGGCCCAGGGTGACCAATGGATATCGTTCGACCTTGGCAGTGTGAAAAGGGTGGCTGGAGTCGCGGTAGCCTGGGGGAGCGGCAACGTTCGTTCGGCCAAGTTCGACCTAGAAACTTCAGAGGATGGCCTGACCTGGAAGAAGGTGTACAGCGGCTACAGCAGCGGTACGACCCTTGATTTGGAGCTGTATTCATTCCCAACTGAGTCTGCGCAATTCGTTCGGATTTATGGTCACGGTAACACAGCTAGCGCATGGAATAACGTAAGGGAAGTGCGCATTGTGGAAGGCGACGTTCAAGCGCCTGTTACAGTCGCGACGATCAACCCCGCTGAACCGGATGGACAGAATGGGTGGTATCGTGGGCCTGTACTCCTCGAATTGAGCGCATCTGACTCAGCGTCCGGAGTGTCTTATACGGAGTATACGTTGGACGGCAATGTTACCTTTTCGCCGTACACTGGCACGGTTGTTATCGGTCAGGATGGGAAGACGACCGTAGGTTACCGTTCTATAGACACTGCTGGCAACCAAGAGGCGACTCGCTCTGTGAGTGTGTTGATTGATTCGACCGCGCCAAGCACCATGGCGACTGTAACATCCACGCAAGGCGAGCGGAACGGGTGGTATGCATATCCGGTTACGATAACGCTAAGCGCAGCCGATAACCTGAGTGGCGTTACCCAAACGTTGTATAGTCAGGATGGTGGATCGCATTGGAACGTCTACACAGGGGCATTCCAGGTTAGTCAGGATGGCTCATACACGATTCAATACCGCTCCAAGGATGCGGCAGGCAATGAAGAGTCGAGCAAGACTATTATCTTTGATCTAGATGCAACCGCGCCTGTTATTGCAATCGGTATGCCGACTGAAGGCGGACGCTACCGTGATTCCGAGAACCTGGTGATTCAATTCGACGTCACAGAGTCAGGCGGCTCAGGAGTGGATATAGGAACAACCACGGCACAGCTTGATGGAAGTAATGTTCAGAACGCTCAAGCAATCGATTTGACTACCTTGTCGCTCGGCCGCCACACCCTAGTGGTTACCACGAGCGATCAGGCTGGTAATGAGAATACGGTAATCATCTCATTCTTGGTGTACGCGGATCGCGATTCGCTCAATGAATTAGTCAATCGCTTGTTAATTTCGGGTGCTATCGATAGCAAAGGCATAGCAAACAGCTTGCTTGCTAAGATCAAGGCAGGCAATTTCAACGATCTAATTGCTGAAGTACAGTCACAGTCAGGTAAGCACATCAACGCAAATGCAGCTGCACTGCTGATTCGCGATGCCCAATACGTTCTGAGTCAGTAAGAAGTTAAACCAACACCGCCCCCCTAAATCGGTTAACGCGGTGTTGGTTTAACTTAACTATATTACAATTACAAAATAAAATAGAAAAACTCACATTCTTATCATGCTATGCTCTTGTCAGAGAAAAGGCTAATTCAATAATTGTATCTAGGAGGCGCGGGGATGTCGCAAAATACTCAATTCTACATAACAGAGGACATGATCTAACCGTTTTATCGTAAGGGATAGTTCAATGCCCGTGGTTTTATTACGAAGAAAACGGTAGTCGCTATATGAACGAAACCTGCAACTCCTAGCACGGAGTCACTAGATTTGAGATTATGAATTGAGCCTGTCATGTGCTCTTCTTTACAGGCGGACTGCTTTCATACTGGAAACCTGGTCCGGCTGATCATACCGGACCCATCGTTACGGCGAGTAACGGGGAGCAAGGGCGGTGGCGCCGGGGGGCACTCTGAGATACGTGGATATTCACGAGGTGATTGATACGACCAGAGAGTTCGATATAACGCAGACGCTCTAGGATATGTCATGAATACGTTAGCTTGGAGACAGAACAGGTTTACGCTTATGAACCAGAACGTGGCAATTTTGGGCTCGTAACAAAAAACGCTAATCCATTGGGATTGGCGTTTTTTTGAGGAGAGACTGCAATGCGGGTGAATGGATTAGTAAAGAGTTGGAGTAGGAGAACAATCGAAGGAAGCAATATCACCTAATGCAATTGTATAATTGTTCCATCTGCCACCGAAAAACCTGTACCCATAGGCTGTTGATTCTCCAACAGTCGTCAAATAAAACCAGAAATCATCCCCGTTTCTAAGTCGCATATACGTCATTCGATATAAACAATTTTGAAGACCGACCGGAATTGGAGGGGGAGTAGCTATAAATCCCATTATTAAGGTTCACTCCTTAACGAAATTAGATGTATACCTACTTTATGCTAAGGGTGTAAGCTTGGGTTGGATGTATGCCTATGGTGGTAAAGATGTAGACCTCTTGCAAGTCCACATGTTTATATAAGAAGCGAGAAAAACAGGACTGATGAACCAACCCTTGTGAAGCCACTGCGTTGAGTGACCTGCCAGAATCAAATGATGTCCAAACTATGGAATTACCTATTTTGATTTTTCCAATAATTACGGCACTCCGGCAGGCAGTGCCGTAATTATTGGGGCTCATCCGAATTGGTTAAAATGTTTTTGACGATATTCTGTTGGTGTGCAGCCGTGAGTTTCCTTAAATTTTTTGGTGAAGTAAAAGGGCAGCATGCCCACCATGGACGCAACCGAAGCGATGCTTAGTTGGACTTGCTTAACGAGCAGCTCTGCCGACGTCGTCATCCTAATATGCAACAGATATGCTTGTGGTGTCATACCATAGGACCTGCGGAAGTACCGAATGAGATTCTTATGGCTGCAGCCTAGCTGATGGGCCAGATCCTCAATGGATACGGTATGATTCATGTGGTCATTCAGAAATTTGGTAGCCGACAGCACTAGGAGCTCCCGATCATCTGCAGGCTTCCGATGGCTAACTGTTGAGGTTGTGTTAGATACTGCTGATTGTTTCTTAAGCTCTAGCAAGTAGGAAAACAGCAGCTCCGAGGACTCCCAGACATCAAAACAGGACCCAGACTTCTCCCATATGGCTTGTATGATAAGGGCTATTCGGTCGATATTGTGCAGATGTACAATCTGTGGAGTATCCCGGTAGCCCCATTCTTTTAATACCTGTGAGGAGCTGGAATGGGCACAGGTTACATAGCCTACCCTCCAAATTTCCTTCTCCGAGGGGACATATTCATGCGGCACGCCTGCAGGAATATAGAGTAGATCTCCCGTGGTAACTGGCAGTAAGTGCTCCTTCTCCAACAGACGAAAATGACCAGACCCCCCGAAGGTGATGATGAATTGTGAGGCGGAGAAGCCTTGTGCACGAGTACGGGAGTGCTGTTCCTCGGAGCCGACGGTATACACCTGGATGGGAATTTCATTGTATTTTGGGTTGAACATGTTCGTTCGTAAGGATAGCATCTCCATGATTTGACCTCATAATTTGTCCATTTTGTTATAGTGAATGTCCATTTATCCGCTGTTCCCTAAGTATAGCATAAGTATAATTAAGGATAGTAAGCACTTTGTACAACATCTTGACAGGAACCAGGAAGTCCGATGCAAGCAAACCAAGCGAATTAGAAGCAATTTCTTCTGAAGAAAGGGTGTAAAGAAGATGACTACAAGACCAGTGTATGGGGAGTATGATGCTGTCGTATCCGGCGGAGGCTTGGCAGGGCTTGCTTGTGCCTTAAAGCTGGCACAGCAGGGCAAGCGTGTAGGGCTCGTGGAACGGAGGAGCGTGCTGGGCTGGGAGGTTGTGCGCGCCAGAAGGGTTATTGCGGATCTGACAAGGCTAGGGGCTGCCGAACCACGGCTTGCACTGCTGCTGGATGTTATGAAGGAGAGACCCCTCTGGGAGGGCAATACCATCTATGCTCCTTATGCGGAGCTGCTGTTCGATAGATGGGCTGCAGAGGCAGGAGTAGATTTGCTGCTGCACGGCTGGTCGGTGGGGCTAATGGAACAGGATGGATTAGTAGAGGGACTGATCGCGGGAACACGGGAAGGATATCAGGAGCTCCGAGCCGAGGTTGTGATCGAGACGGGTGATGCGGCCAGGCTCGTGCAAGGTCAACCTGAACTGCTGGAGGTTGCGTTATCCGGGGTCAGGAGAGCTGTTCTGGTGACGGGAGGAGAGACACAGGACGGCCCCGGAGAGGTGCTTCTTCCCAGCGGCAGAAGGGCGGAGCTTCGCTTACTCATAGAAGGACGCGGGCTACTGGATATTGATCTGCAGGAAAAGACTGTGGCGAACAGAGACTTGGAATATCATGGAGCAGTAATTGAGGCTCTGACCTATCTCCGTTCCTCCGTTCCAGGCTGTGAGAACCTGAAGTCCATGTTCATGGCCGAAGAAGAGTGGAAGCAGCCTAACGTTCTGCTAAGTACCCCTACTGGAGGCAGCACGGTAGGATATTTGTTGACAGAGGGCAGTGAGGGCTTGAAGTCAGTAGCTATTAACACGCAAGCGTTAACTGCTCAAGGTATGCGTGGGTTGTACATGGGAGGCGCCTGGCTCTCCCTGTTCCAAGAGGCATCGACAACAGAGGAGCTTCAGGTGTGGAATCGTTGGTTGATAGGAGAAGCAGCGGCCGGAGCCATACAGCAAGCAAGCATAGTGCAGGCATCTCAATCCGAGGTGGTGAACTAGATGGGGAAGCAACTTATTCATACGGATGTGCTAGTCGTTGGGGGCGGAACCTCCGGCATCGCGGCAGCCTTCGCAGCTGCCGATCTAGGAGTCCATGTGATCCTTGTAGAGAGTGGAGATAATCTGGGTGGCATAGGACCTCAAGGCAGTATTCACTCTTACTGCTGGGGCGTGAACACAGGCTCCGTTGCGAAGATGGACCAAGGCATTCAACGGTTTACGAAGCTACTGGGCAGCAAGGCGGTTGGTTTTCATCCAGAAGCGAAGAAGCTGATGCTGCATCAGGAGCTGATACAGCGCAGCATCCAAGTGATTTATCAGGCCATGTCTGTTAGTACGCTGGTAGAGAACGGTAGCTTAAGCAGCGTGACGATTGAAACTCCAGAGAGGACGATTGAGATTGGGGCCATGGTCACGATAGACTGTACAGCCAACGGTGATCTTAGCGCCATGGCTGGGGCGCCCTATACAGAGGGAAGACCATGGGACGGGGTTATGCATGCGTATTCTCTGCCTCCGCGAATCTGGAAGGAAGCGGAACAGCGGCTGGACTTCCGCAATTTCGATGCGGGATGGCTCGATTCCGGCAATGCTCGGGACTACACGGCGGCCTTCCTAGAAGGGCGTTATCGACTCTGGGAATCTCGGTTCCTCGAGCAGAACGAGGTGCTTGCGATTTCCTCGCATCTCGGCGTGAGGGAAGGCAAGCTCATCCAAGGGGAGTACGTCCTGCAGCCAGAGGATCTGATTATGAATCGTCACTTCGACGACGTGGTGATGCAATGTCTGGCTCACTTCGATAATCACGCCTTCGATATTGCCAACGAGAGCGATTTCTCTCAGGTCTGGAATTCGATATTGAGCGCGTGGGATCAGAAGATTGGTGGAGAGGTACCATACCGTTGCTTCGTACCTCTAGAGGTAGATGGCTTGCTTATCGGTTGCCGGGCGCTGTCTATGACGCACGATGTCCACACGTTATTCCGTATGCAACGGGATATACAGACTGCGGGCGAGGTAGCAGGAACGGCGGCGGGGCTCAGCGTGAAGCTCGACGTACAGCCAAGGCAGCTTGACGTACGAGTATTGCAGGGGCAGCTGATAGCCAGAGACGTCATCCGGGATGAGGATCTCCAGCGCGAGAGCAAGCCGTGGGTCACCCTGAACGGAGACTCAAGAAGCAGCCGCAAGTGGACGCAAGAGCAGGCTGAGAAGCCAGAGACTTGGCCGGTGTTATTGGATGCGCTGGGCACCGATGAAGAGGGGAAGGCGCTCTTCTGGTTCAGTCGTGTCGGAGAAGCGGTGATTCCCTTCCTGCTGAACGCGCTTCAGGGAACGGAAGGTAAACGCAGAAGAGGAGTGGCCTTGGCACTTGCCTTGTTGGGGAATGTTGCGGGGGCAGGAGTACTTATCGAATCTGTGGGTAAAATGGATCAGGATCGTATCGCAGGCTGGCCAGACCGTAATCCCCCGCGTTGGATTGCGAGTCTTGTCTCCCTGCAACGGCTGAAGCACCCCGGTGCCATCGAGATTCTCGTCGATAATATGGCGGAGGGATACTTGTCCGACACCGGATATCGTCCCTTCATGGTACAACTCCATGTCCTGCACTACCTGATAACGGTCAGCGAACATATTCAAGGCCAGACGCGGACCTGGCTCATCCGCAATCTGAAGCAGCTGCTCACACAAGATAAGCTTGGCGCGGAGTGGCCGCGTAAGGTAGACGGAGGACCGTCGATCAGATGGAGTCTGGATCTGAACATCGCTTACCTGCTTGCGAAGCTTGATGATCCGGAAGGTGAGCGAATCTTGGAGCAATACCTTCGGGATGAACGGATGTTTGCTAGGAAGGCTGCTATGAGGATTCGATCTCAATTCCAAGCAGACAGCGTTGAGGCGGTATAAGAACCTGTCCGTAGCTGTAGGAACACAGTATTCTCATAAGCTGAGCCAAGGGATGGTGCAATCATCAATGCAGTCTAAGGATTATGAAGTTATTATTTACGGCGGGACTCCCGGCGGCATTGGAGCCGCCATCGCTGCGGCGAGGCAGGACAGAAGGACGCTATTGCTGGAGCCCTCCTCCCATATAGGGGGACTGATGACCAGCGGCTTGGGACGAAAATTTACCAAATTCCCTACGGGGTGATTGTGCCCCAACAGGTGGAGGGGCTTCTGGTTCCTGTGGCTGTATCCGCGACTCATATGGGCTTTGGCACCATTCGGATGGAGCCCTGCTGGATGCAGCTTGGCTATGCGGCTGGTGTTGCGGCAGATCTCAGCTTGAAGCAGTCGGTTCCCATCCGGTCCGTCTCTATTGATCAACTTCAGGATGAGTTGCTGAGGCAGGGTCAGCTCATCACATACTTCCGTGATCTTGCGCCTACGAGTCCGGTGGGCAAGGCATGTCAATACTTCGGGACCAAGGGCTTCTTTCCCACATATGATGCGTGCGCTGAGGAGGCTGTTACCCTGAACGAAGCGTCAAGGTGGATCGTACAAGCTCGGTCACTTGAGGGAGGGCGGCGATTGCCTGTGCTTCCTGCAACCGATCGGCTGCTGCCTGCGGGGGTAGACATGGGACCGAGGCTGCCGGCAGTCGAGCTGCATCCTAGAGAGTACTGGGAAGAGGTCAGTTCTCTTCCGAGGAACATGCTGGAATCATGGATCTCGCTAGCGGCAAGGACACTTGGAGTGAAGAAGCCCCAGCTAGAAGCCAAGGAGCAGGAACCTGTGACCAAGGGTTATCTGCTGTATGTCCTCTATGCGCTGCTCGAGCAAAGCCGACAAAAGCAATGAAATAGAAAGAACCTGCTTTATGCGAATAAAGCAAAAATGCACTTAGGGGTTAAACAGGAACTTGTTCCTGTTCAACCCCTTCGTATGTTGAGAAGTATTTGCAGTAGCTGATGGGTACGATGTATATCTCCTCAACATCAGATGTCAATAGAAATAAGCTTCTGCTCACCGCTCCATCACAGGGATCGTGATCGTAAGTATGGTTCCAACATTCATCTCACTCTCCAGCTGAATTCCATAATCCTTGCCGTGGACAAGCTGAATCCGCTGCCGAACATTCTTGATGCCGTAGCCGCCGGAGCTAGCCACATCATCTTGATCCTCCAGAATGGCCTGAAGCTGCTCAGGTTCCATGCCTGTGCCGTTATCCATCACCAGAATGATGATCTTCTCATTGCTTCGCACCCCGACTACTTCAATCTTGCCGCCCTTCCCTTTCATGCTCTTAATTCCATGCAGAAACGCATTCTCTACAGCCGGCTGCAGCAGGTGTTTCATAATATACAGCTGCAGCAGGTCGTCGGTGAATCGAATATCGTAATCGAAGTCCTTATCATAGGCGAAGCGCTGAAGACTCAAGTATTCGCGAATCATATCCAGCTCTTGAGAAATGAGTATCCTATCATGACCGCGACTCAGAGCGATGCGGTAATATTTTACCATCGAGAAAATGATCTGCTTAAGACGTTCATCCGGAAACGCCCAACGAAGCGAGGAGAGGGTGTTGTAAAGAAAATGCGGGTTGATCCGCTCCTGAAGCAGCTGCAGCTCCAGCGATTTTTTCTGCCCCTCGAGTTGGCTCTCCCGTTCATAATGATTCCTTATGCTCTGAGCTAGGCTGTAAAATTTGCGATGAATACGGCTGAACTCATCCTGCCATCGGCCCAATTGCTCATCCGGATTCTGAATAATGCTCTCTACGTCCATATTCATACTGACGACCAACTGATAGAGACGCCGCGTCATTTGATAAGCAATGAAATGTACAGATAAAATCAGGATCAAGGCTAGTCCCGCGACAGCACCAATGGAGAGGAACAAGTCTGCTTTTAGCTGGCTCAAAATGGCAGCGCTTGGAATGAGCATGCGGATTCGCTCTTTTTCCCAGCGCAGCGGCATCTCAATCACGTAGTAGTCGTCGCTGCTCAGTACGGCAGGGTCCAACGACTTGGGTTGGTTCTCCTTGATCAGGTGTGATACATTGGCATGATCCACGTAGTGAATGATACTTCCTCTGGGGAGATTGAAGGAGAAGCTGTCGGACAAGACCGTGTACGGAACCTTATACTCCACGATGGCAAGCTCCTCACTCCAGGAATTAATCTTGCCATAAAAATAAAGCCCGTCATTCTCCTTAATGATTAACAAGGGTGATTCAGACGAAACCACAGCTGACTTAAGCTCTGATGAAAGCAGGGTATCGCTGCTAAAATACATGCCTTGATAGGACAAGTCCTTGCTTGCATATAGTTTGATCGACTTATTCCCATTCTCCAGAGCTTGAATCATATCCCGCAAATACAGATTCAAAGTGTAAAAGCCCGACAGATCCTGATATAGATTCGTTGAGAGGGCAGATTGAACGACCGTGCTCTGCTGAACCAATTGAAGATTGCTTGTGACGGTAGCTTGAAGCTTATTCAGCTCTTCTACGCCTGTTCGGAGCTGATTCCGATTCGTATTCAGCAACTCCTCCGTCTGCTCCTTCCAGGACTTGTACATATATATCGTGCTTAATACTATGACAGGCAGCAGCGTAAACAGTAATATAATAGCGGCCAGCTTGTGACGATACTGCATTCGGGTAAAAAAGGTTCTCATCTTCACCTCAGCTCAGCACGGATTGATGCTTATAGGTGGTCGGACTGCAGCCCGCGTATTTCTTAAAGGACATCATGAAATGCGATTTGCTCGT
Source organism: Paenibacillus sp. GCM10023252 (assembly GCF_042653305.1). NCBI lineage: Bacteria > Bacillati > Bacillota > Bacilli > Caryophanales > Paenibacillaceae > Paenibacillus > Paenibacillus sp. GCM10023252. The sequence continues at coordinate 342,770 of NZ_JBHSHW010000009.1, forward strand.
ATATCCTACTTGCTCCGCCACCACATATACCTTACTCTGGGGGTCTCGCAGCAATTCCTTGGCCCTCTCCATCCGATGCTCCGTCAGATAGTCGAAGATCGTCTTGCCGGTCTCCTTCTTGAACAAATTATTAGCGTGAATCGCACTGTAGTTAACGTGCTTGGCAATATCCCCAATGGTCAGGTGCTCATGATACTGCTCTCCAATAATCTGCTTGATTCGCTCTACGATAGGTCCGCTGCTGCCCGAACGTAAGCGATTTACATACTCAAGTACAGCCGTTAGCTTAGCTGCAAGCCAGCTGTGCACCTCCCGAAGGTTCTTGTGCGCGGATAATTCCTCCCATAGGCTGAGTTCCCCCGTGAAGACAGGTGTTAATGGCAGCTGCAGCTCCAACAGAATGCTCTGAAGAAGATGGATGACGGAGAATACGACGTGCTTCACTTCATGCTCCCGCAGCTTATGGCTTCTCAAGAGCTCTTGAACGAAGCGCTCTACCTGCTCTGAATCCCCTTGGGCCAACAGCTCTCTAAGCTGCTTGTACAGCTCGGCGAAATCGAAGTTACGATCGAAGATGATTACTTGGCTCGATTTAATTTCCTCGTAAGTTACAATATGGTCATCATCCGTATAAAATTTCGCATGCAACGCTTCAGAGGCTTGTCGGTAGAGCTCCGCCCAATCGGCTATTTGATCAGAGGCACTACTGATTCCGATACTCACCGACCATTGATAGTCTTTGTTCAGCTCCTCCTTAAGCTCTACTAAGAGATCCATAATTGCCGTCTGAAGATTGGATGCGCCGCAGCTCTTATAGAGGACAACTGCAGCCACTTCTGTACCTGAAGTGGAGAGGGGGATCAACGTCAGCTGATCCGATTTACTTTGGCTGAGATATTTTTTGATAACGTACGCTGCAAAATAAATTGTATCTGGAACATGAATATGCTGGGACGATACTTCGGGCAGCTCGATCAGTATCACTTGAGTCATACAGCTCTCTGGCAGCTGCAGCTGCAGATAATCCAGATTCTCTCGAATTGATGTCTCCTCGTATGCCGCTCCGAACAGAAGCTCTCGGATATACTGCTCCTGCAGCTGGGGGAGTGTCCGTAGAAAGTGCTCCCGCATGTCCTGCCGCTCTACCTGAAGGCGACGCTTTTCGTCTTCGAGCTTCCGCTTGGTCTGATAGACCTCCAGCGCCTTTTCTACCGCGCTGCGCAGTTCCTCTTCATCGATAGGTTTCAGTATATATCCATAACTGTGCAGGTCGATTGCCGATTTGACGAAGTCGAACTCATCGTGGCAACTCATGAATATGACTTTGATCTCAGGATGGGACACCTTCAGCCGCTTGGTCATTTCGATTCCGTTAATGATAGGCATGTCAACATCCGTTAGCAGAATATGAGGCTGGAGCTCATCCATTCGGTCAAGCGCCTCCGCTGCGTCCTCGAAGCTGCCTACGATATCAATCTCCAGCAGACTCCAGTCGAGTGCCGTTCGGACACCTTCCCGGTCCCGAGGGTTGTCGTCGACAATAACCATAGAGTACATCCGCGTTCCCTCCTATTGAAGAAGTATAGCCTTAGTATACTAACGGGCAATTTGCAAATCTAGTCGTATAGACAAGGATGATGAAATACCGCACATTATTTTACAATCCGGGACTGTACCGCCTTTCAAGTCATCCTTTACTATTTGATTATAAGGCAGCGAACACACTTACAAGCAAGCTGACCATAGAGAGGAGCCAACAAGTTATGGCCGAACTGATTTCTTCTACCCCCCTCGCGAGACCGGTGAAGAAAAGAAACATCTGGTCGAAGCTTTACCACAACCGCGCGTTGTATATACTCGTCATGCCGGCCGTTTTGCTAACGATATTTTTCTCTTATGTTCCCATGCCGGGGGTATATGTCGCCTTCTTGGATTACGACATCTTCCTGCAGCTGGACAGCCCGTTCGTTGGTCTTGAGAATTTCAAGGAAGTATTCACGCTTCCCCTATTCACGCAATCAATACTCAACACCCTGGTGCTGAGTGTGCTGACACTGGTCATTACCTTTCCGGCGGCGATCATTCTCGCATTGATGCTCAATGAGCTGAAGAACGGAATGTTCAAGCGGTTCGTGCAAACCGTGAGCTACTTGCCGCATTTCTTCTCCTGGATTACGGTGGTGGGCATGGCCTTTGCCATCTACTCCATGTACGGACCGGTGAATGATGCCATTGTAAACATCACAGGCGATGAGGCCAAGCGCGTTATTTTCCTAGGGCAGCAGTGGTTTTTTGTTCCGAACATCCTGATCCTCACGCTCTGGAAAAATGCGGGCTGGAACACGATTATGTACCTGGCTGCCTTGACGGCCATCGATCCACAGCTCTACGAAGCGGCACATATGGATGGCGCAAGCCGTCTCAGGAGGCTCTGGCATATCACCTTGCCAGGAATTCGTCCAACCATTGTCATGCTGCTGATTTTCGCCATGGGCGGATTGTTCGGAAGCAACTTTGAGCTGGTGTACGGCTTGCAGAACAGCTTCATTAACTTCGAGGTAATCAGTACTGTGGTGTACAAGCAAGGAATCAGTCAGGGGCAGTTCGCGCTGGCTACCGCCTTCGGACTCGCGCAAGGCCTCGTTTCTTTTATTCTTATCTACATGTCCAACCGAATTGCCAAAAAGCTGACGAATACCGGGATATTCTAGGAGGTGACACCCCGTGCATGCAGAAAGCGCAAGCTATAAGGTGTTCAAAGTGTTCAACTACGCGATTATGTTTTTTATCATTTTCATTACCGTATTTCCCTACCTTCACGTGTTGGCCAAGGCATTAAATGAAGGCTACGATACAGTGCAGGGCGGGCTTACAATCTTCCCGCGCAAGTTTACCTGGGAGAACTTTAGAATTCTGTTCAATGACCAATCGATACTGCAGGCTGCTTGGATATCAGTTACACGTGTCATCATTAACACTCTGTTCTCATTAGTCGTGACATTTACCGCCGCATACGTCATGAACAAACCGAACTTCTTCCTGAAGAATCTGATCCTGTGGATACTCATCATACCCATGTTCATTCATGCTGGACTCATTCCTACCTATGTTCTGTATTCCGAGGTTGGCTTGCTTAACAATTATTGGGTATATATTCTGCCGAGCTTGTTCAGCTTCTTCAATATGATTCTGATAAGGACGTACATCAAGAGTTCGATTCCCGACAGCCTAGAGGAGTCCGCGAAGATAGATGGAGCCAGCGAGTTTACAATTCTGCTGCGGATTATTCTACCGCTCTGTATGCCGATTCTCGCCGCAATCACGTTGTTCGAGGCGGTGAGCTCCTGGAATGACTGGACAACTACGCTGTACTTCGTTACCAATTCCGAGCTCTACACCCTTCAGTATAAGCTGATGCAGGTCATCCGCGAGAGCGAGAGTATCATGAAGCTTATGGCGGAAGCTGCGATGCTAGGTCAGGATATTAGCGAGATTCGGATATCAGCTACACCAGAATCACTCATGTCGGCGCAGGTGATTCTGACTACGCTGCCAATCATCATCGTGTATCCATTCCTGCAGAAGCACTTCGTGAACGGTATTATGATAGGGGCAGTGAAGGATTAAGGCATGTGTGTCAGGTGGCGAGGTGCTACTTGAACGGCCTCCGTCCCTGTTAATCATATATACTAATGTAGAAGGTATGAGGAGGAAATGGAATGAATCAAAAGCAGAAGAAGGGGAGTCTCATTCTGATTGCCGGGCTGACCGCCCTATCCGCACTGACCGCCTGTACCAAGGATTCAGCTACCAGCATTACGCCCGAACCATCCGGATCGGAGGAGACCGGCCTGATCGACTACAGCAAAGCGAAGGATTCGTCAGACTTGCCGGATTGGAAAGGGAAACAGCTGACCTTGAAGCTATGGAGTGCCCATGGTACCGGTAATATCGTAAAGAAAGCGTCACCTAAGGATGTTGTCACTCCAGAGATTAAGCGTGTAACCGGTGTGGAAATCGACTTCCAAAGCTCGTTCGATAACAATGGGGAGAGTATTGATGCCAAAATAGCCAAGATCGTAGCGTCCAAGGATTACCCGGATATCGCATCGGGCTTATCCCCGGACGTCATTACGAAGCTTGCGCAGCAAGGCACCATCTACGATCTGACCGATCTCGTGCCTAAGTATGCACCGGATGTTGTGAAGGGACTGCCTAAGGATAAGCTGCCTGGATTGTGGGAAGCGACCGTGGTCACAGCAGGACAGCCAGGAAAAATCTACGCGTTGCCGATGAACTTCTCGGGACAATGGACGACAACTGTGTATCCGGATGTGAAGAATATACAGAATCTGGCTGCTATTCCTGGGAAGTATCCCTCCATTTCGGTTCGTGACGATATTCTGAAGAAGATATATCCGAACGCGCTTACCAAGAATGAACAGGAAGCGCTGCTCGCCAAGACGCCTGACGGCAATATTCCGCGGGAAGTGATCTTCGACGTTCCGATCAAAAGTCCCGAAGATTTCTATACTTTCTTGAAGAAGATTAAAGACTTGAATGTGATGGAGGACGGAAAGCCCGTAGCTCCTACTTACATTGCCGAGGGAGGAGACAATTGGAATCTGCAGCAGCTTAGTGCCCGACTGTTCGGACGAGCGGAAGGACCCGGCCCTGACACGAACTATTTCAATTACTTCGATATGAGAACGAAGAAGATGGAGTGGATGTTCAAGCAGCCTTCCTTCCGAGATGAGATGAAGTACTGGAACAAGATTGTTCGTGAGAACCTGGCAGCGAAGGAGTCGCTCATTGATAATGGCAGCGTGTTCCGGCAGAAGCTGGATCAGGGATTGTATGCGGTAACCTACGTTAACAATCCCAACGAAGCAACCCTGAAGAGTAATGGAAAGGAATTCCGCTACCGGAAAGTATACTTGGATATAGACCCCCAAAAGAACAAGGATAAATACTTGTATCCGACGGGCTCTGCTTCGGGTGGATCCGGTGCGTACGCTATCTTCAAGGATAAAGTGAAGGAGGAGGATCTTCCGCAAATTCTGCAGTACTTGAATTATTACTGGACAGAAGCCGGGATGAAAGCTACCGCTTGGGGACCTCGCAGCTCGGGACTCTGGACGGAAGAGAACGGGGTGCGTAAATTTACAAATCCGGAGATGCAAGAGGCTCTCGTAAACATCAAAAGCTTACCGACTAACTATGCGCTTGAATACAACCTGGATAGGCTCACAGGCGACGTATGGCCAAGACCAAGCAATGTCTACGCCAACATTTACTTGCCTAGAATGACCAGAACAACGATTACTTCTACCCAGACAGACCAATACTTTAACCCGGCATTAAAGGCGCCGGCCGTCAGGACACCATCGATGGATACGCTCTTCACATTCTTCAATGAACTGGATTCCATCAAGAAGTTCCAGGCGAAACGTACCGCATTCGAGCAAGCGCTTACCAAGGTTCATACAGCAGCGAATGATACGGAGTTTGATAAGTTCTTCAGTGATTTCCTTAAGATGGCAGAGGACGTTGGCTTGACCGACCAGACGCTGCAGGAAATGGATAAGTACTACCGTGAGGTGCTTAACAAGGAGTATATGAGCAATATTAAATAAGTTGCAGACTACGGGGAACCCAAGGCGATCGCTGAGGGTTCTCTTTATAGAGAGGAACAATCCCATGCCCAGACATACCCTTTGGTTGAATTTCACTTATGGACTGCATAAGGAAGTATGGCAAGCAGAATCAGAAGGCCGTGAAATCGGAAATTTGCGAGAAGAGGTAGAGCGCATTCTAGCCTTAGACCAGAACGACCCTGAACGCGAACGCCTCGCTGCAGCGCTGCTGGATCGCGTGCAGACGCTTCCTTGGCGATCGAATTATTCCTATGTGGAGCCTTCGGACCTGGAATCCATTCAGGCGGAGCGATCCGGATGTGTGGAGCTGCCATTCGCCTATCCTACGAATGATATCCGCTTCGATCGCGTATATGGTGCGTGGCTGGGGCGTGTTGCAGGCAACCTGCTCGGCAGAGCCGTCGAGGGTTGGCATCGGGAGCAGATTATTGATTATATGAAGGAAACGGACAATTACCCTTTGACCTATTATTTGCGCAATAATGTGGACGAAGCGATTAAGAGCAGGTATCCGAAAGGCTTCACTACACATTTTATTAATAACGTGGTTCAGGTACCGGAGGATGACGACCTTAACTATTCGCTCGTCTCACTGAACATTCTTGAGCTGGCGGGGCCGGACTTTACACCTGATGATGTAATGGAGCGCTGGATGGGGGACATCCCTATGTTCAAGCTGATGGGGGCAGAACGTGTAGCTTATCGCAATGCCGCCAACCTCATTCATCCTCCGCATTCTGCGGTCTTCCGTAATCCGGACCGGGAAGCGATCGGAGCGCAGATTCGTGCGGACTTCTACGGGTATATTCACCCGGGCAACCCGGAACGAGCGGCTGCTATGGCTTGGCGGGATGCATGCGTATCTCACATCAAAAATGGTATCTACGGCTCAATGTTCGTTGCCGCCATGCTGGCAGCTGCGGCAGCCACGGAGAACATGGAAAAAATCGTGCATGCGGGACTTGCCCAAATCCCGGCTAAGTCGAGGCTTTACGAGGAAATCGAGAAGGTACTGAGCTGGTACGATGATGGTCTGACCTATGAAGAAGCATTCAATCTCTTCTATTCCCAATATAGTGAGAAGCGAGGCTTCGATTGGGCACATACGATTCCGAATGCTATGCTGGTCGTCATGTCGCTCTTGTATGGTGGGAATGACTTCGAACGGGCGATGCATCTTACGCTGACTGCTTCCTTTGACACAGACTGCAATTGTGCGACGGTCGGTTCGATTCTCGGGATGGCCATCGGTAAGGACCGACTGCCCTCCAAGTGGATCCAGCCTGCCTTCGCCGGTGTAATTACCGGTGTTGACGGGCAGCAGCTAGTCGATCTTCAGGATATTACCCGCAGGACGATAGCCATTGAGAAGCAATTGCTTGATCGAATCGTGTGAGGAAGACGTAGCAGACCGCAGTCAGGTCTGCTACGCTTGCTGATACAAGAGAGGTATATCATTATTTGTAAGCGATATCACGAGTAATAAATATGGAAAGGGAGTGAAGATTGATGTCAATATGGAAACGCGCAGCTGCGTGCATAATGGCTTGTGCAATTGCAGGATCAGGCTTGCCTGTACCTACAGCTCATGGAGCCGTTCAGGCGGAGTTCTATGTCTCACCAACAGGAGTGGAGTCGAATCCGGGGACGATTAATCAACCGACGACGCTCGAAGGCGCGAAGAACAAGGTAAGGGCGATTAACGGAGGGATGACGGGGGATATTAGGGTGTACCTGAGAGATGGGATCTACAATCTCTCTTCTACATTTGCCTTGACAGAGAGGGATTCAGGTACTAACGGAAATAAGGTTATGTACATGGCTTACCCTAACGAGAAACCAAGACTCGAGGGAGGAGTGAAGATTACGAACTGGGTACAAGACGGCAGCCGATATAAAGCTGTGGTCAGCGGATTATCGGATACGCGTCAGCTATGGGTGAATGGGAATCGCGCGCAGAGAGCACGAACGGTAGACCTCAAGGGAGCAGGCTGGTACGGGGAGCAGGAGGGAATCAGCCTCTACACAAGTGATCTTCCAGCCTCCATCGCCAGACCGGCCGATCTGGAATGGGTCATGAACAGCGTGGTCTGGAAGCAATATCGGGCAGCCATTGAATCGGTGCATCCGGATCCGACGTTTACAGGCTTCAAGTTTAATCCGGCAGCCTGGTCTGAGCAGTATTTCAACTCAGGGGCTCCGTACCCCGGCACAACCGGGACCATGTTCCTGGAGAATGCCCTGGAGTTCTTGGACCAACCCGGGGAATGGTATTATGATACAAGCACATCGACGATGTATTATATCCCGAGACCTGGAGAGACGATGAGCACAGCTACGGTATATGCGAGCAGGCTGCAAACGTTGGTATCGCTCGGCGGCGCATCCCCGGCGTTAAAGCTTCACAATGTGGAATTCCACGGCATTGTATTCCGCCATGGAGGCTGGTTACAGCCGAATGACGAAGGTGCGATCACGTATCAGTCCACTTATCTCCATGGATTGAACTCCCAGGATTACGTGATCCCGGGCAGTGTCACCGTGAAACATGCCAACAATGTCCGGTTCGTGAATAATGAATTCCGCGAGACAGGGGCCTCCGGACTGGTGATGAGCAATGCCGTGACGAACAGCTCTATTATTGGGAATGTATTCTATGATATAGCAGCGGCAGCGATCGACATCGGTGACCCCGATCACCGAACCATTCAGACTGGGGAAGAGGCGCCCAAGAACATTACGGTCAATAATAATTTGCTGCGTTACATCGGGGTGGAATACAGCGGATCTGCAGCCATTAATGCATTCTATGTGGATACGTTAACCATCTCCCACAACGACATCGCTTACACGGATTATTCCGGAATTTCCGTAGGATGGGGTTGGGAGATTGCTGTAACTCCAGCGAAGAACAATGTCATATCGAATAATCGTCTTGCCTACGTGATGCGTAAGAGCCACGATGGAGGAGGCATCTATTCACTCGGCAACATGCCGGGCTCCAGCTACACAGGGAACTATGTAAAAAATATATCCGGATGGACCCATACCACGGCAGGTCTGTATCATGATGCATCCAGTTCGGGCTTCACTGATTCGAACAATGTAGTGGAATTAGATCGGCCCGATTCCTTGGTGTGGGGGGTATATACATCCGATGCAATTACGATTACTGACACGTACTCCAATGGGGGCTCCTACGTTAAGTATAACAGTACGGCCAACACGCTCATCGAGGAGATCATCACCTCCGCAGGCAGCTGGCCGACTGAAGCCCAGACCATAATCAGCAATTCCGGACTGCAAGCCGCGTATGCGGATATTCAAGCGAAGATTCCGGCAGATCCAGCAGAACCGTCTGCTCCCGGACCGTTCCAGCAGGAGATCGGGCAGCCCGTTGTGATGGAGGCGGAAAACTATCACGGTTATAAGGGACGAGAGTCTACTACCGTCGCCTGGACCGGGTTCAACAACTATTTCAGCGGCTACTCTGGAGACAGCGCGTTGATTCCTTACCCAGACAAAGGAGAAGATTACGGAAATACGACGAACGGCCCCATGGTGAGCTTTGACATCAACTTCAAGGAAACAGGTACATTTTATGTGTTTGTCCGAGGAAAAGCACCGAATAGTGGAGGAGACTCTATTCATGTCGGCTTGAATGGTTCGGCCGTGACGACGGCAACAGGCGGAATGACGGGATGGAATACGAATAACTTTGCTTGGCAGACCGACAGCGGTTTGCAGCCGGTTAAGGTAACCGTTCCCACGATAGGCAATCATAAGTTAACTATTTGGGCTAAGGAAGACGGATTTCTTTTTGACAAGATTGTATTGAGTAGAGACAGCGATTACATTCTTGAGGGAGATACATCGAAGGGGCCAAGGGAGAGCCATCACGTGGGAGAGCCCGTACCTCCTGCACCCGTACTGAGACCGGTTCAACCACCACCGGCATTTAACTTGGCTAGCGGCAAAGCAGCCACAGCTTCCTCCTCAGTAGCGACAAGCTATGACGCTGCCAAAGCTGTTGACAACAATTATCGGACGGAATACGTTTCAGCCTACACAGGTACTCCGTATTGGCAGGTGGATCTAGGCAGCGCGCATCAAATCGGAGCAGTTAAGATCGTTTTCCGGACAACCGTGAACGAGGCGAGTACGAGAAGGAACTTCGAGGTTCGTGCTTCCAACGACAGCACCTTCGCCTCCTCGGTCGTACTTGGAAGCAAAGACTCGGTATCTGTGCCATTCTTATCCCCATGGTCCGTAGGCGTCACCTCAACGACGGCTTACCGATACATTCGAATTGTGAAAACAGCTGCGGAGCCCCTGGCATTCAGTGAGGTAAGAGTTACTGGCAAGGTCGGGAGCAATGTTGCCCTGAACAAGACGGTTACAGCGACAGGGCAAACGACCGATGGAGCAGCAGCTAACCTGGTGGATGACAGCTTGAGCACCCGTTGGGCTGGCGAAGGGTATCCGAAGTCGGCAACGATCAGCCTCGGGCAAACGTACGTGATAAACAAAACAGAGCTGTCCACTTACGAGAACCGTGCGTATAAATACAAAATTGAGGTTGCTACCAGCTCATCCGGCCCGTTCACAACGATTGTTGACAAAACGGCCAACAATACAAACGCATTACTGTATACTGACACGTTCCAGAATATAAATGCAAATTACGTAAGACTTACAATCCTTGGCGCCAACGGCTATAACGATGCCTGGGCGAGTGTTAATGAATTAAAAGTCTTTGGTCATTAAGGCATTGAGCAAGCAGTCTAATCCGCCCTTTTGATTCCAATCAGGGAATCGAAAGGGTTTTATTTATACAACGAAAAAAAACGGGCCCGCAGCAGCAGGCCCGTTTTTTCATCTTGAGCGAGCGAATTTTATTGCGGAAATACGATAGCTGGGCGAGGCAGCGGTACCAGTATATCCTGCACACCGGCTTTTTTACTGTTTTGCGGACCGAACGACTTGCTGCCGTCATATATACTGTCGGTCGGCTGTTTCGTCAAGACGAGACGATCCAGGAAGGTTTCAATATCGCCACGAGTTCCGGTCAGAGTAATGGTGTGAACTCCTGGTTCTTTTACCTTCACTACAACTGGTATTCCATCTATCAGGTTCACATAAGCGAAGTCCTTCGGAAGCGTAATGCTGCCCAGCGTCTTGCCATTGAATCCGGCAATGATTTTACCGTCCGGATGATCAGCCTTGCCTCGAAGGAAGAAGTAATAGTCGCCAGGTGTTGTGAACTTCACGTTGTACGTAAGCGAAGGAGCGCCGTCAGGATAGCTTTCTGCTCGTGTCATCTGTTTAGGATGGGTTTTGAGCGTATATTTGGAAGCGAAGCCATTGAACCAGCCTAGCACCCCTACGAACGAGTAGTCAGAGGACTCCAGACCCTGATACTCGTTATAGTCTTTCGCATCCACAATGACAATTCCTTGTTCCTCCAGGTGCGGAGCCTTCCACAGCTTCTCATTGTTAATAGGGGACCGAGGCTCGAAGAACAGTGACTTGACATGGTCGTACCCGCTGGAGCGAATAAACGGCTTTTCCTCATAATCGAACGTTCTTACCTTTTTCAGAATATCGCGGTATTCCTTCTGAAGTCCAGATTCATTAATAATTTCCTTTGCTTCCTTTGGCCACTTGGCATCCGGATAGATGTGCACGTTTTCAATTTTGACATTAGGGCCCGGCTTGAAGTTGATGATGTTCCCGGTTGTTGTATACAGGTTCTTGATATGAATATCGTCCACCTGGTTCAGGTTGTAGGAGCTGTAGTCGTCGCGCTCGAGCTCTACGACATTGTTCTCGTTCACGAATCCGCGGCTTTCCGCATCATGGTACAGTCCGGCGGTATTGAACGGGGAATTCGCATTCTTGATGTAATTACCGACATATAGAGAATTCTCATGGCGGCTCAACGAGTAGATGCCCCCGCCGTCGATCGTTTTTCGTGAGAAGTTTTGAATTTTGTTATAGCCTACGACTGTATTGATCAGAGTTGTGCTTGTTTTGCTCCAGCCCCAGCCGACAGAGACACCGGAATAATTCATCCCGTCCATATCGTTATGCAGGATATTCAGATTCTCCGAGTAGAACGTATTGATACCTGGTGAGCCCATAAAGTCCACACCGATTTCCCGGAACACATTGTTGTTCATGTCAATATTTCTGGGGAGCTCTTCACTCGGTTGGTCTATCTTTATATGGTCGTTCCTTCCCAGCGTGATGCCGCCACCAGAGAGGTCGCTCAGAATGTTGCCTAGGAACCGGATATCCGAGATGCCGTTCTCTGCATTAATTGCGCTCGCACCCATTTGTTCCAGAACGTTACGCTCCAGGTCAATATGATGAGCATTATTAATATTGACGGCGGCCGGCACCAGTTCATTGAAGGCTCCCTTATCTGTAACCGTTGTCGTACCTTGTGCGGAGCTGAAGCCGCGTGTATTCACCTCAAGCCAGGACGTATGCTTCAACGTCAATCCCTCGAACTTCAAGTGATGAACCTTCTTGTCAACGGAGGACCCGCTAATTGTAATAAGGGATTTAGCTTGCGGCACCTCGAATTTAGCTTTTTCCAGATTTAATTCTTTTTCCGGGTAGTAGAATAATTCTTTGGTTCGTTTATCAAAGTACCATTCACCCGGAGAGTCGACAAATTCCAACGCATTTTCGAACCAGAACATACTGTTATAGCCGATAGCAAAATTATGCTTGGTAAGATGGGTAGTGATATAAGGCTCCCGCAGCCGGAAATTGGTGTACTCCTTCCCGTAAGGCTGAGCTTTGTCTACAGGCAGGATATAGGTGCGCCATATAATATTTTGGTAATACTGCAGGTCTTCCGGATGTTCGATGCCTCCTTGCGGCAAGTCTGCGTTAGCTACAAGAAAGCCTCTCTTATCATTCGGTATGGCGAACCCTTGTGTCACGGCGGAACGGGAACGAACCTGCCGCTTCTCATTGGCGAACAGCTCTCGCATATCCTCAATGCCTGACACTTTCGTTTTGTATATGTAGCCTTTGTATGGCTCCCATTGCGGGTTGATCTCTACGCCGCCGGTCAAGACGGGCTTCTCGCCTGGATAGGCCTTATAGGTAATAGGGGAGTGCTCCTCACCGGAGTCTGTCTCGTCAAATACAAGCGGCTTCGATAAGGAGTAAGTTCCTCCTCGAATATACACCGTTGCAGGTGCAGGGATGTTCTTTTTGTTTGCTTTCAGCTCTTGCTTGGCTTTCTCCAGTGTAGCGAATGGCTTGCTTATAGTTCCAGTATTAGCATCATTGCCTGTTGGGGAGACGTAGTAAACGATTCCGCTCGGGTTGCTATCATTTGATTCTGCTTCCGGTTCGGCCAAGGCAGCTGAAGGAAAAGAGGCAGCCAACAAAAGAGCTGCGATTATTCCGCTGGACATCCTTTTAAATACAATGTGTAACATCCGATCATGCTCCTCTCGATTTCTAAATGGACACGGGGACGAGAATTCTCACCTTTACAGAAAGCCACCTCACTTTCCTCTATCACGTTCGTTTGAGAGCGTTCCCATGCTCCTGCATTATAAGGCTGACTTTCGTCTTTGATAAAGATTCGAATCTGATGGTATTGATGGGAAAAATTATAATATATCGCTCTATAATAATAGTATTGGTGCTATTAGTGAGGACATAGAATCCCTATAATCTGTAATTGGAAGCAGATAAAAAGTGATTTTTGGAAAGAGGTGTTGTTCGGACGGAGTGCTTATATGCAAGGTGTTCCATTAAAAAACGTCATTTAAGTCCCATTCAAAATTGGAGGATCGATCATGACTCGTCAATGGAATTCGTGGAAGATTTTACTTATTCTATCCTTTATGTCCAGCATCTTTGTTCACTCATTCCTCTCACCGCAGAAAACGGAAGCGGCCGCATACTACACCCGCAACTTGTCCCTAGGCAGCACAGTAAGCGCATCCTCTAATGTCAGTATTGCATCCAAGGCAGTAGACGGAAATGCAGCGCAGAATGGAACGACGGAATGGTACAACGTGTGGGGACAATTTCCGATGTGGTTTCAGACGGATCTCGGCTCGTCCAAGTCGGTCGTTCAGATCAAAATTAAAGCTAGGTACGGAACCACTGTGGAGGAGTCAGGGTACATTGCGATATACGGCTCCAATGACGCCGCATTTGCAGCCAAAACAAAGCTGGTGGAATATAACCAGGCGAACACGGTCAATGAGCTGGTGCTGCCGGTTGCGATTGAGGAAGAATTCCGTTATGTCCGTGTAGAGAAAATTCCGGGACAAGGAAGCAACAGTCTCGGGTTCGCTGAATTCGAGGTATGGGGAACAGAACCGGACGATCTACTATACGCCAACATTGCACACGACAAACCGGCGACAGCTACAAGCTACTATGGAGACAATGCCTCTTATGCACCAGGGAACGGGAATGACGGCAACGGCTCTGCTTGGGTATCCAAGAGCGCAGCGGGCCAACTTCAATACTGGCAGGTAGACCTTGGAACCGCATTCCGTATCGACAAGCTGCAGATGGTGCCGCGGGATAACAGACCGGCCAACGAGCTTCGCAGCTTTCGTGTTCTTGTTTCCAATGCTTCCGATTTCTCCTCCTATAAGGTGATTGCGTCTGTGGGGGGCATTGCCTTTACCGAATCCGTCTGGTCGGCGCTTGTATCGGAGTCCAATGCCTATCGATATGTTAGAGTGGAGAAAACGACGGTGGAGGGGGCAGGCTTCAAGGAGTTCCGTGTACTCTCCGCCAATTCCTCGCAGATGCTGTCAGCAGCGAGAAATATGCAATTTGTCGCGCGCCTTGGGGGGTTTGATTCACCGGGCGGTATTACATGGAATTCAACCCAGACAGGCACACTGCCGATTACGGCCAGCGGAGATGCTTCTGCTCTGTGCGCAGGCAAGGCGACGATATCTGCATCGAATGGCACAACTACGTTGTCCACGCTAGTGCATGTAGCGGACAATCTCGTAATGCCAAGTCCGACAGCTCCTGATCTATTCACTCCATTCCTAACCGGAGAGACTCCCGTGATCAGCACGGTAATCAGTGAAGCAACGGCCAATTCGGGGACGGTGATAGTCAAAAAAGTATTATATACATCGAATCCGGTATCCGGACGTACGAACCAGATCTATTCTGTAATCGCTTCACCTGCAGCAGCGGGTACTTATCCGGGAGTGCTTATCTTGCATGGTGGTACGCAATGCGCTCAGGAAAGCCTGGCCATTCAGTATGCCTCCAAAGGGTATATTGCCGTCACCCCTGAGCTTCCTGGCATATCTGACCCTGCAGTCTGCAGCACGGCATCCACAGGGCAATGGAAAAGCGAGGCATACGGTTCAAGACAGCTGACAGCCATTCCCGATGCCAAGGCAAGCTCCATATTTGAAGGAGAGGTTGCCGCGCTCCAAGCCTTTTACTTGCTGAAGGCTCAACCCGGGGTTGATGCTGCCAATATCGGAATTCGCGGGCTGTCCTGGGGCGGTTACAGCACAGCTATGCTGAGCTCGCTGCTCGGTAACCAGGTGAAAGCCGCCTTCGCCATTTACGGCAGCGGCTTTTACGATTACGGCTCTTACTTCAAAAAACAGTTTTTCGATGTACAAGGCGCCATTAATGCGGCGAACTGGCTTAAGGAGCTTGATGCAGGACGAAGGGCTGGAGGCATAACGGCGAATTACTTCTCCGCTGCGGCGTCCAACGATTCGTTTTTTTGGCCGACTGCCGTTATGAAGACGTTGTCAGAGATCTCGGGTCCGAAGAATCAGCTGTTTTCTCCGAATACGGATCACAGCCTCAGCGGGGTGACAGATTCATCCAATCTGGAGTTTCTTTATTTTAACTACCTGCTAAAGGGACAGGGAACACCGTTTCCAAGGGTGGCGACAGTCTCTTCCGTGAAGGAGTTCGACGGAAGCTTGCAAGTTCAATTCGATGTGACCGAGGGGGCAACAGTAGCAAGCGCGAAGCTGTATTACAGCCTCCCTAACGTCGCTTGGAACAAACGAGTGTGGACGGCTGTGAATGCGACACAGGTCTCGGGGACCCGCTATGAGGGAGTCATTCCCGCAAGCGCAGTCGCACAAGGAGCGGATTGGTATGCCCTTACAACGGACAGCACAGGGGCAAGTGCATCAAGCCTTATCGTATCAAGCGCAGATTTGCCTTAACGGATGTTTCAATTGACTGACCGCTTCCATTGGGTCAGACAGAATGTATAAATGAAGAATGGAGAGGTGTCGTACATGCGTCAGCAAGCCAATCGATTATTTGCCTTTATTCTCGCGGTATCCGTGTTTTTATCCGTCTTCTTCCCTTATTCCGCCGGTGTGGGGCATGCGGAGGGGAGCAGTGTGGCAACCTTGAGCGGATTGACCCTGAGTAACGGAGTGCTATCGCCTGCATTCTCAAGCAACACAGCAGCTTATCAAGCACATGTTATCAATGTCTCTACTCTGAAGGTAACGCCTACCGTAACCGATTCGACTTATGCTGCGGTTACGGTAGGCGGGGTGCCTGCAGTAAGCGGCACTCCTTCGTCCGTATCTCTGACGAAGGGTCTGAACATGATTCCTATTGAAGTCACCGCGCAAGACGGTGTCACCAAGAAGTTGTATACCCTTCAAGTGACGAACGGTCCAGCTCCTGCGGAAGGCACAGTTAATCTCGCCGCTGGGAAGCCTATCATCAGCGCATCAAGCTCTATCACGAACTACGGAATTCTAACTGACGGCGCCAAGGCAATCCAGGTGATCAACGCGTCCAATGGCAGTACGAATTTTGTGCTTGATCTTGGGGCGGAGCACCGCTTGGACGATCTGATCATTTACCGTGGTTACTCTAATATTAGCGGGCATGTCATGAATGCTAAGATTTATGGAAGCAATTCACCGACATTTACCGGAACGGAAGACGTGCTGGGGGGGATCCCGAGCAGTGCAAACATTGATCTTACGACGAATGTGACGGAAGTAAAGGTAAGCGAAGCTTACCGAAGTAATTCCTATCGTTATATCAAATTTGAGAAAAAAGACGGTTGGGCTTCGGCGCTGCAGGAATTTGAGGTGTACGGCTATCCGCAGACGCAAATTGCCAACACCAACATCCAGGACGGTGCAACGGGTGTACCCGCAACAACAGATTTCATTATTGATTTCAATGTACCCATGGACACCTCTACCTTTACGCCTGCGAACGTCATTCTGAGAGAGAATGGCACCATTGTCACTTATACGCCTGTATTCAGCGGCACGCAATATCGCATTCCTTCGTCCGCATTCAAAAACGAGATGGAGTATCAAGTCACGATCGGTACCGGATTGAAAGCATGGAATGGCACACCCCTTGCATCGGGACGTACGATCACATACACGACGGGTGAGGGCGAGCAGAGCGCCTATTATATAGCTCCGAATGGAGACGACGGGAATAGCGGAACCATCGATGCTCCCTTCAGAACTCTGGACGGGGCAAGAAAAGCGCTGCGTCCAAAACTCCCGACTATGACTGTGAATTATAGTGTTTATTTGAGAGAGGGCGTATATAACCAGAGTACTTCCGTAAATTTCGACGAGAAGGACTCAGGTATGAACGGATTTACGGTCACCTATGAAGCTTATCCGGGGGAGAAGCCGGTTATCGAAGGAGGGCGTGAATTAAGCCGTTCCTGGGAGGCGGCTGGCAACGGCATCTATCGGGTGAAGGCCGAAGGCATTGCCGACATGAGAGAGTTCTATGTGAATGATAAGCGTCAGCAGCGAGCATCGGGAATGTTTCATTCCGCTCCCGCGTCGGGCAAACGTGAGGTGAGCATCTTGACTTCCGCTGTACCCATTGGGGGATTTAAGCACCCGGAGGATCTGCAATTATATCAAAGTGTTCATTGGCGAGCCTATATTCTTCCCATCGATTCGGCGAGCTATGATACCGTGTACAGCAAATTGAGATTCAGAGAACCTTACATGACCACGTATCTGACTAAATTTAATTTCGACCTCGGGTTAGCCGGTTTTGTGCGGTTGGAAAATGCGCTTGAACTCCTTGATTCACCTGGGGAGTGGTACTACGACAAGCGTACGCAGTATTTATATTATCAACCGGAGTCCGGTGTCGATCTCAACACGGCGAAGCTATATACTCCACAGGCAGCAAGTCTTCTTAACCTAAAAGGCAGTTCGCTGGCCAACAAAATACACGACATAACATTCAAAGGCATTACGTTCCGTGGTTCCACCTGGATGGATGTCAATCTGAAGGGGTATGCACACACGCAGTCCGTTATTGTAGCAAATGAAAATGGCGTGAAGGACCTCATGCCGGCAGCTATTAATATCAACCATGCACGTAATGTTACCTTCGAGAGAAATATCGTTCGACACATTGGCCGCACGGGCATCAATATGGAGAACGGGATTCGTGACATTAAGGTCGCCGGCAACCTGTTCTATGACATCTCCGGCGGCGCGATCGCCATCGGCAGCACCGATCATAACATCATAGATTCACCTCTGGAAGAGCTGCCGACCAATATTATGGTCTCGAATAATGTGCTTCGGGAGATCGGAGTAGAATTTGAAGGCGCCGCTGCGATCACATCTCTCTACTCGGAGAATTTGTCCATTGTGCATAACGATATTTACGGCGTTAACTATTCAGGAATCTCTATAGGCTGGGGGTTCAGCACGAAGATTACGACTCTGGTCAACACGCTCGTCGGGAATAACAAAATTGTTAATTTTAATCGGAAAACGGTTGACGGCGGCGCGATCTATTCACTCAGCAGCCACGTTAATTCTTATTATCGAGGTAATTATGTTAAGGACGTGAATGGCTCCTTCAATACTGGCGCACTGTATCACGACGCACAATCCACAGGGTTCTTGGATGAGGACAATGTGGTCGAGAGTGAGAGAAACGATTATGTCGCTTATAACCTGAACCAGATCGACGATACGACCATCCGAAATTTGTATACGACAACCGGAAATATCGTCAACTTCCTCCCCGGTCCCAAGGGGGTAAGGATATCAGACGTACACATCTATCCGGATGCGGACTGGCCTGCAGAAGCGCGTCAAATTATCGATCAGGCAGGCCTGGAGGCTGCTTACCGAGATGTACTGACTTGGGTACCCGACTATACGCAAGTCGCGAAGCCGCTCGTTCGTTCCAACGGTACTAACTACATTCACTCCCTGTCATTCGAGCCGAGAACGGCCTATGTCGACCGGTCATTGTTCGATGCTCCTCATCTGGAGGAGAACGGGCTCGTCTCAATAGAGGCAAAAGATTATAACGGCTATGTCGGTCTGGAAAATGCTGATTATTCGTTCATTGGCATTATGAATGTATTGACACAGAATGTTGCATCGAAGCTTCCACTGATGACTCATCCGAAGCAGTTCACAGGAACGCCAGCCAAGACTGGAAAACCATCGGTATCGTACGACATTGAGTTCCAGACGCCTGGTACCTATTACTTGTCGATACGCGGTCGCGACGATTCGAAGGGCAGTGGCAAGGTAAGAATCGAGTTCGATCAACAAGTGCTAGGTGACATGCTGCTCGCCAATCCGGTAGGGTTCACGAACCAGATTAATGGGGCTCCTGTCACAGTACAGGTGAGCAAACCGGGGATTCATACGGTGAAATTAACGCCAATCAATCAGGGAGTGGTTCTGTTCCTCGACCGGATCGTCCTATCGCAGCAGCTTACAGATGATATCAAACAGGGCAGCACGGTGTTGGGTCCGCTGAATAGTAAAAAGGTCGGTAAAACGGACGTGGTAATTCCTAACAGACACGCATTCCCTTCCTTCCCTATACCTGTGGAAACTAATTATAGCGAAGGGAAAGGGACCTCATCATCCAGCGGCACGGCCTCTCATGCAGTAGACAATTCTATCTTTACTGTATGGCGTTCCGAGGCCGGTGACCTGAAGCCATATTGGCAGGTGGATCTTCTGGAGCCGACAAGCCTATACCGAATAGAGACGGTGTTTGATGTGTTTAATGATAATCCTGCTGAACGGAGAAATATCGAATATCTCGTGTCCAACGACCCGGCATTCGGCGACTATTATAAGCTTGGCGGTATCGGACCGAATGGTATTCCGTTCAAAGAAGCCTACAGCTTCAAACCGGAGGGCTTGCCGGAATATCGATATGTGCGCATACAGAAGACTGTTGACAATGAACCGCTTGCCTTATCCGAGGTGCGTGTTCTCTCACCGTCACCTGCTGCGCCTACCAATGTAGCGTTGGGACGTTCCATCGTCGCAATCTCCGAACCGAATCAGTCGGACCTCCCGTCTAAGCAGGGTTACTTAACCGACTCGGCGATAGCAACCGGCTTGACCGTATCCCCTCAGAGTACGGGAGAAGCGTTCGTGGTTGTCGACCTTGGTTATCCGCAATCGATCGATGAGCTCTCGCTTACGCGCCCGAATGCAGCAGAGCCGCAGCAAGTTGCTGGCGCAACCATTTTTGGCAGTACAGATGGCAGCTTTACCGAATCTAGTGATGTTCTCGCTATGGTGCCCGCCGATGTAGCGGCAGGGAACACGGAATGGAGAGGGAGAGCGCCTTATTCGACAAAAACGTACCGGTACATTAAAATTTCCAAAAATGACGGCAAAGCGCTTGTTTTAAATGAAATCGAGCTGTTGTCCAAACCGAAAGTGAATCCGGATGATACATTCACCAATGTTGCCCTGAACAAACCGATTGTCGAGGTTCCCTCGAGATTCGAAGCGGAATTGCCTGCTAAAAAGCTGAGTTTGACCGACGGTGAGGCTACCTCCTGGCTCATGGGAGGCACGAATCCGAATCCTTACGTTGTGATCGATCTGGGCCAGCCTTATAAACTGGATAAAATTTCTCTTCAGCGCTTTTATATCACGGCACCCGAACATTCGAGGAACATAAAAATCATTGGAGATGCGGACGGTGATTTCTCCAGCGGCGCGGAGGAGCTGCATTTCATCCCGAACAGCTATAACGATCAGACAACGGATACATGGACAGGATACATCATGAATCCGACAGCCTTCCGTTACATCAAGGTTGCCAAGCAATCAACCGGCGATTTCTACCTGCGCGAGATTCGGCTGCTGCAAAAAGCGGAGCCTTCGCTGGATTCACTGGGGCTTGAAGGATTGTCTTCCGCCATCCTGTCGGGAAGCAAACAACAACAGGCCAAGGTGACGGCATCCTACAGCAATGGCTCGAAATCTGATGTAACTGAAAAAGCCATATACAGCAGCAGCAATACTGCCGTTGCCACAGTGAATAATGAAGGAGCGGTGAACATCACAGGTGCAGGGACGGCTGTAATCAAGGCAGTCTTCGGTGGAATCGAAGCGAGCTATGAGCTTGTCATAGCAGATGATCTCCCTCCTGCGATTACGAAGACGGTTGATCCAGTGCCGAACCTGGCCGGCTGGAATCGTACCGATGTTAAGATTAATCTGAATGCTGCGGACCAACTGGAAGGCTCAGGTGTGAAGAGCATCACTTACCAGATCGGCGATTCTACCCCAGTGACGGTTAACGGGACGGAAGCTGCTGTGACCATATCGGCTGAAGGAGCGTCGACCGTTACTTACTCGGCCTTGGACCAAGCGGGCAATCAAAGTGACCCCGTGGAGCACGTCGTGAAAATAGATAAAACAGGTCCGGTTATCGAAGTGACGGGTGAACGCACATATGACATTAACGAGCAGGTGATCCTGCGCTATACAGCTGCCGACTCATTGTCCGGCCTTACGGCGGATTCAAGCACGGGTGATGTTCTTGCTCAGGGTGCTGCCTACACCTTCGAATTGGGGACACGAACCTATACGGTATCGGCCAAGGATGCCGCAGGTAATGAAACGGTAAGAACGGTGAATATCGATGTAAAGGTCACGACGGCCGGTTTTCTAGAGCTGACAAGACGTTTTATGGCAGACAATGGGTCAATTAGCGCAGAGGATATTAACAAGACCTTGGAGAAGCTCGAGAAGGAGATCATCAAGGGCATATCGGATAAGCTCGTTCACGAAATAGAGACACTGGAAGGCAAGGGTCTTAATCGCGCACAAGTAGACCTATTGTTGGGTCTGATTGAAGAAATGGAAGTGTAATTCGTAGATCGGGATGGCTGTCTCAAGCGGCCTTCCCGATTCCATAAGACCTCATTATGAAAACGAGGAGATGTACGATTTGTTAAGACGACCCATGAACATTCATAAGGAAGAGACGGCTGAGTATCGTCACTTGAGGAAGCCGGTTATTCAATCGAGACTACTCGATGATATGGAAAGCTTAACAACCTGGTCCCATGAAGGAGAAGGGGGAATGAGTTTAACAGGAGAGAGGTGCGTGCAAGGCAGTCATTCGCTCCGTATTGTCTCCCCTACCATGATCGTAACGGATACGCTGCGGGGGAGTGGACGGCCCCCAGGTAAATGTGAAGCGAAGCGCCTATTCAGAGGTGAAGACTGGTCGGAATGGAATCGGCTCTCCTTCTGGGTGTACCCAACGCTGCCCGGAATGAAAAAAATCAGCCTTCTCGTAATGCTGGAGAACAGCGGAGAGGAAAAGCTGCCGAATTGGATACTGAAGGATGGGGCGCACTTCTTCATGCTGGAGCCGGACCGATGGAATCATATCGTTTGGGAAATCCCGCATTTGGCTCGCGATAAGGTCACAGGTGTTTCTTTTGTCTATCGTACGCAAGGAAATGAGCCGGGAGCATGCGAAGAGGTTTGTTATGATATCGATCAACTTGAACTTCAGCAGGTGGAACCTGATCATTTCGAAGGCTGGGAAGTGGCTGCCGGACGTATTTCCTACAGTCATTCAGGATATCATCCTGACTTTCCCAAAACAGCGTTGGTTCGTCCGGATGTCACCGGACCATTCCAGGTGATCCATTGTTCCGACGGCACCGTTGTAATGGAGAAGGCAACGGAGCTCGTAGAAAGTCTAAACGGAGCGTTCCGCCGGCTTACCTTCACGGAAGTGACAACAACCGGTCAATATAAGCTTAAGCTGGGTGATATAGAAACGCCGCCCTTTCTCATCGATTCTATGGTTTGGCGTGACTCGATATGGAAAACGATCAACTTCTTCTTCTGCCAGCGCTGCGGCTTCGAGGTTGAGGGCGTTCATGGAATTTGCCACAGTGATTGGTTGTGCGAGCACGAGGGCAAATCCATTGTTATCAACGGCGGCTGGCATGATGCGGGCGACTTGTCCCAAGCATTAGTGAATACCGCGGATGCAGTAACCGCTATGCTGCAGCTCGCGGAATCGTTAACGAACTCCGACGAACTTCGCGACAGATTAATAGAAGAGGCTCGCTGGGGGCTCCAGTGGGTGCTGAAGACCCGCTTCGGCGACGGGTATCGGTCAGTGTGGGCGGTGATGGACTTCTGGACGGATGGCATCATTGGAACGAAGGATGACGTCGCCTTCGCGGCGCGCAGAGAGGCCAGGGCCAATCTAAGCGCCGCAATAGCGGAGGCCGAAGCAGCAAGAACATTCAGGCACACTAACCCTCTACTCGCCATGCACGCTCTTACGGCAGCACGCTCCGACTTCGCCAGTGCGCTCTCGGACATTCAGACACAAGGGTCGGGCGATAGAGGCGTACAGCTTGCCTCCTGCGTAATTCTCGCAGCGGCAGCGCTGTACGAAGCGACTGACGAGCACGAATATGCCGACATAGCGGCACGATTTGCGGAGAATGTCATTAGATGCCAGAGCAAGGAACGACCTGCCCCGCGGGTGCCAGCCGGATTTTTCTATAGTGATGAGACGCATACCCGCATCCTTCATTACAGCCATCAAGGCTATGAGCATCTCCCCATCAACGGGCTCGTGAAGCTCTGCCGCTTGTTACCCGATCACCCAGACCGGGGGAGCTGGCATTCCTGCGTCGCGCAGCATGCGGCATATCAGAAGGAGCTTGCTGCCTACACGGAGCCTTATGGGATGCTAGCCAACTCAATGTATCAAGCCGCGGAATTAGTGGGAACGCTCGAAGAACTGATCGAGAAGCGAATCGTTAAGGATGCAGATCAACTTGCATCCTATCGAGCTCAGATTGAGAATGGGATCCCTCTTGGGGAGGGCTTCTACGTACGGCGTTTTCCGGTGTGGTACGATTTTCGGGGCAATACGGGAACATTGCTATCGCAGACGAAGGCTCTGACTGCTGCCGCGACATTGCTGAACGATCCTGAGCTGTTAGCACTGGCTTATCGCCAGCTCGAATGGGTGGTCGGATTGAATCCGTTCTGCCAGAGCCAGATGTACGGGGAAGGACATGATTATGCAGCTCAGTATACGGTCATGTCCGGAGATATCGTCGGTTCGCTGCCGGTAGGCATTGAGACTAAGGGAGTGAAGGATGTACCTTACTGGCCGTCGCAAAATTGCTTCAATTATAAGGAGGTTTGGGTGCACCCTTCCATCCACTGGCTTGCCGTAATGAGTGATTTGGAACGTGCAAATAACGGGGTTTAATTATCAATGATTTTACATTTGGAGGAGAAAACAGATGAACCGTTATTCCGTTATTTTATCCAATGTCGGCTCTTGTGCCGATCGGTTTCTGACAGCAGGCTACGATGAGCCAGTAGCGCTGGCCGAATTGTTTCGCAGAGTCGCGGAAATTCCCCAAGTAAGCGGTGTGGAGTTGGTCGGAAGCTGGCATGTGACCGATCGAAACGTAGCCGAATTGAAAAAGTATCTGGAACACTATAATTTGAAACTCGTATCCATTATCCCCGATCATTTCGGGCAGCCAAAGTGGAAAAATGGAAGCTTCGCTTCCCGTGAAGCCGTCATTCGAGCGGATGCCGTAAACCATACGAAGGAGATGATCGATGCTGCAGCCGAGCTCGGCTGTGATCTTGTCAGTCTATGGCCCGGACAGGATGGCTATGACTATGTGTTCCAAGCCGACTATCTTCAGGAGAGGGAATGGTTCTCTCTCGGCGTCCAAGAGACATGCCGGTACCGCAAGGACATGAGGATCAGTCTGGAGTATAAAATCAAAGAGCCCCGGACGCACAGCTATCTGAGTACGGTGTCCAACGCGCTCCTGACGATTATGGAAATCAGCGAGCCGAATTGCGGCGTTACGATCGATTTTGGTCATGCCCTGAATGCATATGAGACGCCGGCCGAGTCTGTCGCACTGCTCAAGAAATACGGAGACCGGCTGTTCCACGTCCACATGAACGACAATTACCGCCATTGGGATGACGACATGATTGTAGGGAGCGTCCATACGGTTGAGACGCTTGAGTTTTTCTATTGGCTGAGGAAGACCGGCTATCAAGGCTGGCTCTCCATCGATCAATACCCTTATCGAGAGGACAGTCTGGAGGCAGTCCGGCAGGGCGTGCTGGCCATGGACAGCTTCAACCGCCTGCTGGACCGGGTACCTGAAGCGGAGCTGGATGAATTGATTCGCATCGGGAATGCTGCTGCGAGCGCCTCCTATTTTCGCAAGCTTCTGCTGGATGGGGTGCAATGAATACGTTGACGGTCAGAGGAGAGTTGAGCCGCTACGCAGCCGCCATCGCAGCGAACCGTCTTGTCGTCGGTCCAGGAGGAAACATAAGCGCCAGGGAGGGAGATATGATGTATCTCTCACCGAGCGGCTATGCACTGCAGGAGATTGATCCGTCGCAATGGGTGGAAGTTAATATCGCTACCGGCCGTCTGGAGGATAACGCTCTCCGCCCTTCTTCGGAGGTTCTTCTGCATCTGTATGTATATCGGAGCAACCCAGACGTCGGCGCAATCATTCATACCCATCCGCCGTATTGCATTGCCTTATCTCTGATCGGGGAAGAGCTGCCCATCATGTACCCAGATCAGGCCGCCTTGGTAGGCCGGACTTCTATTCTTCCATACGTCATACCGACGACAGAGCTGCTTGCAGAGGCGTGCGCAGCATCGTTGGCTACCGCATGCTCTGTTATTCTAAGCCATCACGGACTCGTTACGACTGGACGGAATCTGCGTGAAGCTTACTATCGGACCGAAGTCGTCGAAGAGAGCTCCAAGATCTATCTGGCAGCCAGAGCAGCCGGCAATCCGACTGGATTGACCGAGGAGGAAGTGACGGATATCGCTTCGCTCGAGAGCGAGGCATATCGAATCCAGCTTCTGCAGAAGATGATGTGAATAATGGCTGCCGATACATCTTGCCAATGCTTGTAAATATCATCCTTATGAAAGCCCTGCAAATGAAATTCATTGCAGGGCTTTCAACTTTTATGTATGTAAGAGCTTCTTGAAACTGATGGGTTAACGGTCTATGAGAGACGTGGAACTGCTGCAACAATCGAGTATGCCTTATACCACAGCATTTTTTCTCATTGCCATAGTCCTATTGGTCATCAAATCAATTATAAGCAGAAAAAAATCCTAAACTATACGAAGTTGTTTACCTACGGAAAAACTTTAAGGAGGAACGTTCATGTTAATCACTATGCTTACAACAGGATCCCGCGGTGACACACAGCCTTATATGGCCTTGGGGTGGCTCTCAAAAAGAGAGGCTACCGCGTACGGAGAAAGACCAAGGAGAGCTCTGGCAACCCAATCACTTCCCCACATCCATGTGATGTGAGGGCTTTTTGATTTTCAGCGTAAGAGAAGGCAATATCGTGATATAAATGACAAGATCACGGTATTTATCGAGAGTTATCATCTGATCTATAATTATATTGCTAGATTACTCACATCATAATTGTGATATCAACAATTCAGATTGCGGAGAGATGGGGAGACGATATGGAGTATACCATTTTAGGAAAAACAGGCTTTCGCGTATCCCAATTGGGACTCGGTGGCGCACCACTCGGCGGGGACTTCTCAGATGGAGTGACCGATGAGCAGGTCACCGAGGTGGTGCATCGCTCGCTGGACCTCGGTATCAACTTCATCGACACGGCTCCGCTCTATGGCAGAGGCGAGAGTGAGAGGCGGATCGGCGAGGCGTTGAAGGGGGGCAAGCGCGAATCCGTTATTTTAGCATCGAAGGCTGTCATGCGCGGAGAAGCTTATAACTATGAGAATACGATTCGCTCTGTGGAGAACAGCCTGAAGCGGCTGCAGACGGACGTCATCGATCTGCTGCAGATTCATGAGCCTGACTCGTGGAACTTCGATGAGGTCATGAACGGCTGTTACCTGGCACTTGTGAAGCTGAAGGAGCAGGGCAAGATTCGTGCCATTGGCGTTAACGGAAGAGACTTTGATGTCCTCCTGCCCTATCTGCAGACACGGGTGTTCGATACGACCCAAGTGTTCAGCAGGTATATGCTGATCGATCACTCGGCTAAGGATAAAGTGTTCCCGCTAACCCGTGAACTCAATATGGGCGTAATCAACGGAAGCGTGCTGGGCATGGGACTGCTCGCGGATGCGCCGGCAAAGTTTATTAACCAGTCTATGATTGATCTGGCTGAGGAACGGAAGGCGAAGCTTGCATTCCTTCGGAAGACCGAACCGAAGGGCTTAATCGAACCGGCGATGCGATTCAGCTACTCCTGCCCGGACATTCATGTCACGCTCACCGGCACGACCTCCATTCGTTCCTTGGAGCGTAATGCTTCGTATTGTGACGGCAAGGGATTGCCGCGGGAGGATCTGGATTGCATATTTGCCGCATTCCCTAGCGATCCGATCGATTATCGTAATTAGAGGTTAAGAACGTCTACATTCACTTTTTAAGATAACGTAAGTATGTACTCAATCAATCAGGTGTGGCGGAGGAAGCAAGCAGTTGCGAGCAGCTGAGTGGCTCTCACTAACGGCCATCGTCTCTTATACTGGAGTGGTAACCAGCTGCTGGTACCACTCCAGTATATAACGCTCCGTCTACCTCGATTCCCCCTTCCCCGTCGATCGATGTATACAACGTCGATCTGAATCAGCTGACATCCAATTCACCCAGCCTCACCTCTCCTCAGGCCCGTACCATCTCAACAGCTTCTGCATACGTGAACGATAATGACCTGGCGTCTCATTCATCTGATTCTTGAAGGCTCGGGTGAAGTAAGCCGCATCCCCCAGTCCACATTCATAAGCGATTAATTCCATAGATGCTTGGGTCGTCTCGAGCAGCGCCTTCGCCTTGCGAATGCGAAGTGAACGAAGCATATGCATCGGCGTCTGTTGGAAGTGCTTGTAGAACAGCTTGTCAAAATAATTAGGATGAAGGTGCAGCAGGGAAGCGAGATCCTCTCTCGTCACCTTGTGCTTCATATGCTGCTCCATATACCTGATGACCTCCATGAAGCGATCCTCCTTGGAGTTCAAGGCCTCGGGGCGCGGCTGCTTCCCCTCCGCTTCCCAGCTCATAATCAGCTGCTTGACCAGCTCGAGAATGCCGGAGAACAGCTGCAGCGTTCGCAGTGGGGTGTCAGGCTCATTCCAATGCCCCAATAACTGTCTGAACACCGACTGGAAGGATTCCGGCTGAGTGAGTGTCACCACTGGAGCTATGGGCAGCATGCGGAATAGATCCAACTGCTGTGACAAGGTAATATCAAGGAACAGCACCTGATGAAGCCCTTCCCCCGCATTCTCTTCGTCGAAGGGGATATGAGGAGGATGAACCATAACCTGTCCGGGAGCAGCAGAGTACCGATGCCCTCCTGTGCGCATGGTGACCGATCCGCTCACAACGTGGCTGAGCACCCAATAACTCTTGGTCATATCGCGAATCTGCAGCCGGGAATAGGGTGCCTGTTGAACGAGAAGGAGGGATAGACCGAGCTGCTCGTCCATACTCGCATTGCTCTGTGTTGTCATCTAATACCTCTCCATTACACGGGTGGATTCAGACTCGCCCCGCGGTAGGCAGCAGGTGTCATACCTACGATTCTGCGGAAGCGTTCAATGAAGTAGCTGGGACTGCCATAGCCAACCTCGAAGGCAATTTGCTTGATCGTCTTGTGAGTGACAATCAACATCTGCTTCGCGAGCTCGATGCGCATCTGGGCCAAGTAATCCAGTGGCGGCATTCCGAAGTGCGCATGGAAGGTGCGGCTGAAGTAAGCGCTGCTGACGCCGCTGTGATCAGCCAGCTGCTCCAAGGTTAACGGCTGATTGCAATGCGCTCGCATATACTCCGCGGTGAACTGCAGACGGTGCTCCAGTCTGGCCGAGGCTGAGGAGGGAGGAGCGGCAGAATGTGTCAGCAGCTCCAGCAGAATTCGGTACAGCGTCGAGCTCACGACCGGCAGATTAGCTGCATCATTCTGTCCAGCAAGCTCCCACAGTGTCTCAATCAGTGGCAGAATTCGCCTGCCGCTGTTCACAGGAATTCTCCAGGGCTCTTCGCCAAGAATTTGCTTGTGCAGCAGGGAGCGAATCCCCTCTCCCTTGAAGTAGATCCACCATACCTCCCACGGCTCTGCAGCGTCTGCTTCATAACACTGAATCTGATGCTCCGAGTACAAGAAGCCTTCCATAGCCCCGATCGGTATCTTATTGGTTGCTGTATGTACCCAGCCGCGGCCGCGAACAGCCAGATGTAGATTGTATATATGCTCGGCATACCTGTTCCCAGTAACACGATGCTTAGGATCATCCTTCACATGTCCTACAGCGATGATGCCATAGGGGAGGCTGTCCATGGCAGGCAGAAGAAAAAAACGGCTTCTATTCACAGGCTGGCCTCCTATCGCAAAATCACGACATGATTCGCAAAATCGATGTATCTTCATGCCTCTGTTTCTATTATATAATAAACCCGTGAAAATGAAATGCGCAAAATTGATATATCACTATAACAATCTTGTAGGAGGGATGAGAGATTGAGGCCGACCAAGACCAACTGGCTGGATCTATTTCCTTATGAATTTCAGGTGGCTGTATGAGAATGTAGGCGACACCGACCCCTTGATGACTTCGCTGCCGCCGGAGCTCATGTATAAGACGTTTCTGTATCAGCTGCGTGCCTTCTACAATACCGGCTTTCGTGGCATTATTGCCTTGTCGGGACATGGAGGGGCACATACGCAGGACTTTAAGCGAATAGCCGGAAATTTTGCACAAGCAACCGGATGCCGGGTCTGGTATGGTACGGATTTTGAGCTTGCAGGCCCTTCCTTCCCAGCCGATCACGCAGGAAGATATGAATTATCCACTCTTATGCATCTGCGTCCGGAGCTAGTCGATCTGCAGCTGCAGTCTCTGGAGCGGCAGCTCGCTTCCGGTGGCAGGCTGGCCATTCATTCTTCGGCGCATGAGGCCACCGCTGCTTATGGACGAGCTATTGTTGAAGCCTGTGAGGCTGCGATGGTGAAGCTGGTGCGTCAGCTGGCAGAAGAACTTCAGAGCGTTAATGCGGAACAATGTGCACCACTAGATTACCAAGCAATGGAAGCGATGTGGACCGAGCTGCTTCAGCAGCAGTGGATAAGCTGCAGTCCCCGAGCGGGACAAGAGGAGGTCCCGTCACATTCACGCTGGAAGCCATATGAGAGGACTACTGCTGCACGGTAATCTATTCATCATCATACAGGAGGTCTCTTCATGACTGAAAAAATGGTATTCGCCAACCCCGTTCTACAGGGTGACTACCCGGACCCATCGGTAGTACGGGTCGGTGAGGACTACTACATGGTATGCTCTACGTTTCAGTATTTCCCTGGTGTTAATGTGCTGCATTCACGAGACTTGGTTCATTGGAAGACGATTGGCCATGTCATTGAGCGCCAGGAACAGCTTGACTTATCAGATATGCCCGATTCATTCGGTGTGTACGCTCCAGATATTTCCTACTATGAAGGCAAGTTCTGGGTTGTCGTTCCGTATTATCATGGACAGCCACGCTGTACGAATATTCTGTACTGGTCGGAGCGTCCGGAGGGACCCTACAGCGATGGTGTAGCACTCAATCACCATTTCATCGATCCGTCCATCTTCAATGACGATGACGGCCGGCGTTACTTGGCCTGCGGAGGTGGTTGGGTACAGGAGCTAGCCGCTGACGGAACGCATCTGCTTGGCGAAGCGAAGCAGGTGTGGCCAGGTACGGGCGGAGCCGCACCGGAGGCACCTCATCTGCTCAAGAAGGATGGCTGGTACTACCTGATCCTGGCAGAGGGCGGGACCTTCTTCGACCATATGGTCACTGTTGCTCGCAGCCGTTCGGTGTGGGGACCCTACGAGGAATGCCCGTACAATCCGATCTTGAAGCAGCAGGATCCGGAGAAGCTCATTCAGAAGACAGGTCACGGCAAGCTGATCCAGGATCCGCAGGGGCGTTGGTGGTTCCCGCACTTGGGCGGCCGGCCGCTCAAGCCGAACGGCTCAACACCACTCGGCAGGGAGACGTTCCTGCAGCCTGTGGAATGGACCGAGGATGGGTGGCCGATCATCGGCGATCATGGAACCCCGGTTGAGAATATCTATCTGCACCCGGAGGAAGTGTCCGCCGTCGCAGACGACATCAATCCCTATGTCGATCGGTTCGATAGGGACAAGCTGGACCCTACCTGGGAATGGGTACGACTCCCCGTCTCCGAAGGATATCAGCTAGGTCAGGGCGGCTTGGCGCTGCAATGCAAGCCCTACTTGCTGTATACCCCTCAGCCTACGCTGATGTTAACACGCCGCTGGCAGCACGAGGCATTCCAAGCGGAGACGGAGCTTCGGTTCTTCACGCGGAGCCGGGGAGAGGAAGCGGGCATCCTGCTGTACAGAGACACCGATGCCATCCTGATGCTGTCGGTTCGCAATGGACTAGGACAGACAACAGGCTTGTCCTTCGATGTGAAGAGGCTGCATGAGAATCAGGAGCTGGAAGGGCTGTATGTTCAGGTTGACCGTTATGAGCACGGCAAGCGTAAGATTCTGCTGCAGCAGGAGCTGCCGATAGGAGAAGGCGACAGTCTCAGGCTGCGATTGCGTGTTGATGCACGAGCCGATGTCTGTACATTTGCCTATGCAGCGGGGGGTGAGTCCAGCGATTACACCCCGCTTGACTTGACTGTAGAGGCATCGTATCTGTTCCCGGAGATGGCCCACAGATTCCTGTGCTTCACGGCTCCCAGGGTAGGCATATTCGCCCGAGGAGTACTCGGTCTCGAGCAAGGATATGCAGCCTTCCGAGAATTCATCTATACGAAGGCAGACTAGGCAGACCGCACGCTCAGGCGTAAATAGTACAATAACTGCTTACGCTCGTTCATGGTTATTGTTGGTGCAGCTTACTATAATGAGGTCAAGCAACTGACAGAATTCATTGCAAAGGGGCTGGCGGCCATGAACGAGCAGCAATTAAAGCAATTTTACGAGGAAGGGTACTTCATTCTAGAGAATCTGTTCTCGTCACAGGAAATGGATGAGCTGACCGAACAGATCGACCATTATGTGAATGAGCACAATGAGAAATTGAGATTGGCGGAGGAGGCTAAGGAAGGAGTGAGCCGTGCCAACGAGATTACCTTCACTCCTCATCTGGTGAAGAAGGAAGCTTATTTCCAGAAGTTCTGTGCTCATCAGAAATTCGTCGACCTAACTACACCCATCCTGGGAGGCGATGTCTCGCTGTACTGGGATCAGGCGGTCTATAAGCGGCCGGAGACAGCTAAGGACTTCCCATGGCATCAGGACAACGGCTACGGACTCGTATTGTCCGAGGAATATGTGACCTGTTGGCTGGCCCTGGAGGATGCAACCATCGAGAACGGCTGTATCTGGGTGAAGCCGCGGACGCATAAGGACGGTATAGTCGAGCATCAAATAACTCCGATCGGCTGGCAGTGTTATTTCGGAGATGATCCAGGCATTCCTGTGGAGCTGAAGAAGGGCAGCATGGTTGTATTCTCGTCCCTGCTATTCCACCGGAGCGGCCCGAATGTGAGCGATTCCGTACGCAAAGGATACATTCTTCAGTACATTCCTTCCGGCGTGGTAAATATTAAGACCGGCGCAACCTTTAAGAAGATGATCATTGCCAAGAACGGTCAGGCTGCACTAGATACATCGATGTTGGAGGGTCAGGACCAACATGCTGCCGTCTAACGCATTCTCCGATTCAGGCATTCAGGTGTCCCGCATCGGCTTCGGGGCAATGGGATTGAATGGTTCCTTCGGTGCTCTGGAGGAGAAGGAGTATATAGAAGCCTTGCTGCGCTCGTTCGAGCTGGGCGTTACATTCGTTGATACCGCGAGAGCCTATGGCACTTCGGAGGAGACGATCGGTAAGGCTCTCAAGGAGTGGAAGGGCCCGCGGCCCTTCATCGCCACCAAGGTGAAGCCCAGTGGCAAGGGCGGCTGGGGCAGTCCGATCCCGGTAACGGAGGCGTTCCCGCCAGGCTCAATGAGGCAGAGCGTGGAGGCATCACTTCAGGCGCTTCAGGTCGAAGCATTGGATCTGATTCAAATGCATCAATACTGGGGAACCTGGGACGATGAATCCTATTGGCTGGAAGAGCTTATTCGGTTGAAGGAAGAGGGACTTGTTCGCCACATCGGCGTATCCATCCCTGACCACCGTCACGATATGGCGTTAAGCTTGGTTCGATCAGGGCACATACAGTCGGTACAGACGATTCTCAACCTATTCGACCCGCTTGCGCTGGATAATCTCGCGCCTCTCTGCGAGAAGCACGGGGTCGCGCTGATTGCTCGCTGCGTTCTGGATGAAGGCGGATTAACGGGATTGCTGAGAGAAGACACCATTTTCGGAGAACGTGATTTTCGGAATGGGTATTTTGATGCCGGACCGAGGACGGAATACATAGCCAGGGTAGAGAAGCTGAAGGAATATGTACCAGCCTATGCCAGCTCGTTGACAGCGCTTGCGATCAAGTATGCACTGCATCATCCGGCCGTCACGACGGCGATTATCTCGATGCAGATCAAGTCCTACGCAGAGCAGAACATCGCTGCTCTTCGGGAGGAGCGCCTGCCCGAGGATGTGTTCGATCAGCTTTTCAAGCAGCATCGATGGATTCGTAATTTCTATCAGAAGAAGTATTGGAGATAATACGGAGCTGCAAGGAAAGAGCCCCACATTTGCTACCTTCGCCGCGCGTTGTATTGAGAATGAGATTCTTATGTATCTTCGCAGCTTGAAGAACATGCGCAAGGATTTATCGTAGCATGATCCGGCAACTAAAGATGAAAAAGAGCAAAATCTGCCGCAATCTGAGTGATAAACATGTGGACCTCTTGCAGGTCCACATGTTTTTATAAGGAGCGAGAAAAGCCGGCGTTATTTGCTAATTCCGATGACCATAAGTCTAATCTCTTCATTCGTATTATTCACTAACCCGTGCGTGCCGAACGGCGGGTTCACAATCAGATCGCCAGTCTTGACCTGCCGCACCTCTCCATTAGCCGTCATCTCCCCACTGCCTTCAAGGACGATATAAATCTCCTCATCGTCACCGTGCGTGTGAAGCCCGATCGTGGCGCCTGGAGGCAGTATCGTATAATTAATGAAGCGCAGGTTCGTCGTAAAGTCCTTCGGGCCAAATAAAGTCTTGTGCAGCGCGGTTCCTATACCGTCATGAATGCCACTCACTTGGACTAATTCCGCAGACAGATAGTTTCGTATAATCAAGTTGAAGCCTCCCTTATTGACGAATATGCACTACACCATGCGTGCGAACAGACTCCATCGCGGCTTCCACCATTCGATACGTGCGAATGTTATCGGAGATGTCCGTCTCACCAGGGCGGCCTGAGCGCAGAGCATCGAGGAATTCTTGGACAACATACACTCTGTTGTCTGTCCTGTCTTCAAGCGTATAGACAGACTTGCCGCTTTTCTGACTCAGAGTAATCTGCTGCCCATCGAATAACAGCATGCCACGCTCCCCCTCGATCCGCCAATCTCCAAGCCATGAGCCCGTATTCTCGAAGGAAGCCAAGCTCCCTACGTAGCTGGCCTTAACCTTGTTCCCCAGCTCAAGCAGCAGCTCCGTATCGGAGTATCGTGTACCGTACCAGCTGCCCGGAGGGGTAGAGGCTCTGGCATACACACTAACAGCCTCAAGTCCGGTAAGATACCGAAGCATATCCAGATGGTGGATGGCTACATCCATCAGCAGTGGAAATGGCAGATCCTTATGATAATTCGTAAATTCCGGATGATGCTTGAAAAATTGGACATGCACGGCGTGTATGTCCCCAATAGCTCCTTCCTTAATCAAGCCGCGAAGCTTACGGACAATAGGAGCATATCGATAATTCTCAGCGATCATGACCGGGATCCCAGATGCAAGAGACTGCCGATGAAGCTCCTCAGCATCCTCAGCGTTCAGTGCAATCGGCTTCTCGCATAGGACAGGGACTCCGGCTGCCATACATTGCATGGATACTTCTCTATGTACCGAAGGCGGTGTCACATTAATGGCAATCTCAGGTGTCAACCGTTGCAGAGCCTCCGACAGGTAGGTGAACAGGATGTCCTCCGGAAGCCCCGCCTGCTGCTTCACGGCTTCCAAGGCGAGAGGATTCCCATCGACCACGCCAACCAGCTCCAGCTCCTGACAACTTGGCACAATTCTCGTTAACCAGCTTCGGCCGAATTGTCCTGCGCCAATCTGAATGACTCGCATATCGCAGCACTCCTCACTCAAGAATGGAATCGATTAAGGCAAGCTCTTCTGCCGAGAAGTCGCCTGCATGCAGTGCCCCTGCGGCATCTTCAATCTGATTGACCTTACTGGCGCCGATTAATGCTGAGGTCACCCGTCCGCCTCTCAGCACCCATGCCAGTGCCATCTGCGACAGCTTCTGACCGCGGCTGGCAGCCACTTCATTCAACCGTCTGACCTTGTTCATCCTAGGTTCATTCAGATCCTCCGGCTTCAGGAACACGCTTGGACCTGCCGCACGGGAGTCCGCCGCTATGCCGCAAAGATATCGGTCGGTCAGGATGCCCTTGTCCAGCGGGGAGAAGGCGATGGAGCCGATTCCTTCATCCTCAAGCACATCGAGAAGGCTATCCTCAATTCCGCGGGCCATCATCGAGTATTTGGACTGGTGAATCAGGCAGGGGGTGCCGAGCGCCTTCAGAATGTGCGAAGCCTCGCGCGTTGCCTCAGGGTTATAACTGGACAGCCCTACGTAGAGCGCCTTACCTTGGCGAACGATCTGGTCCAGAGCACCCATCGTCTCCTCAAGAGGCGTATTCGGATCGGGACGGTGATGGTAGTAAATATCGACGTAGTCCAGCTGCAGCCGCTTAAGACTTTGGTCCAGGCTGGAGATCAGGTATTTCCTGGAGCCCCAATCTCCATATGGACCGGGCCACATGTAGTAGCCTGCCTTCGTGGAGATGATGAGCTCGTCCCGGTATCCGGCAAGATCCTTCTTGAGTATGCTCCCGAAGGTATCCTCTGCTGAGCCCGGAGGTGGTCCGTAATTGTTCGCCAGGTCGAAGTGAGTGACGCCTAAGTCAAATGCTCTGCGGACCATCTGTCTGCCATTCTCGAAGGCATCCGTGCCCCCGAAGTTGTGCCAGAGCCCTAACGAGATGGCAGGAAGCCTTAAGCCGCTTCTTCCGCATCGGCGATATGCCATAGTGTCGTATCGGTTGGGATCTGCTGTATGCTGCATTCGGTTACCTCCTAGTAGATGTGGTAAGGAGAGTGTACCGATATGCAGCGAGATTAGCTATGACCTAATGGATGATATTTATGGCATAATGTCTGTATTCATCTTCCCGGAGCGGTATTGAGTAGGTGATAGCCCAGTCGTTCGTTTGAACATCTTGGAGAATAACAAGCCGTCGGAGTATCCTACAGATCTCGCTACTTCCTCTACGGAATAATGTCCGGTTGCCAGCAGATTACATGCCTTCCTCATCCGATATTGAATGAGATAGGCTTGTGGAGGTATCCCTGTCGATTGCTTGAACAGAGCAGAGAAATACTTCCGATCCAATCCGACGATGGAAGCGAGCTGCTGTACCGTCAGTTGTTCGGCGTAGTGGGTGGCGATATACTCCTCGGCTTGACGGATATACCGGTCAATCTTGATAACGGACGACGGCTCCTCGGGATGAGAGGGCATCATCTGAACGATGCGGCTGAGCAGCTCGTATAGGAGAGCCATCTGCTGCAAATCGCCGGTTGCGTCGTATCGCTTCGTACGGGAGAGCTGTTCGTACAGTGTGGGCATCAGCTCCAGGTCCATTGGTAAGATAGGATGGTCGGGAGATAATATTGTTCGGCCCAGAATTTCAGGAACCCTAGAGCCGTCAAAGGCGATCCAGGAGTAAGTCCATGGCTCTAATAGATCCGCCTGATAGAAGGTCAACGTATGAGGATAGATAAGAAACGCTTGTCCGGCAGTTGGGGTATAGGTATGGTTAGCCGTTCTTACGATTCCTTTGCCCTGATGGATAAAATGAATTTTGTACCTTTCCCTAACGCCAGGGCCGAAAGAATGTCCGGGCTCGCACGCTTCCTTCCCCCAGTAGAGGAGAGTCAGGTCCGTGCTTCTGGCAGTGGTGGGGGGAGCAGGGAAGGCAGGCAGCTTGGTCATGGAGGGATACCTCCTAGAGATAGAATGATTAATAGAATTCATCGTACCTAGATTAGCAGCCGAAAGCAATAACCACTCCTGCATCGTCCTGTAATAAACCAAGATTACGGGGTATCGCATTCAGAAATCAGATGTTACGATAGTGAGGTGACGTCCGTCGGCCTTCCGTTCTCACTGTGTGTGGGTAGGAGGGTTCTTTACATGTTAAGGGGGAAGCTTATGCTACATGCGATTAGAAGCTCACTGCAGTGGAAGCTCATCATTCTAATGACTTCTGTAATCACACTGGTGGTTACCACAATAGGTGCGTTCAACTATTATCAGAGTGCACAAGCAATTGATGAGGATGTACGACGGTTCAGCAACCAGATCCCTTATTTCACCCAGCTGTTCAAAAAGCATTACGGCTTAAGCCCGATTGATTATAAGCGTCGAATGAAATCCTAGCCGCCTAGTTGGCGGTTTTTTTGCGTGGGGATTTTGGCTGAGATGCGAGTTCGTTATTTAAAAAACGACATTAGTGTCTTTTTTAATTGACGAGCCTGGTTTTCCGATGTTACAATTCAAAACGACAACAGTGTCTTTTTATAGCTTATTAGGAACAACTGATCTGCGAAAGGAAGAATGAGATGAAGAAAGCAGGACCAGGTACATCCGGAAAACGAGCGTGGAAGCAGATTCTGCTCCCAGTGGCCGCAGCGATTCTCGTGCCGGTGCTGGCAGGAACCGTGATAGGCGGAGTTTATATCGTTGTGCAGCTGATAAGAGGGTATACTTTTGCGGAAGCTATGATAGACGTGGAACAATTGCAGCAATCGATTATGCCTTATACAACAGCACTTTTTGTCATTGCCATCGTCCTATTGGTCATTAGAGCTATAAGAAGCAGACAAAAATCCTAAGCTTATGCTTACGAAGTTGTTTTTTCTAGGGAAAAACTTAAGGGAGGAACGTCTATGTTAATTACTATGCTTACAACAGGAACCCGCGGTGACACGCAGCCTTACATGGCCTTGGGCTTGGCACTACAAAAGAGAGGCCATCGCGTACGGATCGCAGCATCCGAGTCTTTCCGGGATTTCGTCGAGCAATACGGTCTGGAGTATGCGCCGATTCGGGGAGATGTAACCAAGATTGCTCAGAGCGAACTGGCTAAGGACGCCGGCAAGGCTGATAATCCGCTTAAATTTTTTAAAAGTCTGAAGAAAGACGAATTCAAGCGCTTATTTCTCGATATGCAGCAGGATATGTACCAGGCCTGTGTGGATGCCGATGCGGTCGTGTATCATCCCGGGGCTACACTGGGTTATTTCGCAGCACAGAAACTGAACATTCCAAGTATTTTGGCTACACCGTTTCCGATGACGCCAACCCGTGCCTATCCTAATCTGCTGTTCTATAATCGTCCAAGCCTCGGGGGATTATACAATAAGCTGACGCACCGGATTTTCGAGCAGGGGTTCTGGATGATATCCGGCGGTCATGTGAAGCAATTCTGGAAGGAGCAATTCGGAACGGTTCCGCCGAAGTTCTCCAATCCGTTCCCGAGACAGCGCACGGCAACGCATCCGACACTCATCTCGCTGAGCCCATCTGTGTTCCCGAGGCCTGTCGATTGGTCCGAGCATGTTCATTGTGACGGATATTGGTTCCTGGAGCCGGACAAGAGTTACATTCCGCCGCAAGAGCTTCAGGACTTTCTAGATGCCGGGAAGCCTCCTGTATATGTCGGCTTCGGCAGCATATCCGGCCAAGCTCAAGCATCGGAGACGACAGCCATCGTAATCGAAGCGCTGAAGCGCAGCGGCCAGCGCGGCATCATCGCCAAGGGCTGGGGCGGGATGGAGCGTCCGGACGAGCTGGACAAGGATATCTTGTTTATTGACGGGGCTCCCCATGATTGGCTGTTCCCCCGAATGGCTGCGGTTGTCCATCACGGCGGTGCGGGAACGACGGCAGAGGGTCTTCGCTCGGGTGTTCCGAGCCTTATTATCCCCTTCACTAACGATCAATTTGCATGGGGACAGCGGGTACATGAGCTCGGAGTAGGACCTAGAGCGATTCCGCGCAAGCAATTGACAGCCGATAATCTGACGGAAGCTATCAAGTATACGCAGAAGGTTGAGATTATAGCCAGAGCCCAAGATCTGGGTAGCCAGATCCGTTCCGAACGTGGAGCAGAAGCCTCTGCACAGGCGGTTATTGACTGCATCGACGTATATCAGAGAAAGGGTAAGTGACATGCCGAGGGTCAAAGAAGAACATTACGAGAACAAAAGGCTGGAAATTATGGAAGCAGCCAAGCGGGTAGCTCTGAAAAAGCCCATCTATCACGTAACGATGAGAGACGTGGTGCTGGAAGCGGGCATGAGCCAGGGTGGCGTATACAAATATTTTTCGAATATCGATGAATTGTTCGCTTCTCTGCTTGGCCAAAATTCTCTGACATCCGAGGTGAAGGACGAGATCAATGCTATATTTGCAGAAGCCAAAGACCCTAAGCAGGTCCTTCACGATTTCCTGACCTACGTCGGGACTTATATCGAAACTTCGGTGAGAGGCAGCGGCAAAATCATTCACGAGCTGATGGCTTTCTATGCCAATGAACCGGAACGGTTAGAGAACATAAGCAGTCAGCTGCTGAAGGCTTCGACGCTTGGTTATCTGCATACCGCCTGCATCGGGTTCCTGCAGGCACAAGCTGCAGCGAAGCGTATAGCGCCGGTTGTACCGCTGGAAGAGGTCATCGCCTTCATGGCGACAACGATTAACGGCATCGTGCATGATGCGATCATGGCCCAGAATGCCGCTTACGCGCGCCATCTCATGCCTGCTCCGAATGTAGACCGGTTAATGCATAGCTTGTATTTATCTGTTATGTCCCTTTTGGGAATAGAAAAACGATAAAGGCTTGGCACTTTATTTTGCCCGAGAGGAGGGAGCCTATCTATCATGCTTCAAAACAAGTACGTAAGACTAATCATGCTGTCCAACATTCTTCTTCAGCTAGGAATTTGGATTCGAAATTATGCCATCTTATTATATGTAACGGATATATCCAACAACAACCCATACTATGTTTCTTTGATTTCGGCAGCGGAATACGGACCTATTTTCCTGTTTTCCATCATTGGGGGGACATTCGCTGACCGTTGGAGGCCGAAGCTGACGATGGTATGGTGCGATATTTTGTCCGGCGTGTCGATATTCGGAGTTCTGTTCGC
The DNA here is from genome assembly GCF_042653305.1 of Paenibacillus sp. GCM10023252. NCBI lineage: Bacteria > Bacillati > Bacillota > Bacilli > Caryophanales > Paenibacillaceae > Paenibacillus > Paenibacillus sp. GCM10023252. Next base: position 383,223 of record NZ_JBHSHW010000009.1, read on the forward strand.
ACTGCTGTACGGTTCGTGGCACACCGTGTTCCTAGCAACGCTGGTGTCCGCTATCTTGTCCCAATTCTCCCAGCCTTCCGCCATGAAGCTGTTGAAGAGGCACGTGAAGGAGGATCAGCTGCAGCAGGTTATGGCGATGTACCAGACGATTGCTTCCTTGTTCTTGATCCTCGGACCCATGTTAGGTACATTCGTTTATCAGAAGTTCGGTGTGGAATTCTCGATCGCTGTCATGGGAGTCATGTTTGTGGCTTCTGCTCTTGTTCTGCTGTTTCTACCGGCTGATGAGGCCAAGTCTGAATCTGCTCAGCGGGAGGCCTTTACCAGAGAATTGCGCAGGGGTCTGCGCTATGTATGGACCAACCCTGCTCTGAAAAGGCTGGCCCTGCTCTTCGGCTTTGTCGGACTGGGAGCTGGGGTTGTTCAACCGATGATGATCTTCATCTCGACGGAGCAATTAGGGATGGGCAAGGACTTTCTCCAATGGATGACGATGTCAAGCGGGGCAGCCATGCTGCTCGGCGGCGGAATTATATTGAAACTATCTGCTAGATTGAAGCCGCAGACGCTGTTGTTGATGGGATTAATCAGCAGTGTGGTGACAACATTAGGTATAGGCTGGTCTACGATACCTGCGCTCACCTTAGTGCTTCAAGCCGTATCGGGTCTATTCTTCCCGAGTATCCATATTGGGATCAACACGCTCATTCTTCGCAATACGACTCAGGAGTTCACAGGGAGAGTGAACGGCGTCATGACCCCCATGCTGACGGGATTTATGGTCATCGGCATGTCGGCTTCCGGATTCATGAAGGCGAACCTATCGCTTACGATTGTATATGCGATCTCAAGCTTGCTGTATGCAGCAGGTGTAGTCTTCCTTCTTCCTTTATTTAAGAAAGAGAGAGGACACGTTAAGACAGCAGGATGAAGACGGGAAGCAGTGCTACGTTGGGATTAATCAAGGTGTAGTCCGATATGAGGGCCGATAGGTCCTACATATATTACTTATTATTCTTAAGGAGGAGTCACATTGATGTAAGCACAGCCGTAAGCTTGCCGCATTAGGAGGGATTCGAGGATAGTGCAGCCAATGATTTCAATTTGGTGGGCGGATCATGGGCCATTCAGACACATGGAACCAAGGTATATGCAACCTCACAACAGATTCCTTGGCAAGAGTAACGTCCGGTCACTACTGGTGGACCAACTACGCAGCTGAGCTAAGGTGAAGGTCGATTCATGGGGAAGCACAACACAGGGCACAGTTGGGCTTCTCGGACGATACCAGGATACGAATAACTATTATATCTTTGCCTATGAAGCTAGCGAGCTTCGAATTAAGCGCAAGGCAGCCGGTACCTTCACAACACTAGATAGCAAGGCCTTAACGTTAAGCCTGGATAAGCGGTACTCCATCTGTAAAGAGATGAATGGTAGCGTACTTATCTTGTATGTGAATGGCAAGCTGAAGCTCAGCTACACAGACACGAGCACGACCTTAACGAACGGCTAAGCTGAATTAATCTCAGTCTATGGTGACAGCAAATTTGATGACGTGAGGCTGATGTCATTAATCGCAGCTCAAGGCACCATAATTGAATCTGCATTAGTTAGTGTTGGTACTTTTAAGTCTGTGTTCCAAGGTACGGGCAATAGCGCAAGCGATGACTACAGAACCGGCTTCAATATGGTAAGACCGGAGCGTTAAGGGTGTAAACTTCTAAGAGGCAGGAAGGACCATGTCTTCTTCAATTTATTGAAGGGCATGGTCTTTGACTTGTCATTCGACTATCTTCGGCGAGAGAAAATATAACTTGTTTTTATACATTATACAATATACAATCTAGTTGAATTCCAAACTAAGGAGGCAATGGTATGGCTACAATTAGCGACTTGCGAGAAGAGAAGCACGTGCTATCTCTGGACTGGGGTAAGATTCAATGGCTATGCGGACAGGAGATTGATCCGGAGTGTGAGATGACGTTCGGCATGGTGTACATAAATGCGGGCACCTCGAATCCTCGTCATTATCACCCGAATTGCGAGGAGTATATCTTCGTGCTGTCCGGGGAATGCGATCATTCGCTGGGGGATGAATCCTATCATCTGGAGCCGGGCATGATGCTGCGCATTCCAAGAGGCGTTCCGCATCATGCGGTAGTTACGGGCTGGGAGCCCTGCCGCATGATGATTATGTACTCTGCACCGGATCGTCAGACGATTGGTGAATAAGATCGGACGACAACCCATTGAAGGAGTGTTCACAAAACTGCGATGACGCTGGATGAATCCGTAGATCTCGTGCAGCGCATTCATGCAAGCAAATTCATGTAAACTAGGCGTTATGGAGAGGAAGATCACAGTGGTAGAAGTCACGATGCTTAATGTGATGGCCGGCGGAGATTTCATACAATCACTCGATACGCAGAGGAGCTGGGGCGTCAAGGTTCTGGATCTGAAGAACGGGATTTATGGCAAAAATCTGATTGACCTGTCCCTTGCTGAAGCAGAGCAAGCGGCCAACGAGATTGCAGCGAGAGGATTGTCGGTTTACTGCTTCTCCTCGGAGCTGTTTCACGACATGGTCGAGAAGGGCGAAGCTTACTTTCGGGAACAGTATCTGAACCGGTTAGATCACTTGCTGAAGCTGGCTGCCATTATGAAGCCGAAGGTGATTCGCCTGCTCTCAGCCAAGATAGAAGGGCGAAGCGAGGTAGCTGACAGTGTGTCGTACCTGAAGGCACAGCATCCGTGGCTTATTCCCATGTATGGCGAGGCAATCGACCGCATTCATGCAGCGGGCTTTGAAGCGACAGTCGAGAACGAAGCTGCAGACAATATGCTTTCCACACCCTCTGAGGTTACTGCATTTTTCGAAGCGTTGGCGCGGAAGGATCGCGTTTATTTCACCTATGATGTCCAGAACCTGTGGCAGATGGGGACTTTTCCAACGATTCAAGTCTATGAGCAGCTTGCACCCTACATCGGTTTCTACCATGTGAAGGGCGGGCAGAGTGAAGGCGATGACTTAGCGCTCGTCTGGAGATCCAGTCTGGAGGAGGCTTCCTGGCCTGTTGCTGCCATGACAACGAGGGTAGTTCAGGAAGGTCGTAGTCCGGCCATTTGTATCAATCCATCGCATGGCAAGGCGAAGCCGGACTATGATTTCCTTAGCGTCACAAAGCAGGATTATACGTATGTGCGCAGCCTAATCGCTCAAGTGGAGGTAACCAAATGACTTATCAGCGGGAATTTACCAAGTACTTAAATGTAGCACTTGTCGGTGTCGGCAGTCATAGCTATCGGAATATTTTGCCGGTGATGCATTATTTGCCTATTCGGTTAATTGCAATCTGTGATGTGAACGAGGAATTGGCAATTGCGACGGCTGCCCAATTCGGCTGCAAAGCTTATACGAGCACCGCTGAGATGTACGAGAAGGAAGCACTTGATGCTGTTTTTCTGTGTGTATCCCCTCAGGCATACCCTAAGTTGACGCTGGAAGCGTTCGAAGCGGGTCTGCATGTGTGGATGGAGAAGCCGGTGGCTACTCGCGTGCATGAAGTGGAAGCGATGATTGACGCGAGGCGCGGGAAAGTGGCTGTTGTCGGCTATAAGAAGGCCTTCATGCCTTCAACGGAGAAAGCGATCGAGCTTGTGAATTCGGAGCAATATGGAGATCTGCATTCGATTCTAGCCGTATATCCGATGTCGCTTCCTCCGGAGCGCGGCGATATTCTGACTAACTTTAAGCCAACCAACTGGCTGGGGAACGCCTCGCACCCGCTCTCGCTTATGATGGCGGTTGGCGGCAAGGTGGAAGCCTTGACAGCACACACCAACGCTAGAGGCACAGGTGCGATTATGTTGGATTTTGCTAGCGGAGCTGTTGGGAATTTCCATCTAGCTTCGGGTCCGCAGCCTATTGAATCCTACCAATTTTTCGGTGGGGGCTGGCATCTAGAGATTGAGAATTCACTGCGAGTCAAGCTCCAGCGCGGTATCCCGCACGTATATAGCCGCACGCACAACTATGTTCCTGCGGGTACCGATACCGGCGCGGTTGTCTGGGAGCCGCAGAACTGCCTCGCTACCCTCGAGAATAAGTCGGAGTTCACCCAAGGCATGTATGGTGAGATGAAGTGCTTCTGTGATTGTGTGCTCGAAGGCCGTCAGCCCGAGCTAGGCTCTCTTGAATTTGCCTTGGAGATTACGAAGCTGTACGAGGCTGCGCTATTGTCCGAAGGCAAGACGGTACCGATCTCGACATGATTTTGCTATAATCAGAAGATCATGGATCGCGTTAAGTGATCATACAGAACGGAGAGAGTGTCGTATGTTATCAAGTAAGCTCGGTAAGCTGCCGATGCGGCAGGAGGTATACAATTACTTGCTCGAAGCGATTATTAGCGGGCAGCTGGAGCCAGGCAAGCAGCTGGATGAGAAGGAGATCTCGGAGAGTCTGGGCGTCAGTCGCACACCGCTGCGAGAGGCGCTTAATCGTCTGGCTCAAGAGGGCATTGTGAATGAGATTCCGTATCGCGGGAATTTCGTGAAGCAATTCTCGGCCAAGGATATTAAGGATTTGTACGAGGTTCGTAAAAATCTGGAAGTGATGGCGGTCCGATCCGCTGTGCTTCGTATGACCGAGGCGGAAGCCGAAGAAATCTCAGCCTTAGTGCGATTAACTGCTGAGGCGCAGGAAGCGAAGAACATGGCTGATTTTGCAAGCTATGACGCTCAATTTCATGAGAAGCTGGCCCTATACGCTGGCAATCAGGTGCTCTATCAGATGCTGGCATCGATGGGCTCACAGATTAAAATTGTACGCTCCTTGGCGAATAAGAGTGACAAGGTCGTCAAGCAGACACAATTCGACCGCGAGCATATTCTGGGGGCCATCGCCACCCGTAATCCCGATGCGGCGGCACAATTCATGGAAGCGCATATTGATCATGTGATGAAGGAAGTTATCGAGCGATTAGGCCACGAGGGCTGAGTAATCGCAAGCGGCCTAGGTTCATTCCATATCTATTAAATGCACGCACACTCAAGTAAAAAGTCTCACTAATGAGGCTTTTTTTGTTTAGACATGTACTGCAGTTAGTTCTTGTTCAGAATTTGCTAAAATATGGATAATATTAAGAATCAAAATGAAAATACAGCTATAATGGGGATATGGTTGTTTATCTTAGGGCATATACGGTTTTTATTTTTGCATGCTACCATAAGGGTGCAGCAGATAATTGAAAGGGGATAAAATATGAGAAAGAATAACTGGATGAAGATGATGGCGATGGTTGCACTCGTTGGCCTAGTCGGTTGCTCCTCAGGAGGGACATCAAGTTCACCTTCCGAATCCAATGGAGCATCGCCCGCAGCAGAGTCTGATGAAATGGTAACGATTACAACCGCACGTCCTGTAGGTTCAGATTATGTATTCGTCGATGGAGAAGATATTAACAACAATGTTCATAACAAGTGGGCGAAGGAAAAGCTAGGCATAGATATCAAGCACCTATGGACTACTGCAGATACTGACTCCTATCATACGAAGCTCAGGCTCTCACTTGCTACCAATGACCAATTGCCGGATGTCTTCATTGTACAAGACGAGAATTTAATTGCCGACCTTATGCAGTCAGGTAAAGTGAAAGATATTTCAGTTGATTATGATAAGTATGCCAGCGAGCGGATTAAGAAGCTCTATACAGACAACCAGACTTCTCTGAACCAAGTGAAAAAGGACGATCAGCTGCTGGGACTGCCTGTTCTGTCTTCAGGCGATGGAACAAACCCTGTGCTGTGGCTGAGACAGGATTGGATGGAGAAGCTGAACCTGAAGGAGCCGAAGACTATCGAAGACTTCGAAGCGATTATGGATGCTTTTACTAACCAGGATCCCGACGGCAACGGGAAGAAGGATACCTTCGGCTTCAGTCTCTCAGGACGCAACGGTTATTCCAATTGGATGTCCGATGTTAGCTTCGTATTCGGTGCCTATACCGGAAATGCTATTCCGATGCATTGGTACGAAGCAGAGGACGGCTCGCTTAAATACGGCTCAGTGCAGCCTGGTGCTAAGAAAGGCCTAGGCAAGCTTCAAGAATGGTATAAGAAGGGTTATCTAGATGCGGAATTCGCAGCGCTTGACGAGACGAAAGCGACGGAGAGCTTCATTCAGAGTAAATCAGGGATGATTGCAGCGCCTGCATGGGCTTTTGGATGGCCGCTCGGAGATACGAAGAAGACGGATCCGAATGCCAAGCTAAGAGCATATGCTCTGCCAACGGGACCTGATGGAAAGTCTGCGCGCTACACGGGCTTTGTGAACGAACGCAAGGTCATCATGTTTAAGAAGGATTTCAAGCATATGGATGCCTTCTTCAATTATTTTGACAAGATTTATGATTATAGCTTTGGAACAGGCGACTTCAAGGATGGTTTCTTCGAGGGTTATGACTATGTGATGGTTGATGGCAAGCCCGAGTATGACGCCAAAAAATTCCCGAACCCGTCTGAAAAAGCTCCTACGCCTCGGAAATACAATCTATTCTGGAATGAACCGGGCATCCCGTTCCAAGAGTCCAAAGATTGGGAATACTTATCTAATGGTGGAGAGCCGAAAACCAGATTCCAGATCCAATCCGCTGGCTCGGACAAAGAAAGACAGCGTGCAGGTGCTCTAAACATAGCCATGAAGGACACAAATTCACCGAGCTTGTTCAACGGTTCTCCGACCGAAACGATGAGAAGCAAGAGCGAAAGCTTAAAGACGATGGAGCTGGAGGCTTACGCGAAGATTATTTACGGCAAAGAGTCTATTGATTCGTTCGATACCTTTGTAGCGGACTGGAAGAGCAAAGGCGGCGATCAAATCGAGAAGGAAGTTAATGAATGGTATAAAAACATTAATAAGTAAGAGATAAAACGCTCGCGGTTCCTATGAACCGCGAGCGTTTTTATTGACGATTTCTGTAATTCTGCGGTGTACAACCATAATTTTCTTTGAATATATGGATGAAATATTGTGTCTTCTGGTAGCCAACCTCCTGGGCTACATCGGAAACACGCATATTTGTGAGTGTGAGAAGCTGGACGGCTTTCTCCATACGCATGCGTTCGATATAAGTGGAGATGCTCTCTCCGGTCTCTTTCTTGTACAAGCGGGACAAATATACAGGATGGAGATATACATGCTCTCCCAACCGGCCAAGAGATACATCTTCATGGAGATGCTCCTCAATAAACGCATGAATTTGCCGGATAATATGATTCCTTTTTGACGTCGTTTCCTTAAGAGACCGTCTGAATTGGTCGATCAAGGGAAGGGCCCAGTCTCGAATACTTGTTGTAGAATGAAAGGAGAAGGCACCGCTCTCCAGCGTAGGAATATTCACCATATCACCGAAGGAGTCACCTTGCTTGTGGGCGATATACGAGAAGCTCCCGAATAAATAATACAGAACCTCCATCAGATGATGCTGTGTCTGATACGCAGGCATGTCGAGCTCCTCCAGAATGTAGTCAAGCCTCCCCGGGATATCGTCCCATCGGCCTGCTTCAAGCAGCTGTAGAAGAGAGGGAGATTGATGCAAGCGTGTAAGCGGCTTGGTTAGCTGTTCAGATGAATGCTCGAGTTGCTCAGAAGAGCGGGTAACAAGCCTATCTCTTCGAGTACCTATTAATCTCCAGAAGTGATTAAGTGCTTCGGAATACAAGGTATGAATGCCATGTTGGAACGTAAAAGGAGCCGTGATCAACAATGACACCGTCCGTTTCAGGTAGGTACGTACCCCCTGCTGCAGCTTCTCCCATTTCATTAACTTATTGTTGTAATCATCTTCCGATTGAACAGGGAGTATGACAATGAGATAACGATGATAATCTTTGCAGCTCCACAAGGAAGAGTCGTTATTGATACTTCCATAATGAATTTCCTCTGCCATATTCAGCATGGCATAGCTGAGGAGCTCCATATCTTCCCGTGTGGAGTCCTCGGCGCCGCCCTCCATTCGAAGGAGTGCAAGCATACATTCTGAGTTCGGTTCTAATGGTATATGAAGAGCGCTAAGGTGTCGGCTCAGCTCGTCTGGAGCATACTTTTTGCCTAGGATTAGGTCCAACAGCAGGTGTTCTCTCATTCTTGCAGCACCCAGCATGAGAACATCTTGGGCTGCGGTCAGACTCTCCTTAGCCTGTTTCTCCTCTGCGATCTTCAGGATCACCTTATTCAAGCATAGGACAATCTCCTCGATGGTAGCGGGCTTCAACAAATAATCGGCTGCACCTAGTTGAAGAGCTTGCACGGCATAGGTGAAGTCGGAATATCCGGACAGCAGAATAACCTTGGCGGCAGGGGCCGTCTTTTGAATATGAGACAAAAGCTCGATTCCGCTCATCTCTGGCATGCGTATGTCTGAGATCATAATGTCAAAGGATGTTTGGCTTATGAGATTCATCGCCTCTTTGGCGGAGCTTGCAACATATACATCTTTTACCCCTAAGCCGCTCCAAGGTACATCTGTTTTCAAGTAATCAAGGACATAGTCTTCATCATCTACTAATAAAACATTCATATCGTATCTCCTTTTGGCAAATCAATCAGAAGAACAACCCGCAGACCGCCCCATTCATTACGCAAAAAGGAAATGCCTGAACTCTTCCCGTATTGATTAATGATTCGATGGTGGACATTGCGCATTCCGCAGCTCATCTCTTCGGTTGTCTGGTACTTACTCTGAACCCGCTCTGTCAAATTCACAATCTCTTCATCGGATAATCCTAAGCCGTCGTCATCGAAGTAGAGAATGTAGGAGGAGTCCTGCAGGGTCCCTGTGATCTGGACATTTCCTGACTCTTGCTTACCTTCAATGCCATGAACAATTGCATTCTCTACAATAGGTTGAAGCAGTAAGGAAGGCATAGCCAGCTCCATCATGACGGGAGGGATATCGATTGTATAAGTCAGTCTTCGATTACGCAGGGACTGCACGTCCAGGTAGCTGCGGATCAGACGGATCTCGTCCTCAAGCGTGGTAATTGCCCCGGCTTTATGGGTGATGTACCGATAGAAGTGAGATAGATTCTTCGCCATGGAGATTACAGCCTCCGGCGACTTGTTCGCCATGCTTACTATATAGAAGAGGCAATTGTACAGAAAGTGAGGATTGATTTGGGATTGCAAATATTTGTACTCCGCCTCTCGGGTACGAACCTTTTCTTCGTACACATTCTCGATTAAGGACTGGGTTTTTGCTGCCATGTCATTAAACCGCTCGAACAAAAAGTCGAATTCAGTCCTTGTTTTGACAGTGGCCCTAACGGCATAGTCACCGGCTCCCAGATTCTCGATTTTGCGCACCAGATAGGCAAATGGCAATCGGAAATGCTTGTAGAACAAGTAAGCAAAGATAATGCCGGTCAAGAAAAGTAAGATCAGACTTCCGTTAACCAGCCCATTCACCTTGCGTAAAGGGAGTAGAAAATCGTCGGTCTTGATGTAGCTGATTAATGTGCCTTCCAAGGATGGTACACGCATAGACTGAATCAAGTATTCCTCACCGTCAATATCCACGGTAGATAGCAGCGGGCGGGAAGAGTTGTCGTTTGTAAGGGCTGTCAATTTTGCTTGTTTGATGAGCCTAGACTGTACATGGTCGGTTGTATCCTCATTTGCGATAATCTCACCATTACCAAAGACTAGGATTGAGGTCCCGTTACCACTCTGATCCAATCCTTCCAACACAGAATTCAAGTACGCGCTAGAGATAGCCGTTTCAACAATGGTCGTAATATTGCTCCAATCTGTTGAGAAAAAGGGGGAGTTGCTTAACAAGAGCCGAAAGCTTAGCTGGTCATTCTTCTTCTCCGCATACCATTGGTTCTTGGGCTTCCGAGCAAGCTCTTCATAATTGTAGCGAGCGGTCCGGACTGTCGATACGACTTCTTCGATCCTGGGGAAATGCACGGTAATCTCTTCGAATAGAGGTTCGGCTTGGCTTTGCAGCTCCAGCTTCTCCTCGACGGGCTTACGGTTCAACAGATGATTCAAGTATCCGTTATCGTCCCATTGATTGGAGTAAGAACGGATGGAGGAATCATTGGTTAATACCAGAGTCTGCTGTTCCAGCTGCCTGAGCGTCTGCTCCAGTCGGCCGATCGTATACTCCACTTGCTTCGAAGCAGAGTTCTCTAAGGTTTCTTTTACTACGTTTTTGCTCGTTTGGTTGGCATAGGTAAATAATAGAGTTGTAGGTAATAGCAAAGCAGCGAGCATAAGCAGCAGCCTTCGGAACACTTTATATTGTAGCATCAAAATTTATTCCTCCAATATCATTTGTACATACTGGTTGCAGAAGGGGTCATAGATGTTAAGAACTTAACATAGGTGCCGAAAATAGGAATTGATATAATACTATCAGAAGTTGATCAACATGTAACTACACGACCGGAGGGAGAACATTATGAATGGAGAAGTTGGAATGTCCAACCTTCCACACACGCTTACAAAAGAGAAATGGAAGATCTTTAAGGGGATAAAAAAAACGTGGCCTCTTCACGTTCTCATTTTACCTGCTTCGATTATTGCGCTTATTTTTCACTACACACCAATGATGGGTCTTGTTATCGCATTTAAGGATTATAAGCCTTGGTTGGGTGTGTTAGACTCGGAATGGGTAGGCTTTGATCATTTTGTGAAGCTTTTTCAGTTTGACGAATCTGTGCAGGTCATATGGAACACGTTGATCATATCGGTATTGAAAATTTCGTTCGGCTTGATCGTGCCGGTTATTATAGCACTTCTCCTGAATGAGGTTCGAAGAGAGGGAATCAAACGGAGTATTCAAACGATGGTTTATTTGCCTCACTTTCTGTCATGGGTTATTCTCGGCGGCATTCTAATCGATCTATTATCAATCAAAGGCGGCATGATTAACCGCGTAATCGTAGATGGATTTGGCATGGATCCTGTCTTCTTCTTAGGAGAAGGGAACTGGTTCCGGTTTGTTATCGTCACGAGTGACATCTGGAAGGAATTCGGTTTTGCGATGATTATCTACCTTGCAGCCATTGCGGGAGTGAATCCTTCTCTCTATGAAGCGGCGAGTGTGGATGGAGCAACCCGTCTGAAGCAGACCATTCATATCACACTGCCTTCCATATTGCCAATTATGGTGGTAGTCGCTACACTGCAGCTTGGGAATATTCTCAATGCAGGGTTTGACCAGATTTTCAACTTATATAATCCACTTGTCTATGACAAGGGCGATGTAATCGATACCTTCGTCTACCGGACAGCTATGATTCAAGGGGAATTCAGCTTCGCGACAGCGGTCGGATTATTTAAGTCTGTAATTAGCTTCACACTTGTGGTTATCTCATACCGACTGGCCTATCGGTTTGGTAATTATCGAATTTTCTAAGGAAGGGAGAGTAACCCATGTATTATAAAACAACAGGATATCGCCTATTCAGCTTATTCAACCATATCTTTCTGCTCAGCTTATCTGTACTGTGTATCCTTCCTCTCATCCACGTGTTGGCTGTATCGTTCAGCGGCAAATCGGCAGCAACGGCGAACCTTGTAAACTTAATTCCTATAGACTTTACTCTGGAATCCTATGCGAAGACGATGGACAATCCTGCATTTACCCAGTCCTTGATGGTCTCCATTCTAAGAACTGTACTTGGAACGGCTATAGGGATGGCCGTCATCATATTTGCAGGTTATGCTCTGTCCAAGCGGATGAAGGAGTTCAAGTCAAGGAATGTATATATGTGGTTCTTCGTCTTCACTATGTTGTTCTCAGGCGGGTTGGTACCCGGCTATATTCTGATTACGAATCTGAATCTGATCAACACCATATGGGCACTAGTCCTTCCTGGCGCCTTGAGTGCTTACAATATGATTCTGCTGATGAATTTCTTCCGAACGATTCCTGTAGAGCTGGAGGAAGCGGCTCTAATCGACGGCGCCGGTTTATTCCGTACTTTATTTAGTGTTCACTTGCCTATATCCATGCCTGCTCTGGCGACGATTACGCTGTTCACCTTGGTCTGGCATTGGAATTCCTGGTTCGACGGGTTAATCTATATGATGGATACAACCATGTATCCACTCGCGACCTTCCTTCAGACAGTCGTAGTGCAGCAGGATTTCAGCAAGATGAGCATCGATCCCAAGGATTTAGAGAACTTGTCGCAGCGTACAGTCAAGTCTGCTCAAATCTTCATCGGAGCGTTACCGATCTTGATCGTATATCCATTCCTACAGAAGTACTTCGTCAAGGGCATTGTACTTGGGGCTGTGAAGGAATAATGAACATGCCGCTTGCAGGGGCTATCGTTCCTCTGTGAGCGGTATTATAGCAGATGAAATGTATGCGCTATCATCTTATGAACGACAAATAACTTGAAGGGGGTGATGCCCTACTACAGCCGCTCTTCAATTTCAACCAGGGTTATGGCAATGGCTTGTGTAAGCAATTACATTGGAGGTGCACAATTAATGAGAAATGTATGGGTCAGATTGGCAAGCGCATGTCTGTTTGTGTTAGGCTTAACCGTCGTTATTTTTACAGGACAAGCCTATGCGCAAGACTATTACATCAACAGCAATGGAGGCAATAATAGCAGCAATGGGACGTCTACAGCTTCTGCTTGGGCTGACTTCACCAACGTGAATGACAAACAATTTTTACCCGGTGACCGTATCCTGCTAGCTCGCGGGGGATCTTGGACAGGTATGCTTCAGCCGAAAGGCTCGGGAAGCAGCAATGCTCCCATTATTATTGATGCTTACGGTTCGGGTGCGGCTCCCAAAATTAATGGTAATGGCAATATTTCAACCGTATACTTGAAAAACCAGCAGTATTGGGAAATTAAGAATCTTGAGATCCTGAATAATGTAAGGGCTACCAATGGCAAACGCAGAGGAATCTTTGTCGTAAATCAGAACGCCGGCACCTTGAACCATATTCATATCTTAAATAACAATGTGCATGATGTATATGGAGACAACACGAAGAATGAGGATGGAAGTGCAGGAATCATGATAGCTGTTCTTGATAATGCCGTTCCATCCAATTACAACGACGTCTTGATTGACAATAACACGGTAGGGCCTGCTGTAGACCGAAGCGGTATCGTAACCGTCTCCAGGCAGTGGTGCAGACCGGATTCTAACTGCACCAGAACACCAGATTGGTATCCGAGCACGAATGTCAAAATCTCAAATAACTATGTGCACGACGTCGGCGGGGATGGCATCGTGCCACAGGTTACGGACGGAGCGATTGTGGAATACAACACAGTGAATGGCTTCAATAGGCGTTCAGGAACTTACAATGCTGGCATTTGGGCATGGAGCGCGGATAATACCATAATTCAATATAATGAAGCCAGCGGCGGCAAAACGACATTGGACGGCCAAGGCTTTGACTTTGATTATGGACAGACCGGGACCATTATACAATACAACTACAGCCATGATAATGAAGGCGGGTTTCTGCTAACCTGTAATTGTAACTATCCTTCCGTCAGCAAGAATCTAATTGCTCGCTACAACATTAGCCAGAACGACAAAGCAAGGCTGTTCGAATTCTCTGGCGGTCCCACTAATATGCAGGTGTATAACAACACCATCTATTTGGACGCAAGCTCCACCACCAAGCCGTTCGCAGGGACTGCGTATGGCGGTACCGCTACCTTTAAGAATAATATCTTCTACCTTCTTGGTGCAGGTGCTTGGGAGGGCCTAGGTACATTCCAGTCCATCACATTCGACTACAACACGATATATGGCGTGCACACATCAGGTGAACCGAATGATTCGCATAAGCTGACCTCTGATCCTATGCTCGTGGCGCCGGGAACGGGCATTGCTCGCAATCAGGTTGACGGGTACAAGCTTAAATCTGGCTCACCGTCATATGGCAGCGGAGTCTTAATCAGCAACAATGGTGGCAAGGACTATTGGGGCAACCCGGTATCAAGTTCCAATTCGCCTAACCGTGGTGCATATAACGGACAAGATAGCGAAGCAGTGCCGGCCAACAGCTACGTAGCAGCCGACGATGCAACGGTACGGGACGGTGTACACGCCGGGATTAATCAATCCGGAACGACAGCTGATTCTATTGATGTGAAGCTAGATGTACCTGACTGGAACCGCGAGGGCTACTTTAAGTTTGATTTTGGTGCCTTTACAGGAACGGTTGCAAGTGCGTCCATTAGGTTAAATCCGACTGTTGCAGATGGCTCTGGAATCCAGCATACGATTGCCTTGGTTAGTAACAACAGCTGGACGGAAGGAGCTATCACCTGGTCCACTAAGCCCTCCTCCAGTACGGTACTGGGTACCTATACCATTACACCGGGGTCTCCAGTCGTAATCAATGTAACCTCACAGGTTCAAGCTGCCATGACTTCCGGTAAGAAGCTCTCCATTCGCGTATATACGGCTTCAGCGGCGGGAAATACCACCCGTGTCGGCTATGCTTCAAGTGAGCACAGCAGTACGGGCTTGCGGCCTACGTTATCCATCGTTCCATAAGATGAACAGGAATGTGGAGAGGAGGCAGGAAGATGCGGATGATAGCCAGGCGCAGCAAGATTTTTCTGTTCTTGGTTGCCATGTTCCTTATAACAGCTTGCTATGCGGGGGAGGATAATCGGCCCGGCGAGGAGGCTGTGATCAAGGTGAACGGGAGTCTAGTTACCAAGAAGGAATTGGAATGGATTACCGGGCAATCCGGGTTGGAGAGCGGAGTGGAACTATCGGTGAAGGAGCAAGCTCTTGCTGTTAGGACAAGGGTGATCCAGCTGGAGGCTGTCAAGCGGTCCATTCCGGTTCCTATCGGGGAGAAATCCTTCTTAGAGGCTATGGATGTGGAGAATCTGAGACGGTCGAAGGCATTGGAAAATAATGAGCCTATCTACGGACCCAAGCAATACACGGAGAAGCCCTATTATCATTCTCTGATGACCAAGGCGGAGCGGGCTCTTAAGGACAAGCTGCGCGGGAAGGAAATCGATAGTAGTCAGGAAAAGCTGCTGGCTTACTACGAAGCCCATAAGGACAAGTTAGCCCGAAAAATGGACAGCTATTGGCTTGAGGCCTTGGTTGAGCCTGGTGAATCTCATGATGCTCGTAAGAGAGCAGAGCTGCTGCTGGACAGATTAAGTGCCGGAGAGCCATTTGAGAAGCTCTATGCAGAGCGGCGTTCTCTCAAGGGATTGACTGCCGAGGAGCAAATCAACGATGCCGACCGCAGAAATGTGGAAAAGTATCGGGAGGCCTTATATGAAGGAATAAAGGATATGAAGGTAGGGGAGGTGCGTCTGGCGGTTATTCAAGACCAGGACAGCTTCAAAATCATCAGGTGTGTGAAGCGTCAGCAAGGTGGCTATTCCAGCTTCGAGGAAGTACGTGACAATGTTACGGAACGATACTTGGAGCAGGAGTTTGATAGAATCGTTAAGCAATGGATAGATCTAGCTGAGATTAAAGTGTACCATTAATCTGTGCTTGCAAGGTTGACGCACTAACACGATATGGCTGCCTCCTCGGCTAGTCAAGAGATTGATCGGAATGACAGACAACATTGGATAGTTAATATCTTCCTCTGCTATTACGGACTTAGTTAAAAAGGCTGCTGAAGCTAGGATTATCCTAGACTCAGCAGCCTTTAGTTGTTCACGCTTAATATTCGTAAGCACCGCGGTCATAGCCGGCGCCTGCTGGACGTGCCTTGCCTGTGTAATCAACAGAAGGCGCAAGTGTGCTTGTTCCACTGTCAATCGCTGGAGAGTCAGCATTAAGCTTGAAGTTCCCGCCAGAAGGATTAACGAACTTAGGATCGGTGTTCAAGTCATGCGACCCTTGAATGGCCACAATCCCACCATAATGAATATTGTAATCATAAGTTAGATTGGTGTTGTTATAATTTGAATTCACTTTTGATGTGCTGTTCCGTGCTACCATTATGTTGTTGAGAATCTTGACATTGTTGGAAGAGTTGGCATAGATATTGCCATCGTTAATAATCCGGCCATTGTGATAAGCTGTATTGTTAATAATATCAACATTTTCACTTGAATATGCGTGAATACCAGATCCGCCGTTACTGCTCGATACATTATTGGTGACTAGTGTTTTCCCTTTGTAGGCGGCTGCGCCGATTTGCTTGTTTTTCGTATCATCGACGATGATGCCGTTTCCGTCCGAATAGTCATTTGTCACATACCAGATGAGTCTTGATTCATTGTTATAAGCGTTATTGCGCTGAATAATATTTTTGTAGGTTGTTGTGTTATTGTCTGTGTCATAAGGATGGAAGATAGAGATGCCGCTGTTGGCATAGATTGACCACCAGGCATTATTGTATACGGTATTGTTCTCAATGGTGATGTAATCAGCCCGATCCGTGTAGATTCCGCCTCCAGGAACATCGTGTACCTTGTTGTTGCGAATGATGATGTGATGCGGATACGAGTTGGTCGTTGTATCATTCTTAATGCTAATGCCATTCGTATTGGTCTGCGCCATATACGTCCAATTCACGGTTCCACCAGCCCGGTTAGCAAGGAAATGATCCTTGCGTGCCTGTGCTTCAGCTTGAGTAATGGTCTGGTTATAGCCATAGATCTCAAGTCCTTCAATGATGATGTGGGAAGCACCGTTAATGATGATATGGTTCCATGCATTCTGTGTTCTAAGGACTGGATTGTGGCCGGGGTAGGCCTTGTAAGTAATCGGATAGCCTGGTGTGCCTGACCGCTTAATCTCAACGACGGCTTGTCCGCTCGTCTCGTAATAGGTGCCATTCTTCACATAGACCGTATCGCCGGGCTCGGTCACGATGGAGGCTCGTCTAATAGAAGAGTAGGGCTTCGCTTCTGTTCCGTCGCCGGTACTATCGCTGCCGTTCACCGCATCAACGTAGATGGATGAATTCAGCGCGTCTGCCTGTGAGGGTAAGGTGAACCAACCAGCTGTAAGCGCAAGCACAAGACTATAGATGATAGCTGCTTTAGGTTTGAATAATTGTAGCATGGACATGTAATGAACTCCTCTCGAGTAATGAAGATTAGATGGACAAGCTGATGTTCCACGATGCTCCTTTCCTAGTCGATTGAGTATGGAAGCGGCCAATTGGAAATATTTATGACAGCGCTTACTACTCGTTAACTATATTAATAGCTTAGTAGAATGGTGACAACCCTTGAAGCCATGAATGTCCAACTTCCCCTAATATTAAGATAGCAATCTTAAAATATGAATAGAAATGGATTTCCTCCTTGTCATTCTCTTACTGCGGTCAGCGTGAATTATGATAGGAATCCTAAGATATTTGATTCTGACCAGAGGGAAGGTCATATATAATCGATTAGAAATCAGGTTAAACGCTTACATTAAGGGAGGAAATGTTATGTATTGGAAGAAGAACAGAAAACAAAAAGTCGCAGGCTTCTTGGCGGCAGCAGTGACAGCGGCTGCCTTGCTTGCGCCAATCGGCTTGGGAGGGGCCAAGACCGCATGGTCGGCTGTGACGGATCCTGCGGTTAGCGGCTTGCATGCAGCGAAAAAGACTCTGTCTAGTATTGTGCTGGATGGCAACATCAGCGAAGGGGGATGGCAGTTAGGGGCGAAGGTACTGAATAACACCGTGGCAGGTTCTACTTCCAACAACACGGTGACCTATGACACGTTATGGGACAATGATAACCTGTATGTGGCGGTTAAGGTAGAGGATAGCGTTATCGTCAATAACAACCATGATCTACTCTTATATGAAGATGACTCCATTGAGCTATTCCTTGATGGGGACAATGCGAAGTCACTTACGTATGATGGCAATGACTATCAGATATTCATTCGGGCCGCAGATAATAAGGTAGCCGTGAAGAAGTCCAACGCTCCTGCAACGCTTGTGCCTGCCATTACATCGGCTGTAAGCAGCACGTCCAGCGGATACTCGGTTGAGGTGAAGATTCCATGGAGCAGCCTTGGGGTGACGGCGAAGGAAGGATTATATGTTGGACTCGACATTGCCAACAATGACAATGATACACCAGACGGCAGTGCAGGGCGTCAAGCTACGCTTACGTGGAATGCGAAGGGGAATACGAACTGGGGCAACCCCTCGACGTTCGGAACGCTATTCTTGAGCGGCAGTAAGCATACCCCTATCGTCTCGAAGGAAGGTACACCATCCTTGGACGGGCAGCCGAATGAGCCTGCCTGGCAGCTTCGCCATTCATTAATATACGGCAATAATACCGCTTTGTTCGGGTCGGTGTCGGATTCCGATTACCTGTACCTCGGCTATGTCATAACCGATGAACAGCTTCATAGAGATTCAGGCGCTTCGATGTATGATGATGATAGTATTGAGATTTTCATCGATGGAGATAACAGCAAGACGGCAGCTTATGATTCTCATGACCGCCACCTGAAGATTGGATATGGAGACAATGCCGTCGTGGAAGGAGCCTCACGCTCCATTGCTGGTGTAGTAGGCAAGACGTCACAGGTAGCAGGAGGCTGGGCGGTCGAAGTGGCTATTCCTTGGGTGATGCTGGGCATCACTGCTAAGGATAGAATGAGTGTTGGCCTAGACTTTACCTTCAATGATGATGACAATGGCGGAACACGTGACTCTGCAGGCACCTGGAATGGAGACGGCAATAATTGGAGGTACACGGATAAGTTCGGCCATCTCATCGTAGATAACGCCAATGTTGTTAAGCCTGCGTATACCGGACCTAGAGAGACCTTCACGGATTCAGCCGTTAACCTGAGTCTTGTCTATGCCAAGTCACCTCTCATTACGGTGGGAAGCTGGTTCAATGTTGGAACCCAGACAACTACGCCGCCATCTCCTTATACCAAGGAGAGTCGAGTCTATTCGAACAAGTCTGCTAATGAATATGTGATCTACAAGTCACCTTCAGCAGATATGATCAGCTTCAACATAGAGGAGCTGGCCCAGACCAAGCCATGGCTTGAATTATATGTATCTTCCGATGACATCACCTACACGAAGCTTGCACCGGGCGTCCAGTATCGTGTAACCCAGCTATCCCCTGGGGTTAGTACATCGGGATGGTATGGCAAGTACAGCTATACAGCGACAAGCTTGCCAGAAGGAACGCAGTATCTGAAGGTGATGTTCACTAATACGAATGACTATTCTTCCCTGCTGGAGACGGTCAGCTTCGACTATAAGCAGCAATATTCAGGTCCAACCATGAGCTTCACAGACGAAGCCGATGACTTCACTCATACGCTTGCGAAGAGCAATATGTTCGTCACGAACTCTCGCTTCGACACCTCAGGCAAGTTCGAGCCGAACGGATTAGGTGCTTATGTTACTTACAAGTCTGTGTCTGGTCACCTGCTGAGCTTCACGATGGATACGGTAGAGATGGCAGCTCAAGTGTCCGTCAATCCAGCATTCGAGCTGTATGAGTCCAGCGACAATATCACGTATACGAAGGTGAATCTGGCAGTAACGACCCTTGTTGACGGCAGCAGCGCTACAGGCTGGTATAGTAAGAAGCAGTACAGAGCAGACCGCTTCAGGACTGGCAGCATCTATATGAAGATCTCGGCAACCGCAACCAGCAACCTGTGGGCGGGTACGATAGACAAGGTGTCTTACCAGGCCGTTAAGGTGAACACAGCGCCAGACTCCTTGCAGGCTGTGCAACATTATATTACACAGGATACAGTGGCGACGGGATATATTAGAGGGCTGGATGCTGACCATGATCCCCTTACGTATAGAATTAAGACTCCTCCCCAGAATGGCACGTCTGTCGTAGAGAACGCAGCGACGGATGCGTGGAAGTATATACCGAACGCAGGCTATATAGGGGCCGATATCTTCGAGGTAGAGGTTACAGACGGTGAACGATCAGATACGACGAAGGTGACGGTTATAACAAGCTATGAACCTACCAATCTGACCTATTATGTGAATGGAGTCAGTGGGGATGATAATGGTACGGGCTTGTCAGAAGATCAGGCCTTCAAGACGATTCAGAAGGCGGCCGATCTGACCAAGCCGGGGGATACCGTGTATATCATGAACGGAACTTACCTGGAGTCAAGCACCCATAATGAAGGTGTCGTTAAGATTCAGAGATCTGGTCTTCCTGGAGCGTATATTACTTACAAAGCATACCCGGGCCATAAGCCTAAGCTGCATGTGAAGACAGCTTGGAACCATGTTCTGATTACAGCATCTTACATTAAGCTGGAGGGTCTTGAGATTGAGGGGAATTCTAACAATATCTCCCTTGAGGATGCACAAGCGGTCTACGAGAGATTAGCGTCGGGCAATATAACCTGGGGCAAGGAGACAAGCGCTTACAGCACGAATGGCATTGCGGTAAGGCCGGCGAATGCTAATGCGAATTATGCGGATAAGATCATTCCCACTCATGTTGAGATTCGCAATAACTATGTTCATGATGTTCCGGGCGGCGGAATCTATACCGATCAAGCGGATTATCTCGTCATTGAAGGCAATAAGGTTCATGATACGGCGAACCGAAGCGCTTTTGCTAACAGCGGCATCTCTGTATTCCATGCGATGGACACTGCAGACTATGCGACAGACAATGAATATCAATATATTATTCGCAACAACATTGCCTATCGCAATGAGACGAAGGTGAAGTGGCACATCTCCAAAAACTGGTCAGACGGGAATGGGATTATTATTGATGACTTCTTGAACAGTCAGATTAAGACACACTTCCCGAACAGCGTGCCAATCGCTTATACCGGAAGAACGCTGGTGGAGAATAACATTGCGTATGAGAACGGCGGCTCGGGCATTCATTCGTACAACAGCAATAATGTGGATATCTTCAACAACACGGCATACGGCAACAATGTGACCCCTGAACTGGATTGGGGACAGATCTTCGCTCAGACAACGACGAACGGCAGGGTTATGAACAATATTGCTGTGGCAACCGATCCAATGAAGCGTGTGAATGACAACAGCGGCAACAAAAATACCGTGTACGATTACAATATCTATTACGGCGGCGCATCGACTGGCGTGAAGGTGAGAGGACCGCATGACCGAATTATTGATCCGCAATTCGTCGATAGAAATCAATATGACTTCCGCCTGAAGACTGACTCGCCTGCTATTGATACAGGCAACCCAGCGGTGGGTTCAGCTAAGGATTATGCAGGCACTGACCGGCCTGTTGGAGAAGGAATGGATGTCGGTGCTTATGAGTTCGTTCCTGTGCGGCCTAATGAGGCCCCTGCTGCACCTGCAGGATTAGCTGCAGCCAACGTAACGAGTAACGCATTCACCTTAAGCTGGGACCCTTCCTCCGATGATAAGGGAGTGACAGGCTATCTTGTCTATTCCGGAGATCAATTGCTTAGTTCGGTTGATGGCACTTCGCTGCATGTAACAGGGTTAACTCCAGCAACGGTCTACGACATGACGGTCGTCGCTTACGATGCCGAAAATAGTCAGTCAGCTGCCAGCGCATCCCTTCGCGTCACCACTCTGGAAGAGAATACAGGAGGGGGGACGGGAGAGGAGCCAGACTATGAGGTGGATGGAAGCACCGTTATTACAGCTCCCGTCCTAGCAGCTGATGGAAGCTTGAAGGTCAGCATTCCAGCAGGTGATCTGATAGAGGCCGTCGAGCACGCCAGAACAGACCATAAGGTAGTAACCATTGAGGTACCTTCTCATTCAACTGCACAATCTGTGCAGGTTACCATTCCTGCAGAGGGCTGGACAGCTGCCAGAGATAGCGGAATTAAGCAGATCCTTATTCGCAATCCGTTCGCTCATGCAGCTGTCGCATTGGATGCAGTTCAATCTTATGAAGACTCTATTGAAGTTACGATAGGTAAGGGTCAGGATGCACTTCAGGCCTACACGTTCTACACCTGTACCATTAAAGTAGATGGTCAAGATGCAGCAGACTTGGATGGCAAGAAGTATCTGCAGTTATCTATTCCTTATGAGCTGACTGATGGTGAGAAGGGCAATAAGCTATCTGCCTACCGTATCGATCAGAATGGCGAACGGCTTCCAGTCAAAAATGGAAAATACGATAAACAGACAGCTAGCTTCGTATTCTATACAAATCATACAGGCCGATTCGTCGTCGATCATGAGTAACATAAAATATGAATAGGAATGACAAGATTGTTCATTGATTGGACCAGGTCCCGTTGATACGCTTAAGCGGAAGTGAAAACGCTTAGGATTGTGAAATGGGGAGAGAACCTATGATAAAAGTAGCAGACAGCAAGTCTCCGGTATGGATGCTGCGGATGCAGCATTCCGATTATGCAATTGGAGTAGATGCAGCGGGCAAGCTGCAGCATCTCTACTGGGGGGCCAAGCTGGTTGATGAGCAAGACTTGCCGGGTGCAGATGACCGTCCAATATGGATCCTAGAGGATGATCAAGGCTACAGCCGTCAGGAGATTATGCCTTGGGGCGGGCTTAACTACGATGAACCGGGACTTAAGGTAACGTTCGCTGACGGTATTCGAGATCTGGTCCTTGTCTATCATTCTTATGAGCAGCCAGCGGAGGATGAGCTTGTTCTTGTCCTGAAGGATGCGCTTAAGCCTCTGACGGTTCGATTAGTGTATAAGGTTCGAGCAGCTGTAGATATCGTGGAGAGGCATGTGGAGCTGCACAATGAAGGGACTGAAGACATTCGCCTGGAACAGGTGCTGAGCGCGATCTGGCATCTGCCGATACAGCCGCAATATCGAATGAGCTATCTGTCGGGTCTATGGGCAGGCGAGACGCAGATTCAGACCGAGCCATTGAAGCCTGGCAAGAAGGTCATTGAGAGCAGACGAGGAACCGGCAGCCATCAGATGAATCCCTTCTTCTTCCTTGACTTCGGGTTGTCTGATGAGGAGTTCGGAGAAGTGTACTTCGGTGCAGTTGCATACAGCGGCAGTTGGAAGATCGTAGCGGAGCAGACCACTTATCAATCCCTGCTGATTGGCGCTGGCATTAATGACTTCGACTTCTCCTGGAAGCTGGAGCCGGGGGAGACGTTCACCACCCCCATCAGTATAGGCGGATACTCAGGATCCGGGTATGGAGAGGCGAGCCGCAAGCTGCATCGGTATCAGCTTCAATCTGTACTTCCGTGTGCTGACCAGCTGCGGCCAGTCCTCTATAATTCCTGGGAGGCAACCAAGTTCGATGTCAACGAACAGCAGCAGATGAGATTAGCGGAGAAGGCGGCGAAGCTTGGCTGCGAATTGTTCGTCATGGATGACGGCTGGTTCGGTGAGCGTCATTCCGATCAGGCAGGGCTGGGCGATTGGACAGTCAATCGAACCAAGTTCCCGAATGGACTGCAGCCGCTCATCCAGCATGTGAAGTCGCTCGGCATGCAGTTCGGCATCTGGCTGGAACCGGAGATGGTTAACCCGGACAGCGACCTGTTCCGCAGCCATCCAGAGTGGATCTATCACTTTCCAGGCCGTGATCGAACGTTATCCCGTAATCAATGTGTACTGAACGTTGCAAGAGAGGATGTACAGGAGCATTTATTCGGTGTCATGCATGCCTTGCTAAGCGAGAATGACATCTCGTTCATCAAGTGGGACATGAATCGTTACTTCACTGAGCCAGGCTGGCCGAATGCACCAGCAGGACGGGAGCAAGAGCTATGGGTACGACATACGAGAGGCATCTACAGCATCCTGGATAGATTGCAGCAGCAGCATCCGAATGTGGCGTTCGAAGCTTGCTCCGGAGGCGGGGGGCGTGTTGATCTAGGCATGATGAAGTATGTCGTTCAATTCTGGACATCGGATAATACGGATCCCTATGACCGCCTTCGTATCCAGGAAGGATACTCCTTAGCCTACAATATCAAGTCGATGATGTGCTGGGTAACCGATGCTCCTAATTATATTAACCAGCGGTCTGCTCCGCTTAAGTATCGCTTCCACAGCTCCATGATGGGCTCACTCGGAATCGGCATGAATCTGAATGAGCTCTCAGAGGAAGAGCTCGAGCAGTCCAGGCAATATATTGAGCAGTACAAGCGGATTCGACGGACCATTCAGGAAGGCAGTCTCTATCGAATTGCTTCACCCCGTGCCTCAGATGATACAGCGGTCCAGTATGTAAGCGGCGATCAGTCTGAGTCCGTCGTATTCGCGCTGCGCCGGTCTGAACAGTTCCGAATGCCGTTCTATCCAATTCGGCTTAGAGGTCTTGATCCAGATGCTGCGTATTCGATTGAGGGCAGTGATGTGCGGAGGAGCGGCAGATCCTTCATGAGTAGAGGCATTCAAGTCCAGCTTGAAGCCGACTTCACAAGTGAGTTAATTGTATTGCGCAAGGTATAGGAAGGAGGGGCTGACTTTCACAAGTCGATTCAGACTTGTGAGAGGTCAGCCCCTTTTAAGTTACAGCGTCTCGCGATATTTGCCCGGAAGAATGCCAGTCAGCTTTTTGAACACGGTCGTGAAGTAAGTGGCATTCTCGAAGCCAACCATCTCAGCAATTTCGAACAGCTTGAGATCAGGGGACTTCATCAGTTCTTTTGCCTTTTCGACCCTTACCTTGGTGAGGTACTCAATAATGGTGTCATGATTCTCTTTTTTGAAAATCTGGCACATATAAGTCGGGCTTAAGTATACCTCCTCGGCAAGCGATTGAATCGTTATATTGTTCATATAATGCTTCTCAATGTGCTGCTTGATCTTGTAGACAACCTTCTGATTCTTGGAATGATGCTTATTGTTGAAGTAGGCCGATATATCAAGCAGCATCGACTCAAGGTAGGCTCTAAGAGTATCTATGTTGCGCATTCCCTCCAGCATCTGCAGGACGTCACTAATGGACGAGGAGACGATGTGCTCGAAGGATTCATCAAGCTCATGGAAGGTTCGGGCGAGATGGAATACGAGCTCCGTACAGAGGTAGTACACCTGATCTACCCTCTGACCGCTTGGAAGAATGACTTCTTCGAACAGCTTATGTGACAGCTCCTTAACCCCGTTCGTATCCCCTAGCTTAAGCATAATCATCAGCTGCTTCTCCAAAGAGTAGAGATGCATGTAATTCTCATTCTTCGCATGATGCAGCTGATCCACATCATCAATCGTTACGATAGAGCCCTTGCCCGAGAAGAAGGTATATTGCAAGGCGCTCTTCGCTTCCTGATAAGAGAGGCTGAGCTGAGTTAGTGAACGCACTTCAGAGCCAATTCCAATGGATACGGATACCTTCACATATTGCTTCACACATCGAGTAATCTCTTCGCTAAGCTCTACGAATCTGCTGCTTGCCAGCATCTTCTCATTGAAGAAGATAACGAGCTCATTCTCCAGCGTATTAGTGAAGAGGAATCCGCCTTCCACCGTCCGGATTAGCTCCTCCACCACATTGTGGATGGCAAAAAATATGAGCTGAATATTCTCTTCACTGAATGTCTGCAGCGCATGGGACAGATCATCGAGCTGCAGAACACCGACCGCCATAGCATCACCGGCTGTATAGGGTATGTGATAGAACTCCGCCTTCTCGAGAGCAGTAGCTTCATGGGCATAATGCCCTGAGATGAGCTGTGCGAGCAGCTTCTCTCTTAGAACGGGCATGCTGTCCTGAAGCTGCTTGCGAAGCTGCTCATGATTAGATCGGCTGCTTCGCTCAAGCTCTATACTGGTAACTACCTTCTGAATGACTTCGGTTATCTCTTGAATCTTCACTGGCTTCAGTATGTATGCCTCTGCCTCTACCCGCAATGCGGTCTTCGCGTATTCGAAGTCTTGCACTCCGCTGACGAGAATAATTCGGATGGAGCTGTTCTCCTCTTCCTTCAGCTTGTAAGCAAGTCCTAATCCGTCCATGAGCGGCATGCGAATATCGGTGCACAGAATATCAGGCTTCAGCTCTTGGCACATGCGGTAAGCCTCTTCACCGTCCTCAGCAAGTCCGATAATCTCAACCCCATAGTCATGCCATGGAATAACAGAGCTTAGCCCCTCACGAACGATCTCCTCATCATCTGCAATAATCATCTTCAGCATCATCATTCCTCCATCGTCTTCGCAGCGGGTAACGTAATCCTTGCAGTAAGTCCATGTCTGGTGTTGGCTTCATAGGTAAGGCCATATTGTTCACCGAACCATTGCTTAATTCTAGCGTTAACATTACGAATGCCGAATGATGCCGTCTGATCGTGAGCATGATCCAGCAGTCCGTTAATCTTGTGTACATCTTCCTCTGTACCTGATCCATCATCCGTCACGAGCAAGACGAGCCCGTTGTCCTGCAAGAAGGCCTCAATCGCAACATGACCTCGTCCTCGAGACTGATCGAATCCATGCAGAATCGCGTTCTCCACTAGAGGCTGCACGATGAGCTTGACCGTAAGCAAGGGGAGAACCTCCCTGTCAGCTTCGATGGTATAAGACAGCTTGCTGCTCATTCGAATCTTCTGAATGGTCAGATAGGCCTCGACTTGCTTCAGCTCATCGCCTAATGTGATGATGGAATTGCCCTTGTTCAGGCTGAGCCGGAAGAAGTCTGACAGAGAGGTGACCATCTGGCTGATCTCAGGCGCTTGCTTCTTCAAGGCCATCCAGTTAATTGAGTCTAATGTATTATAGAGGAAGTGCGGATTAATCTGCGCTTGGAGCGCCTCAAGCTCGGCCTTCTTCTTATTCGCCTCGGTCACATATAAGCGGTCAATCAGCTCTCGTATTCGCTTAATCATATTGTTGAACCGATGGAACAGATACGCGAATTCATCATTGCGCTTGTACTCAATCGTGACGTTGAACAGATCATCCTCGGCAGCGCTGATTGACTTGACGAACTTGCTCAGCGGCTTCGTAATATTGTTAGACAGGACGAACGAGAGCAGGATGGCGAAGCCAAGGCTGACGAGCAGGACGATAATCATGACCTTCTGAAATGAAAGCAGGTTCCGATTAAGATCCTTCACTGGTGACAGGGACACGATCTTCCAGCCAAGGGCGGGCAGCTCCTTAATGGCAGTTAACGTATCCACTCCATTGAGTACAAGCTGATTCGAGTAGAATTCACTCTCGCGATCATTCGTGTCCTTCTCAGCAGCATGCAGCTGAATATCCGGGTATAGGGACTGGAAGGGCGTGTCCACAAGAGCGTCCTTCGGCCCGACCATAATGTGATTCTCTTCATTCAGCAGGAATACTTGGCTCCCGGGAGAAGGCTTCATTGCGATAATGACATCATATAACGTAGCCAGATCAACATCGACGGTTAATAAGCCTGCATAGGGCAGTGTAAGGCTGTCTAGATTATAGATCCGCTTAATCATTCGAATAACAACTTCTTGCTTGCTGCCGGTGTCGCCGGGAAATAAGCCTAGCACGCTGTATTGCGTCTTGTAAGGGATAGACTGATACCAGGGCTGGTTCTGAATCGTCTCCATCGTATACACATTGCCAATAAAATTGTATAGCGGATATTGCGGTCGATTCATAAGATACAGCTTAACGTTCATGGAATGATTGGATAAGTTCTTCAGATTGTAGCTTCTAAGCAGCTCATTAAGTTCAGCAATCTCTGTAATCGTGGTCACATCATTCATCGGCTTGTCCGAGGAGATAATCTCTTGAAGCTTGCTGTTCAAGTAAATATTCGTCATAAGATCATTGATTTCTTCCAGCTTTTGCGTTAAATTCATATGCATCATATTCATGTTCCTTGCGATGGAATCGGTCATATTATTCGAGATGGTGGTGGAGGACTTGTTATACAACGTAACGGAGATGAAGGTAGAAGGCAGCAGTACGAGAAGGATGAAGTACAACAGCAAGCGCTGCTTAATACTTATATGATTATAGAATAGACGCTGCATGATGCTCCTCATTGCTGCTATCCCCTTACTGTCCGGATTCAGAAGCTACGATCATTATATAGCAAAGAGGGATTATATTGAAACCGCTTAATACGTATATGTTTTTCAAGTTAGTCATGATGCTCCTTCTCACCGCTTCCGGATGCAGCAGCACCGACCTGTTAACTCGAGGAGAACCGTACAACAATGACTCTAGTGCTGGAGGGAGAATTATAACCTTCGCCTACCAAACTTATGGAAGCAAGGCAGAGATGGAGAAGCTGATTGAGCAGTACAACTCGGAGAACAAGGATCGTATCCAGGTTCAACTGCTAGATATCCCCAAGGATGATTATACTCGAGTGCTTAATATGGAGCTTATCGCAGGGTCAGCACCCGATCTATTCTCCTTCCAGGAAGAATGGAAGACGACCTATGTATTCAAGAACTGGCTGACGGACCTAACCTCAACGATTAATGAGGCCGCAGGCCTGCCTTCCTTGACCAATTGGGATAAACACTATGGGAGCTACAATGAGCAACTGTACAGCATACCCAATGGTGTGACCAGTCTTCGGCTAATTTTCAACAAGTATCTATTCCAGTCTTCAGGGCTTGACCCCGATAATCCTCCCAAGACACTTGACGAGCTGGCACGCTATGCCCAAGTGATCAGCGAGGGCAACCTAGGTTATCAGAAGTATGGCTTCGCATGGCCGCTTGATGAGAACTGGTTAGGTTATAATCATGGGATGGAGATTCCGTTGACGTACAGCGGAATTACTACCTTTGATTACAAGAAGGGTGAGTATAATATAACAAGCGTTAAGCCATGGCTGGATACAATGCTTCAGATGAAGGCTAGCGGTGCCATGCTCCCTGGTGAATTATCGCTGAAGTATGATACGGCTCTTACACAATTCGCTAAGGGGAACGTAGGGATGATGTTCGCTACCAGCTCGGATGTGTATAAGCTGGAGAACGAGCTTGGAATGTCACTAGATTGGGGGGTGGCTATGCCGCCTGCAGTTGATGGAGACTCTAAGGGCAAGGGAGCATTAATGCTGGTGCCGGAGCCGATGATTGGCGTCAACAATAGCAGCGAGGTCAAGGAAGAAGCAATCAAGTTCTGGACATTCCTTCATCAGAGCAAGACCATTAGACACTTATATAATCGCGGAGCTTATTATCCGGCCTATGAACAATTGCGCAACCCTGTGCCTTCAACGACAAGCAAGCAGTTTGCGTCCTTCAAGCCAAGCAAGCTGGAATCCTATTATCCAGCACAGCCGATTCTGTTGAACAGCCGCAATCGAATGCCGTCCATCTCTAACGAAGTAACCTGGAACAGCCGCAATCAAGCCTATCAAGAGATAGTAATGGGCAAGCTGCCAGTGAAGGAGACGCTTGAGAATGAGACGGGGCGAATGAATCTAATCTTGCGTACCGCTGTTCGCTATAATCAGATTAGGCTAGAGGACTACAAGAAACCGCAGTTTGATCCTCTGCATCCTTTAATTAGCGATTTTAAAGATGCACAATAACCTTCTCGGTCATGCTCGTCATGACCGAGAAGGTTTTTTCGTTATTTTAGGATTAGCTTCACAACACCATAAGATAGTTGTGCTAACAATAAGATGCTTGATTTTCATTTTCGACAAAGCCAGTACAATTAGGAGTATAAAACATAGAGAGAAAGTGGTGAGTGGATGATGAGAACGCTGTCTAATCATGCAACCAACATCATCAGGCATCGCATGCTGTTCCTAATGATGCTGCCGGCGTTAGTCATTGTAATCTTCAACAATTATCTGCCGATGTTCGGAGTGGTCCTTGCCTTCAAGAACTACAGATTCACCGACGGAATCTGGGGGAGCGCCTGGTCGGGCTTCGAGAACTTCAGGTATCTATTCGAGACGGAGGTTGCCTGGACGGCAACGCGGAATACGATTGCTTATAATACGGTATTCATCGTGAGCGTAACGTTCGGGGCGATGATACTAGCCATCGCCTTGAATGAGGTGAAGCGCAAGTTTCTTAAGTCCTTCTTCCAGAGCACCTTTTTATTTCCGTACTTTCTGTCCTATGTAGCGGTAAGCTACCTGCTGTACGCTTTCCTAGGGGAGCTGGGCATTCTGAACTCAACGGTGCTAGATTGGTTCGGTATAGATAAGATATCTTGGTACTCCTCGCCTGATAAATGGCCGTTCATTCTTCCGATTGTGAACATATGGAAGGGAATAGGATACTTTGCTGTCGTCTTCTTGGCCTCGATCGTCTCTATTGATACAGAATATTATGAAGCTGCTGTTATTGACGGAGCATCGAAGTGGAAGCAGATTCTTCACATTACGATTCCGATGATGATACCGGTCGTTACGATTATGACCCTGCTGCAGGTTAGTAATATTTTCAACGCGGACTTCGGCTTATTCTATCAAGCGACGCTTAATTCCGGCTCTATCTTGTCAACGACAGAAGTAATTGATACATTCGTGTACCGGAACTTCCTGCTTAACGGGAACGTCGGCATGTCAGCTGCAGCAGGCTTCTATCAAGCCGTTGTCGGATTCGTGCTTGTCCTTACTGTAAATACGATCGTGAGGCGCGTAAATAAAGAGAATGCGCTCTTCTAGAAGGGGAGATTAGAATGGAACAGACCATACAGACAGCCAAGTCTTCAAGAATTAGAGTGAAGACGGTCGGACCGAATGATATGCCAAGATACGCACAATATATATTAATCGCTATACTAGCTCTGTTAAGTCTAGCCTGTATTCTGCCCATGTTCTTGGTACTTGCGGTGTCGATCTCGGATGAGGTCTATATTAGCCAGGCGGGATATCAGTTCTTCCCCAAGGAATTATCCTTATACGCTTATGAGTACTTGTTCTACGACTACAAGAAGATTCTGAATGGATACTGGATCTCGTTCCTGATTACAGCAATAGGGACGGCATCAAGCTTGGTCGTCACTTCCTTATTCGCTTACCCGGTATCGAGGCCAGACTTCCCGTATCGCAATCAATTCTTATTCTTCGTCTTCTTCACGATGCTGTTCAACGGCGGACTTGTGCCTTGGTACCTCATCTATGCACAAGCTGGCCTCAAGGATACGCTGTTCGCGCTGCTCATTCCTTACCTCGTCATTCCTTTTAATCTGATCATCATGCGGACCTTCTTCGGTTCAACGATACCGCATGCGCTTATTGAATCAGCTAAGATTGATGGGGCAGGTGAGCTTCGCATCTACTGGCAGATTGTACTTCCGTTATCACTGCCTGTCATGGCAACGATTGGCTTGTTCCAGATGCTCCGATATTGGAATGACTGGTATCTTAGCTTAATCTATATTAATCAGGAGTCACTGGTGAACATTCAGTATCTGCTCTATCGGGTCATCAGCAATATTAACTATCTGAATTCAGGCCTTGCCAACCAGGTAGCCACGGATGGAATACTTGCGGCGCTGCCAACACAGACGGTACGTATGGCAATAGCTGTTATCGGAATTGGTCCGATCGTCTTCGTCTATCCGTTCATTCAGAAGTACTTCGTTAAGGGACTTACCGTAGGCTCCGTGAAGGGATAACCGAGCAACAAGCATGGCATAGCCCAGGCTGCCTCTAGTTCTATGACTAGGTAGTATAGATAGCACTAATATTAGGAGGGTTCAGCAAGATGAGAAAAGGTAAAAAGCTTAACATGGTGCTGGCAATCATGCTGGCGGCAACGATGTTCCTGTCTGCCTGCGGCAACAGCAACAATGGCAGCAACACGACCAACACAGGAACGGGTAATGAGGGCAATACGGAAGCGGCTAACAACGAAGCTTCCGACGCATCCAAGCTGAAGCCAAGGGAATTGTCCATCTACTTCGAAGGTCCGGCTACACAGAAAGATATGAAGTTAGTTGAGGACGAGATCAACAAAATTACTAAAGAGGCGATTAATGCTACCGTTAAGGTGAATCACCTTGGCTGGAACGACTACCCTCAAAAAATGAACCTGATGATGGCTTCCGGCGAACCATTCGATCTCATGTTCACAGCAGGCTGGGGCGGATTCGCAGCAGATGTAGCCAAGGGCGCCTTCCACGCGCTGAATGGTCCGGACAGCAAGCTGCTTGAAACGTACGGCAAGGGCATAACGGACAGCATCGATCCGCTAATGCTGACAGGTACAGCGATTAACGGAGTAAACTATGCCATTCCTACTCAGAAGGAGATGGCTTCCCAGCAAGGCTTCCTTGTCCAAAAAGACATCGCTGAAAAGTACGGAATTAATGAAGACACCGTAAAAACGTTAGCTGATCTTGAACCATTCCTCGTGAAAATCAAACAGGATAACCCAAGCATGATTCCATTCAATGCTTCTAGCAATTGGGTATCGGCATATCCGTATGAGCTTGTTGGCCAAAACTCCAGCCAAGGCCGTCTGCCAAAAGACGGAAGCACGAAAGTAGTTAATCTGTTCGAACAACCGGAAATAAAAGAACACTTCAAGCTGATGGTGAAATGGAACAAGCTCAATCTATTCCAGCCTGATCCAGGAACGAACACGGATATGTCTACACAGATTAATAACGGTGAAGTGGCGGTTGTTCAACAACAGCTGAAGCCAGGGAAGGCGGAAGAGTTCTCCATCGGCAAGACTGAGCCATGGATTCAGATTGCACTGGAAGACGCTCCATACATTGCTGCTGGTGATCTTAACAATTCCATGCTCGCCATCTCCAAAACATCTGAGGATCCTGAGCGGGCGATGATGCTATTGAACTTGATGCATACCGATGCTCGTATCGTTAATCTGCTGGCGTACGGGGTTGAAGGTGTACACTATGTGAAGGTATCTGACAACGTCATTAAGTACCCGGACGGTAAAACGGGAAAAGATGTCGGATACAATCCAGGAAATGCATGGCAGATCGGTAATCAATTCCTAAGCTATCTCTTCGAACAAGAGAATCCGAATAAGTGGGAAGAGTTCAAGAAGTTCAATGAAGCAGCAAAGCCTACTCCAATTATCGGATTCAGCTTCAATGCTGAGCCGGTCAAAAACGAAGAAGCTGCTATTGCCGCAATCTGGAAGGAATATATCGACGGCTTGAGCGGCGGTGTACTGGATGTTGACAAGTACTTGGCTGAATTCAATGAAAAGTTGAAAAAAGCAGGATCCGACAAAGTCATTGCAGAGAAAAACCGTCAAATTGAGGAGTTCCTAAAAACGCAATCGAAATAATGTAAATGGTTGAAGCAGCTCTGTCCTCCCCGTATAGGGATGGACAGAGCTGCTAGTCGTTATGCAGATATTAGTGAGCTATATTCGTCTGCTTCGGTAATATCCGGGCGGAGAGCCAACACGCTTCTTAAATAATCTTGAGAAATAGTAGAGGCTGTTGAAGCCGCACTCCAGACTAATGCTCTCAATGCTGTCATTACTGTTAATTAGCCTAATTTTTGCTTCCTCGAGTCTCTTCGAGATGAGATCCTCCTTGGGGCTGGTACGGAAGAACGTCTGATAGAGAACGGAGAATCTCTCTTCACTCAGGTTGACCAGATTGGCCATTCGCTGAACCGTCCAGTCCTCTGCGAATGCTTCATGTATGCACATTCGAGCCTCAATGAACTTGATATGGAATTGTCTCTCGGATGTGGTATATTGCTCCAGCTGGATGACCAGCCTCTGTTGACGGCCTATTGTGCACAGCACGTCATGTATAGCGAGCTGGACCTTCTGCTCCCAATAAGGCTTCTTCATCGCGAGTTCGTTCTCAATCTCTCTGAAGCTTGACGACAGCAGATGCTTCTCTCCCGTTCGAATAAGGCAGTTAAGTGCTATGCCGTATTGCTCGGCCAACTCTCTAATACTGGGGCCTTGGAGGTGTACCCAATCATTGCGGAAGCCTTCGCTCATGTGGGCTAATGTGCCGTGATGCTGCGGGAAGCTGGGGTCATGAAGCAAGCAGTCTCCCGGCTGTCCGTGCTCCATTCCGTTCAAGGTTCGGGCGAAGAACGGGGTGGAGAAGCACATAAGGACGTAGCAGCCTTCTCCAGCAGGCCGGTCTACGACGAATTCTGGCTGATGAGGGGTATTTATTCCGATTAAGGATACTTGGATGAAGGATGACATCTGAATTTCTCTCCCTTGCAGCAGTTTGCAATAGTTTGCAAAGCAAAAATGCAAAATGAAAAATGAATAATTCATTTTAGTTACCCTTATCAGGATCTATTATTAAATATAACACAATGGATTAATACAAATCATTACAGTGAGGTGCACAGCAATGAAAGCACAAGTCTTACACCAGCCAGGTGTGCTTAAGCTGGAGGATATACCAATGCCGGAATGCGGTGACAAGCAGGTATTAATTAAGCTAATCACCTCTTGTATCTGCAATGGATCAGATCCAGCCATTATGGCAGGTGCGCATTGGACGGACTTCCCGATTGTATTCGGCCATGAGGCTTACGGAGTGATTACAGCTTGCGGCAGCGAGGTGACCGGCTATGAAGTAGGAGATCGTGTAGCCTGGTGGTTCACCGTAGGCGCGTTCGCTGAGTATGTCGCTGTCGCTCCAGACGATGTGGCGATGGTTAAGCTTCCGAGCAGGATTAGCAACGATGAGGGGCCGTTGTTCGAGCTCGCTGGAGCTGCCATCCGTGCTGTCGAAGCTGCGAGAATTAACCCCGGTGATCGGGTGCTTATTATCGGCCTAGGACCAAGCGGTGTCATCATGTCACAGCTGGCGAAGCAGGCAGGGGCAAGCACAGTTATTGGATGGGACCTGTATGAGTATCGCCGGCAACTGGGTCTGGAGCTGGGATGTGACGGTACATTCAATAATGCGATTCGGTCGGTGAGTAAGGAAGTTATTGAGCAGTTCGGCGAGATGGACATTGTCATTGATGCTTATGCAGATGACATACTCCCAGAGTCACCAACATTGGATGATGGAATTGCGGTGTTGCGAGATGGCGGAACTATTATATCCTACGGCCATCCTCGCAGAGGCAGGCAGCTCGATATCTTCCACCTGCAGCGCAAGCAAGTAACCATGAGAGGACCGGTTAACGATATCCAGCTGGTCAGGCAGTACCTTCAGAAGGCAGTAGATTACGCGGTTCAAGGCAAGCTGAGGCTTGCTCCTCTAATTAGCAGCAGGGTACCTCTGGATCAAGTAGCAGAAGGACTAGAATTGGTCATTAATCATCCGGATAAGTATATGAAGATATTAGTCGATATATCGTCAGGAGAGATGTCATCATGAAGTTAGCCTTATCAGGTCAGGTGCTTGCAGGGACTCATTCGCTGGAAGAGATTCTGAAGATTATGAGCAGCTATGGAGTGAATGCCATTGAGATCTGGCCAGGCAACGTACCTGCATTGGAAGAGAACGTATGCGCAGATGCTTATGAAGGACGCGATGCGCTGGCAGCTAAGAGGGTGTTAGATCAATATGGCTTCACCGTAAGCGGTGTATCTATGTCTGCTGCCTTCCACTCGGAGATCTCAGCCGATCTGGACAGGTATGCTGCCGCTCTAGTTCGTGCTGTTGAAGTGGCAGAGACGCTGGGGACGAAGCTAGTGAACCATTATTGTTATAACTTGTCCCTAGCTATTATGCCAGACCTGGCTAGAATTAAGCGGGCTGTTATGCCGGCTGTTCAGCTGGCAGAGAAGCTGGGCATTGTGCTCTGTCTGGAGAATGAGGCCCACGACGCTACTAGAACGCCTGAGGGAATGCTCTCCATTATTGAAGCGATCTCATCCCCCAGCTTCAAGACGAACTACGATCCGACGAATTATTATCATGCGGCAGAGGAAGGCTTCCCGTATGCTTATGATCTGCTGAAGCCGCATATCGCCTATGTTCATCTGAAGAATGGCTGTGTGTATCGTCCGGAGCTGGGGCATTCCGAGCTGAGCAAGGGATCTGTCATGACAGGCGCCTTGGCACCTAACCATATCTATTATCCGCCGCTCCCAGAGGGTGTCGTGAACATAGACGGCGTATTAGCAAGGCTGAAGAGAGACGGCTATGAGGGATATTGTGTCATTGAGCCTCACACGAAGCCGGAGCTTGCTCAGCATTACTTCGCGACAGAGACGGCTTATGTGAGAGAACGCGGATACTTCTACTAAGACCAACATCCTATATACGAACGAACCAATTGAGAGGGGATTATGACAATGAAGGCAGCTATACTAGAACAACCAGGAGTACTTAGAGTACAAGAAGTGGAAGTGCCATCCATTAAGAGCGACGAAGTGCTGCTCAAGGTGCAAGTCGCCTCCATCTGCAATGCTACCGATAATCATATCTATCACGGTGACTTCGACGGCTACCATGATTTCTATCCGCAGGTTCTTGGCCATGAGGTGGCTGGGGAAGTCATTCAGGTTGGTTCAGATGTAACAGACATTCAGCTTGGTGAGATTATTGCGCTCTACACCCCGCGTGGGGCCTTCTGTGAATATACGGTAGTTAGACCAACAGATGATCTATGGGTAAGAGTGCCTGAGTCTATTCCCGTTCGGATACGTTCCCTGGTTGAGATGTTCCATGGTGCCTATGTGTCAGCTGTACATCCAGCACAGATTAAGCCGCATGAGACTGTTCTAATAGTCGGTCAAGGCCCGCTAGGGTTAACGGCGGCGGCAACAGCCAAGTTGACCGCACATCAAGTATTAACGGTTGATGTCCATGCCTTCCGTGTGAAGAAGTCTCTGGAGATTGGAGCAGATGCTGCCTATAACCGCGCGGAGATGACGACGGATGAGATCGTTCAAGCTGTTAAGGACGCAACGGGCGGCAAGGGTGCCGATGTGGTCGTGATGTGTATATCCGAGGATCGCAGTTCAGAGCGTGATGCATTCGATATGGCGATCAAGGCGCTTAGGCAGAGAGGTAGAATAACAGGATTGTTCGTAGATGCGAAGGGAATCGAGAACAATCACCGGCTCAACCCGAGACTGCTGCTTCGCAAGGAAGCAACCTTCGCCCATACACTGAACCAGGTATATGGATCCCAAGCGGATGAGCTGAAGGCCTTCCAATTCGCAGTGGATAAGGTGGCTGAAGGCAAGATTAACTTCGATGCCTTCGTGACACATGAGATCGACTTCAGCGAGCTGGAGTACGGCCTTGACCTCTGCGTGAACCATATGAATGAAGCGATTAAGGTTGTGTTGTATCCAGATCGGTAATAGGAGATGAACGCACTTACACGAAATGGCTGCCTCCCCTAGGGAGAGCAGCCATTATTCGTTGTATGCCTTCAGCACTTGTGTTTACTAGATTGTTCACAACGTATCGCGAATCGTGCAGCAGATATAGCACTTTTTTGTAAGAGGGCTGCTACTAAGGAGTGCAGAGCAGATTCATCTGTACAAAAATGTCTTATTGCCGTTAACTGCAGCAACACATAAGGTGGAGTGGAATCATCAAATTGCGAAGCAAGGAGATTGCATGAAATGAAGACATTGATTACAGTAACTAATCCAAAGTTGAAAAAACTAATATTCCGCACAGAAGCGTTGGAGAAGCTGGCGCAATGGTCGGAGGTCCACTGGTTGGATCACAGAGGTGAGCTTCATGGCTTGCCGCTGGCTGACGTCCTCCATGACTTCGATGCTTGCCTAACATCATGGGGTTCCCCGCGATTAACGGCTGAGCTTGTGGAGAAGGCCCCGAAGCTCAAATTCATAGGACACGCTGCAGGCACTGTAGTCCCTTATGTTGATCCCAGCCTATTCATGAAGGGAATTACGATAGTTAATGCGAACAGCGCCTTGTCACGCGCTACGGCGGAAGGAACGGTAGCGATGATGGCGGCCGGCTCCTATCAGCTGCTGTCCTACAATCGGACATTCACCGAAGGGGGATGGGCCGACAATGACACGGAATATGTGCCTGGACTGTATAGGCAGACGATTGGACTGATCGGTTATGGCGATATAGCTAGGGAAGTCATTCGCCTGCTGCAGCCGTATGAACCACAGATTCTGCTGTATTCCAATCACTGCAGCGAAGCAGAGGCGGCTTCCCTTGGCCTGCATCTATGTTCCCATCTCGATGAGCTGTTAGAGAGATCCCATATTATCTCCCTGCACAATACACTAACTTCTACTTCAAGAGGCATGATTGGCCAGAGGGAGCTGGACCTTATTCAGAATGGGGCGCTGTTGATTAATACGGCAAGAGGCCCAATTATTGATGAGCATGCGCTGGCCGCTACTCTTGGCACAGGTCGTATTAGGGCCATGCTCGACGTGTTCGACACGGAACCGCTTAATCTTACTAGTCCTCTGCGACGGCTTCCTAATGTGTGGTGCTTCCCGCATATTGCCGCCTATTCGGGCTATTGGAAGTCTCGGCTCGGGCAGACGGTCATTGAAGATATGGAGAGGTGGATCAGAGGCGGCAAGCTGACGGGTGAGATTACGGTGGATAAGTACAATCGGATGACTCTAATGTAGCAGATGAGAGGAGTGATATTGAAGATGAGCTTGAAAATTTGCACGGTAGGCTGCGGGAATCATGCTGCCTTAGTACATGGTCCCTCCTACATGAAGTACGCTGGGGAAGTAGAAGATACCATTTTAGCGGCTTGCTGTGACCTTGATGAACAGAGAGCACAGGCTTTTCAACAACAATTCGGATTCGAACGCTCGTATACAAATATAGAAGTGATGCTCGAGGAGGAGAAGCCGGACGTGGTCTGTATCGTCGTGCCTGAACACTTGATTAAGTCAACAGCGATTGCGGTCATGCAGAGAGGCTATCCGGTTCTCATGGAGAAGCCCCCTGGACTTCATCCTCAGGACACCTTAGAGATGGCGGCGGTCGCTGCGATGGCGAGAGTCATTAACGGAGTTGCATTCAACCGAAGACATATGCCACTCCTCAAGAGACTTAAGGATGAGATTCGTAACCATGCTCCTAGCGAGGTACAGAGCATTATATATGAGTTCTACCGTTATGGCCGAACCGAGAGCACGTTCGAGACGACAGCGATTCATGGGATTGATGCGGTAAGGCATATTGCAGGTTCAAGCTATCGGGAGATTAGATTCACTTATCAAGAGCTTCCCCAGTTCGGAGAGCGTGTTGCTAATTACTATCTGGACTGCCAGTTCGATAATGGAATCCTCGCACGAATTCACTTCTGTCCCTGCTCCGGCGCCGTAATCGAGAGAGCCGTCGTTCATGCCAACGACCATATGTTCCTGCTGAACAGCCCCATATGGAATGGCTATGATAATCAAGGTGAACTTGTCCACCTTAAGTCAGGCGAGATCCAGACCAGAATCTCTGGCCTGGAATTGAACGTCGGAATGGCTCTGTTCGAGACGAATGGATTCTACGAGGAGAACAGAAGCTTTTTTGAGCATGTACGACAGGGCACTAAGTCTGCCGATGACATTCTGTCGGGGCTGCAAGCCGTTGAGATTGCAGATTGTATGAAGAATAGGCTGCCCTTTTATCGCTCAACCCGCTCGTCACTTTGATTTGTGATCGATTCGGTATTGGGAGGGCGTAACCCCTTCGTATCTCTTGAACACACGATTGTAATAAGAATGCTGATAGCCTACGCTCTCAGCTACCTCTACAATCTTCATGTCGGTTCTCATTAGCAGCTCCTTGGATCTCTCTACACGGAACTGCGTCAGGTAATCTACATAATTCGTACCTGTCGTCTCCTTGAAGGCTCTGCTCATGGTAGAGATGCTGGTCACCCCGACCTGATCACAATAATCCTCGAGAGACAGATCCTTCATATAATTCTGTCCAATCAGTCGAATAACCTGCTGTACCGATTGCTTAAGCTGTGTATCATAGAACGTATTAATCTCCAACACATAAGGTGCGATGATCTTGACCTTGAACCACCGTCTCATATCCATTGTCAGCCTAAGCTCGGACAGCTCTGCGTATAGATTCTCTCCCTCATGCAAGGCGAAGATAGGGAAGCCTGCTGAGAGGAGAGAATGGTGGACACTTCCTAATAGTTGGTACATGGCTTGCTGCACATACAGCTCAACCTCCACATGGCGCTCTACTTCCTGGATGAATAGGTCTAGGCTGGACAGCGCTTCCTCTTCTTGCCCCATTCGGATGGCATGAATAAGACTCTTCTCGGCTTCGAATGGATAATGGAACTTATAGGATCCATTCGCTACTAGCGTGTCCATATCAATGACTTGATTGGATTCACCAAGCTTGCGGTACTGCAGGGTGCGGCGAGTAGCCTCTGTAATGTCAGGGATCTGCTTCATCTCAAGAATCGGCTGTCCAATACATATGGTAGCATCCAGCTTAAGGATATGGCTTAAGGTAGAGGAGATCTTATTCGATACACTAATGAGCTCCTTCTTAGCTTCGAGACCGGATAAGCTGTCGGGCATAGTCGATAGGATACCGATGGACAGATCGTGGAAATTAATGACATGAGCTTGCCCCAGACGCATCTGAACGAGCTCATTCACGATATTAGCAGCGGCAAAAGTAACCAGCTGTTCATCTGATTCTCGGAACTTCCCATCTTCCTTCGTTAACCCCATAAGCTGAATGACCATGACGATATACCTCTGGCCATGAATGTCCCAGCCGTAATAGCTCATCCTCTCTCGAAGCTCTGATTCGCTTAGATAATACAGATGTCCCTGTACCAACTGAAGCATGAAGCCGTCCCTTAGGGTTGGGAGCTGTTCCTTCACTCGATTCTGAAGAATACGGCTCTCCAGCGACAAGGTATTCCACTGTCTCTCAATGAAGCTAAGTTCATCTCCAGTATGGTAACCGATGGATGAGTCCTTGTGGCCAACCGTTCCCATGAGTCTGGCAATCGGGCGGTACATTCTGCGAGAGGCTATCCAGGATAGACCTACAGCCAGAATAACAACTAATACGCTTACCGATATAATCCAACGGGACATTACGATGACAGGGCGGGAGATGCTTGATATATCTGTAGCGGTTGCTAATATCCAATCTATGCCTAGACGGGAGAATGTACTGTAAGACACGGAATATCTGGTCTGCTCATGAACTAAGGGGTAAGCCCCTGAGCCCTTAGACAAATACCGGTCCATGATGCCCTCACGTAATTGACGATAGAGCGGGTTGTCATTGTCGTGCTGAATGAGCGGCTCTCCCGATGAATCCACTAGAATGGAAGAGTTGGAGCCTTCCCTGACATCGAACATGCGGTTCACAGCCTGCGCGTCCAGTTGAACAATTAAGGCACCATATTTGTTCGCTAATACCCCGGGCAGCTGATGGACCAGCGTATACTTGAATGAATGGCGGAAGGAAGGAAGAGTAAGGGAAGGAATCTCGCTTACGTAGAGGTCCTTCGTCCAATACAGATCCTTATCCTGTTCCAGAAGCTTATGGAAGCGATCTTTTTGAGCCGGGTCATGAATGGTGAACAGCCCCTTTTTGTTCGATACCAATCTGCTGGACGTATCTACATACAGATAGACGTCCGCTACCAAGGGATTCATCTCCGTCATAATCGTCAGATTCTTGTAGATATCTCTGGTCAGGTCTAGCTCTTGTCCAAGATCTACCTTCATTAATTGCTCCCCGAATAACGGGTTATAAGCCCACTGGGAGAGGCTCATCTCCAAGCGTGATAATTGCTCATCGATCTGTACAGCCAATTGATTAAGCTGGTTCTGATGAGAACGATTAACCTCCTTCTCAATCTGGCTTACACCGACAGAGTACAAGCTTAGGCCGATCACTATGGTTGGCAGACAAGCTGTCAGCAAGACAAGGGTTAAGTTTTTTCTGAAAAAAGAAGATTGAAAAAATACATTGCTAATAACACCTGTGACCTTATTAAATAACGGCTGCAGCAAGGACAACATCTCCATCTGAGAGTAATTAAGGATGATATAGAAAGACTATATCGTGTGAAATTCCTTTTAACAAGGCTCTTAGCCTGAGGGAGGGCCTTTCCGGTATAGAACATTTTTGCACAGAAGAGAAATGGCTCTTAAAACGCGAGGAAACCGCAAAAAAAGGGGAGATCAAAACAATTCTATTGCTGCAAAACGAGAGGGGGCTTATGTTGAGAAGGCAAGGAAGCAGGCTTCACACAAATACACGTTGGGATCGCGAGGTTAAAGGGATGAGCACGATAGAAACAAGCAAAAAGCGGAGCAGCCCCGTTCAAGTCGCTCTGCCGTCACGTTCGAGAGGACAGAAGCTGAGGCAAGCGCTCGTGCGGGACAAATACTTATTCATGTTAGGGCTGCCGGGTCTTCTCATTATGGCCATGTTCAAATACCTGCCTATGTGGGGCGTACTGATTGCATTCAAGCAATACTCGCCTATATTAGGATTCTCTATGAGTGAGTGGGTAGGCTTCGATCATTTTCATCGATTATTCACGAACCCTGATTTTCCTTTGCTGCTGAGGAATACACTTGCCATTAATCTAATGGGGTTGGTCTTTTTCTTTCCGGTTCCAATCATCTTGTCCTTAATGCTTAATGAAGTGCGGAAGGAAGCTTACAAGAGAACGATTCAATCAATTGTCTATCTCCCACATTTCCTCTCTTGGGTCATTATAGCAGGACTCACCTTTTCTTTTTTTGCTACAGGGGAAGGATTAGTAAATAAGATCCTGCTTGAGACCGGATTGTCCAGAGTAGAATGGCTGACGACACCTAACTTGTTCTGGGTGTTCCTAACGGGCCAGAGTATATGGAAGGAAGCGGGATGGGGCACAATCATATTCCTTGCGGCTATCTCGGGCGTAGACTCGCAGCAGTATGAGGCGGCCAGAATGGACGGAGCGGGACGGCTGCGCCAGATGTGGCATATTACGCTGCCTGCGATCCGCAATGTAATCGTCATTCTATTAATTCTGCAATTAGGTGGAATGATGGACGTAGGCTTCGAGCAAGTCTACTTGCTTAAGAACAGTCTCGTCTCGAGTGTGGCAGAAGTGTTCGACACCTATGTATACCGAGTCGGCCTGCTTCAGGGAGAGTTCAGCTATACGACAGCAGTCGGGCTGTTCAAGTCTATCATCGGATTGATCCTCGTTCTGGGAGCTAATAAGCTTGCTAAGAGGTATGGCGGGAATGGTTTCTTTTAGATTTTTTAATAAAAAAGAATGGCAGAGGTGTAGGTATGAAAGAAACATGGAACGAGAAGCTTTTCGGTTACTCTAATCTTATCCTGCTTGGTTTCATAGGACTAATCTCGC
This sequence comes from Paenibacillus sp. GCM10023252, assembly GCF_042653305.1. Lineage (NCBI taxonomy): Bacteria > Bacillati > Bacillota > Bacilli > Caryophanales > Paenibacillaceae > Paenibacillus > Paenibacillus sp. GCM10023252. The sequence continues at coordinate 426,332 of NZ_JBHSHW010000009.1, forward strand.
TTTTCCCTTTCTATTATATTATGGTCGTTTCCTTTACCGACTCCAGCGAATATTTAAGCAGCCGAATTATTCTGTTTCCGAAGCAATTCACCTTAGATGCGTATCAATATATATTTTCCAGCAGAATATTTGTCACTTCTCTAGGAGTCAGCGGCTATCTGGCTGTTGTGGGGACTATCCTGAGCTTGATTGTTACGGCTGCATTTGGTTATATGATCTCCAGGAAGAGGCTTGTAGGGAGGAAGGTTATTACGACTTCCCTGATTATTACGATACTATTCCAACCGGGCATGATTCCTAACTACTTGATTATTAATGAGCTAGGATTAATGAATAGTCTATGGTCTATCATTCTTCCTGGTATGCTAAGCGGCTGGAATGCCCTGCTGCTGAAGACCTTCTTCGAGAACATCCCAGAGAGCCTGGAAGAGTCGGCTTATATGGATGGTGCGAATGACTTGAAGATCTTCTTCCAGATCATATTGCCGCTGTCTCTGCCCGCTATGGCAACCTTCGGCTTGTTCTTCGCGGTAGGCTACTGGAACACATTCTTCAGTGCCGTACTGTATATAACCGATGATACGAAGTGGCCACTTCAGGTTCTGTTGCAGAGTATGATTGTCCAGTCATCAACCGGCATCGCGGATCCGTCTGTTGCTGCGAATATGTCGGCGGATCAGACGGTTACGCCGCAGATTATTAAGATGGCCGCTATCGTCATTGCAACCATACCTATCTTAATGGTGTACCCATTCCTGCAGAAGCACTTCACCAAGGGTGTCATGCTCGGCTCTGTCAAGGGATGATCACAATAGATTCAACCATATAAAAGGGAGGAAAAGAAAATGAAAAAAGGGTTACAGGCTGCAATAGGTACAGCTGTTCTAATCACAAGTCTATTATCCGGGTGTGCTAGCGGGAACTCGAATGAGGAGAAGGAACATACAGCTTCTAAGGATGCTGGGCCAACCGAGATTAGCTTAATGGCGATTAACACAGGAGCGGAGGCTCCGAAGGATGATAACGCGATTGAACTGGAGATGGAGAAGCGCACGAATACGAAGCTGAATATTAAGTACATTCCATCCAATAACTACGGGGATAAGTTCAAGGTAACGATCGCTTCCGGAGATATTCCTGACGTTATGCTGACAACCTGGATCTATGATCCTGTCGTTATGCAGGCCATTCGAGAAGGGGCCTTCTGGGATCTCACTCCTTATCTGAAGGATTATCCCAATCTGATGAACACGTATCCTAAGGAGAGCTGGGATAATACCAGGATCGACGGGAAGAACTACGGAATCCCTCGTCCAAGACCGTTAGCAGGCGGAGTAGCCTTCCCTGCCCTTCGTAAGGATTGGATGGATAAGCTGGGACTTAGCACACCTAAGACGATGGATGAACTATATACGGTATTGAAAGCCTTTACGGAGAACGATCCGGATGGGAATGGTAAAAAAGATACGGTCGGCTTTGCTGCGAGTGTAGGAGAAGGATGGATGGATAAGTTAGCCTTCGTTGAGGATGTCTTCGCCGGAGACCAGAATGGCACCTTCATCAAGGATGGCAAGATGGAGTTCCGCGACTTCCAGCCTTCAGAGAGAGACGCTCTTCTATGGCTGCAGAAGGCTTATAAGGAAGGCGTTTTGGCTACAGATTTTGCCGTAATGAAGGAAACTCAGGTCTATGACATGATGAAGGCAGGGCAGATCGGGATGGCGCCAAGATCAATGGATTCCGCTGCCATCTGGGATGCCATCAGTACTTTGCGCAAAACGTCCCCTAACGCAGATATTATTCACTTGCCATGGATTACGTCACCTGCAACAGGAAAGCCTTTTGTCCACAAGGAAGGCGGGTTCTTCGGCAATTATCTCATATCCAAAAAAGTACCGGAAGCGAAAATGAAGAAGATATTGGAGTTCTTCGACTACGGCGCTTCTAAAGAGGGGATGGATCTAGCCAAATATGGATTAGAAGGTGTTCATCATACGGTAGAAGGTGGAATCAAAACACAGAATGAAGAGTATAAAAAAATTCCAGGAGGACAGCTTGTCGGCATATGGAGCTTCGTAGACAAGTATTCTCGTGTACTTCCTGCAGGCGGTTCTCCTATGGAGATGACAGAACGCGACAAAAAAGTAGTAGACGAGCGGCTAAAGGTCGGTACATTCATCAATATGTCTGGGGTAAACTCGGAAACAGAGACCCAGCACTGGACCGAAATAGCCAAAAAAATTCAAGATATGAAAATCAAAGTCATTATGGGCAAGGAAACGATTGAAGAGTGGGACAAGATGGTTATCTCACTTAAAGAAGATCCTAGGATGAACAACATTCTGGAGGAGCGTTACGATTCTTATAGGAAGCTGTACGGTAATTAAGGATGAATATTCAGCAAATCTATGAAGCCCTGCAGTATGGAACGGAACAGAAAGGTGATCATCAAGCCCTATTCGCTGAAGCAAGGGATCTTAGAAGGTGGGAGCTTATTCGTACAGAGCCCTTCTGGAAAGAGATGCTTCAGGAAACGGAACGTCTGGCGGAGGAGCATCTCAAGAAGTCCATCTCCGTTATTCCTTATTCCGCCTTCCGAATCATAAGCGAGACTGGGTCACGGAAGGAATATGCTCAGCATTACAATGAGCACCGAAGCCGGTTGAACTCGCTCGCCATTCTCACCATGGTTCATCAGGATGATCGGTATCTCTCGGAGCTGCAAGACATTATCTGGGCCATATGCGACGAATATACGTGGGCAATGCCGGCACATCTTGGCGTGAATGATATTATCCTGGATGACGCTAATCATCTGACGACGGAAGGCAGAGTTCAGGAGACGAAGCGCCCTCATCGGAGAAGTGTAGAGCTCACTAATGTCATGACAGGCTTTGCGCTAGCTGAGATTGTAGATCTTCTCGAAGACAGGCTGTCGCCCCTTGTCGTCTATCGGGCAAGGAAGGAGGTGACCGAGCGTATCATTGAACCGTTCTACGAGCTTAACAGCTTCTTCGGCTGGGAGGTGCAAGAGCATAACTGGGCTGCCGTCTGTGGAGGAGGAGCAGGTGCTGCGGCGCTGTACTTAATCAAGGACAACAAGATCTTGGCCCCGTTCTTGTTAAGGGTCATTAGCGGATTGGAGAGCTTCCTGCTCAGCTATCAGGAGGATGGCTTCTGTCCGGAAGGTCTGGCCTACTGGGAGTATGGGTTCGGCCATTATGTCTACTTCGCGGAGCTTCTGAAGGAGAGAACGGCCGGTAAGCTCGATCTGCTGTCAGATCCTAAGATTAGACAGATCGCTCTATATCCTCAGAGGGTGTATCTGAGTGAAGGGAATGTTGTCGCCTACTCAGACGGGCATCACAGCCACCCGTATGTTCCCGTACTGACCCATCGCCTCAAGAGCGTATTTCCAGAGATGCAGATTCCTATGAGTACGTCTGGCAGCCGGGTGGGGAATAAGAATTACCATTACTGGGTTCAGGTCGTGAGAAATTTTGTCTGGAGCGACAGCAGGTATGCCTTAGAGGAGCCAGCGGAGGAGTCCCACTATTTCTGTAATGCCCAGTTCCTCATCCGCAGAAGAACTACGGCAGGGAAGGCAGTCTGCTTCGCAGCGATAGGTGGACATAACGGACAACATCATAATCATAATGATGTCGGACACTTCGTCATCCACTACCGAGGGGAGACGCTGCTTACCGACTTAGGTGCAGGGGAATATACGGCGCAGTACTTCGGACCGGACCGTTATTCTCTCGTTGGTAATGGCTCGCAGGGGCATTCCGTGCCCATTGTTGAAGGGCAATATCAACAGGCAGGGGAGCAATTCAGGGCTGCTATACTAGATGTCGAGCAGTCTGAAGCACAAGACTGGTTCCGCATGGAGCTGGCCGGTGCCTATGATGTGCCGAACTTAAGATCACTAATTCGAGAATTTCACTGGGACCATTCCAATGAACAGCCAATAAGGCTTAAGGACTCGTATACCTTCGAACGTCCGCCTGGATTCGTTACCGAGCGGTTCATTACTACCCATCAACCACTCATCGGGGAGGACGGAACCGTGCGAATTGAAGGGGAACAAGGGATGGTCACGATAGGGTACAATCCACAAGCAATGGAATGTACAATTGGACAACAGGTATTCATGAACAATCATCTGACGGCTATTCCAGTATTCATGATAGACTTCAAGCTCCGTAGTGCTTATCTAACAACAAGTATGCAAGCTGAGTTCACGTTCCATGTAGGAGAGATAGAATAACAGGCTGCAGTGGAAGGGGGGCGATAGGTATGCCCGATCATCTGGCGTAATCATCCCTCTTCCAGCATCTTATGAAGCTCCCTGCCGTCTTGGAGGCGGAGGGGCAATTCGACAAGCCCTATTCTCTAAGGAATTGAGATATTCTTAATTGAACACTGTGAATCTTAAAACTATACTATGTCCTTCGTGACAAAACATAGGGTATGTTGATAGAGGGTATTGTAAGCGTTTGTATACTCTAAAGGAGGGAGAGCTTCGGTAAGAAAGGACAGGATGTAAACGAATAAGCTAAAAGGAGTTGTATCAATGAAACCGAGAAAGACTAAGTTAACAAAAGTATCAAAATGGGTCGCCTGCTCCATCGTTACAGCTGTGACTCTATCTACTGCTTCCTATGGTATCCATACTCCGAGCGTATCAGCCAATACTAGTGCTCCTGCTAGCAGCAGCTTCTTGTCTGGAAGCGAGCAATATCCATTCCCGCATAACGTATCGTATCCCCATGGCATCATGCCGAGCCTTGACCGTGATACACTCAATCGGGACATGCTGAACTTGTATACGAAGTGGCGTGACCTGTATATAACAACAGATGGGGCTAAGCCGGGAGAAGTCCGGATTCGTTCCTATGATTCGAATTATAAGAATGGGACTTGTTCCGAAGGAATGGGCTTCGCCATGCTCATCAGCGTCTATATGGCCAATCCTAGCAACAGTGGCCGGACGGACTTCGATGGGTTGTTCCGATACTACAAGCGCGGGCTATCTCCCGGCTACAACTTCATGGGCTGGAAGGTAGACAAGGATGGCAACAGCATTGATCCTTACTCTGCTCCAGACGGAGATCTTGATGTGGCTGTCTCTCTCCTAATGGCTCATAAGCAATGGGGCAGTGACGGGGAGATTAACTACCTGGAAGAAGCCAAGACCATCATTACCGATATTATGGAGTTCCTCATCTATAAGCCTTCTTATATTGTGAAGCAAGCCCAGACAACGATTACATCCGTCATCAGCTCCTACGAAATACCTGGATGGTTCAACCTGTTCGGCGAGATAACAGGAGATGAGCGATGGGAAAAAGCTGAGGATGCTGCTTATGGGATGTTCAACCACTTCTACAACTTGAATCCTTCAACTGGGCTAGTACCTTACAAGTGGGTATTGTCCTCAACAGGAGTTCCTACGTATACGGGTCCTAACGGTCCAGATTCCAATTCGACCAGCTATGGCTTCGATCCGTGCAGGCTTCCTTGGCGGGTAGGGCAGGACTTCCTATGGAATGGCACCTCCAACAATAGCCTGGCCCATGACTTCCCAGATCGCAATGTGAAGTGGTTCATGACGAAGATTAATGGCAATCCAGCTACAGCTGCCCAGAGCTACAATATTGATGGAACCGTTAGAACGGCTAGTCCATCCCCTCGCAATATGGTTGGACCGATGGCCGTTGCTGCAATGGTTGACTCTTCCAATCAAGCTTCACTGGATCTCATGTACAATTACTTGCGCACACTGGAGCCCACAACCGATTGGCCGGGCGGCTATTACCAGGATGCGGTGATGATGATGAGCATGCTGGTCCTTACCGGCAACATGCCGAACTTGTATGATTATGCTCCATACCCGAACAACACGCTGCCAGCCCCGCTGCCAGTGACGGACACGACGCCGCCAACACAGCCATTGAATGTGACGGTTACCAATTCGACTTTGAATACGATTCAGATCTCCTGGAGTGCAGCTACGGATAATGAGGGGTCTGTCGTGTATGAGATTATGAAGGATGGGAAGCTGTATAACGTAACATCCGCTCTAACGAACAAGCTGGAATACCTGGATTCAGGGACAGCCTATACGATTACCGTGAGAGCGAGAGATAAGGCAGGCAACGTCACCTCCAGTCAGGATATCATAGGCACGACTGTAACGGATACGACGGCACCGCCGAAGACGACAGGCATTACCGCTCAAGCCAAGTCCTTAACGAGCATTACGCTCAGATGGACCCGCCCTGCAGACGACGACGCGGTTAACGAAATATTCTATGATATCTATATGAATGACGCCAAGGTTAATACGGAGAGAGTCTATTTCCCAAGCGACTACGTCATTAAGAATCTGCAGCCAGCGACCGCTTACAACTTCAAGATTGTAGCAACAGATAAGGGAGGAAACTCCTCCACAAGCGATGTATTCACAACGTCTACGACAACAACCGATACATCCAAGCCGTCAAGACCGTCTTATGTAAGAGCAGCTAGCAAGACCTATGACACCGTTAACTTAGCTTGGAATGCATCAACGGACGATAACCCATCAGGAACGGTCACATATGATGTGTATAATGGCTCGCAAAAAGTAAACACACAGCCGATTACAGGCACGTCCTTCACCTTAACGAACTTGCAGCCAGATACCGAATATGCCATTAAGGTTACAGCTAGAGACTCCGCAGGCAATACGCAGGATAGCTACATCTATGACACGAAGACGACAGATGTCACGGTGAGTGAGTCGCTGACTGGTCCGGGCAGTATTCCATCCCACCAGCTCTTAACGACGAACTATGGCATGAACGCGCCTGTTCAGAGAATGATAAAAAGCTTCAGCACAACGATTAAATATGATACTGCAGCCTTGCAATTGGTTGAGGCCGTATCGTTGCAACAAGGGTTAACCATTGAAGAGATCAATACTTCCACACCGGGTGAACTGCTAATTAAGGCTAGCAGTACCAACGGCACAGTATCTACAGGGAGCCCGTTAGTGAAGCTTACTTGGCAGCCCAAGAGGGTTAATCAACAAGTGAATCTCTCCTCAAGCACGATCGCTTGGAGTGAACAAGAGAAGAAGCTGCTGACAGAGGGAGCAAGTCTAGCGGTTCAGGTGTCTTATATCACAGAGGATATTAGCGGTCCTGTCAGCGGGCAGCCGGATGGAAAAGTAGATTATCATGATGTTGTATTCGCCAAGAAGCATCTGAATAAAACGACCAATTCTCCTGATTGGGATGCTGTACGATTGGCTGACATTAACAACAACGGGAAAATTGATTTGAATGACATAAAGGCAATTGCATTGAAGCTTGCCCAAACTAATTAACCTTTCAGATTTACGAACACCTTGAATGGCCTCGTGCCTTCAAGGTGTTTTTTGAGTGCAATAATTGGAAATACGATCTAATTGTGGCTAGAGCCAAATATCTTAAACAAACAGATCGAATCTTAAAACTATGCTATGTTCTTGATCGTAATTAATAGGTTATGTTGGGAGTGTGAATTCATGTAAGCGCTTAAAACTCAAAATGAGAGGGGGGATCTTAGTTCGCGCAGCTAATCGAGCAATTGCCATTAAAACCAAAACGGCAGTGTAGAAACTAATAATGGAGGTTTGAATGATGCAATATGTAAATGACCGCTCCTGGAATAGCTTCCTCAGCAAGCCCCTCTTCATCAAGCTATTAGCTCTAGTTCTGCTCGTCATGGGCTGTAATCTGTCAGGCCTCGCTAACCAAGCGGCATACGCAGCCGACCCTGTCACGTATTATGTTAGTCCGACTGGACAAAATGCAAACGGTTACGGAACGTCCCCTTCGACCCCTTATAGAACGATTCAATACGCAGCGGATCGAACCAATGCAGGGGATACGGTCTACATCATGAATGGAACCTACAATGAGACATCAGGTGAAGCGGTATTCAAGGTTACCCGTTCGGGAGCACCTAACGCTTACATTACCTACAAGGCCTATCCTGGACATACACCGAAGCTGAGCACAAGTACGGCCTGGAATCATATCGTTATTAGCAGTGCTTCCTATATTCGAATTGAAGGGCTCGAGATCGAGGGGAATAATGCGAATCTGAGCGTAAGTGCAGGCCAAGCGAGATATGACCACTATATGAGCAACGTCGCTTCAGGCACGGTGGACTGGAACTATATGGCCCCTACGAATACGAATGGCATCTATATTAAGCCGACGAATGTGAGCAGCCCGAATCCGCACCATATCGTCATTGCGGGGAACAAAGTTCATAAAACGCCTGGTGGCGGCATTGTAGCAGAGGAAGCCGATTATATTACAATTGAGAATAATACCGTCTTCGATACCTCTTGGTACAACATCTATGCGACAAGCGGAATCAGTGTATTCCACTCTTACAATTCAGATACCAATACAACCAGCTACAAGAACATAGTCAGAAACAATCGCGTGTACAACAATAAAACCTTCATTATGTGGGCTAAAAATCAAATCTACTCTGACGGAAACGGCATTATTATTGATGATAACAAAAACACGCAGCTGAATGGCAGACTGGCTCCGTATACGGGTAAAACATTGGTCACAAACAACCTCGTCTACTTAAATGGAGGCTCTGGTATTCATTCCTATTCGAGTGCTAATGTAGACATCATCAATAACTCATCCTATCAGAATTCCTCCCAGCTGGATTATGGTGAGATCTACGCACAAGACAGCACGAATGTAAACTTGTATAACAACATCCTGTATGCACGTACGGGGAAAAAGATGAATCCTAACTTGAATAACAGCAATGTAAGCTATAATTACAATGTGTATTACAATGCTGCCCCGACTGTGACTGGCGCTAACGATATCGTTAGAGATCCGCTCTATAGCAATGCAGGAACCGGTGACTTCACTGTCCAATCTGGTTCACCGGCAATAGATACGGGCACTACAACGCTCGCTCCGACGAATGATCTGATCTACAAGCCGCGCCCTAAGGGTGCAGCGGTTGACCGCGGGGCCTATGAGAGTCAGAACCTAATTGGCAATCCAAGCTTCGAATGGGGAAGCACAGGAAGCTGGACGAAGGAACAGAATGCGGCTGGCATTACCGTAACGAATACTGGCGTTTATGGCGGGCAGTATAAGGCAGCTTATGCCACTACTGCAGCAACAAGACTCTCTCAGACCGTATGGGCGCCGGAGACGAAGACCTATACCGTGACTGCGTATATCATAACGAATACGGCTAATGTGAAGCTCGGTGTAGATGTGGGCGGGAGCTTGGTCGATTCACGAGTTGTTGTTGCAGATGGATCGTACAAAAAAGTAACCTTCACGTTTAATGCTGCAGCAAATCAATCAATTAAGGTGTGGGTATCTGCACCTCAGGCACAAGGCGGCTGGGTAGGCTTAGATGATGTATCCGTGAATTAAGGACTTGGAGGGAACCTCGGACAGTGAGGTTCCCTTTCTTTATGAAGGCGCATCCAACCTATCTAACAATAATCCAGATTATTCGTTTTTTTCTTCATGTACCTATCCGCAATTTCGGGTTACAGTATAGTTAATTAAAGGACAATACTAAGATTCACAAGGGAGAGAGATACGATGGCTGCTCCGAGAATTATTGATGCAGATGTCCATAATGCAATTGCCCACTCGAAGGATCTGCTGCCTTACCTGCCTAGGGTCTGGCACGAATACTGGATGTCAGCAGGGCCGGGCTATGGTGGAGGATGGCATTCTCCGATTAGCGTACTGCGCTCCGACGCGAAGACTGATGAGGGTGGAACTCCGGGCAGTGACCCGCAGTTTATGCTTAAGCATCATTTTCATAAGTATGGAATTGACTATGGCGTGCTGACGGGCTCAGGTATATTAGGCATCTCGCTGAACCCGAATCCGGATTATGCCAATGTGGTGGCAAGTGCTTACAATGATTGGCTCGTGGAGACTTGGCTGAAGGCAAGTCCGGTCTATAAGGGCTCCATTCTCGTGAATCACTCCGATCCGCAGGCAGCGGCCAAGGAGATTGACCGGATGGCGAAGCATAAGGATATGGTTCAGGTCATCATGTGCAGCGGATCACGAATGCTGTATGGCCAGCGGTTCTTCCATCCCATCTATGAAGCAGCTGAGCGTAACGGTCTGCCTGTGGCGGTGCATCCTGGCACGGAGGGCAGAGGGATATCTGGGGCGCCAACCCCTTCGGGATACCCGACGAGCTACTTCGAATGGCACAATATTCTTCCTATTAACTATATGGCGCATGTGAATTCCTTAGTCTGTGAAGGGGTGTTCGAGAAGTTCCCTAAGCTGAAGTTCGTCGCGATCGAAGGCGGCATCGGATGGCTGCCGCATCTCATGTGGCGTATGGATAAGAACTACAAGGGACTCAGGGATCTGGTGCCTTGGCTGAAGCGCCTGCCTTCCGAATACATTAAGGAACATATTAGACTAACTACACAGCCGATTGAAGAGCCGGCGAACGGTGAGCATCTCAATCAGATTCTAGATATGGTGGATGCGGGCAACACGGTCATGTTCTCCTCGGACTATCCGCATTGGGACTTCGATAATCCGAAGATGGCGCTGCAGCCGATCCGCAAGGAGCTTCGCAGCAGAATTCTCGTTCATAATGCGATGGAACTATATGGCCTGCATGAAGCGCCTGTACTCGCAGATCAGCAGACTGCTTCCGCAGCAGGGGAGGTGTAACCTGCATGACCGCAACCGAACAGCGTTATGCTGTGGCTTCTGCCGAGGAGCTTAAGCAATCAGGTAGAGTCATTACAACGATTAAGGGAATGGAGATTGGTGTATTCCAAGTCGGTGATGCTTACTACGCATGGAGGAATGTATGTCCCCATGGCGGGGCGCCGGTATGCGAAGGTGTCGTCTGTGGAACGAAGATGCCCTCGCTGGTGTACGAGTATAAGTACGGAAGAGATCGGGAGATTGTGCGCTGTCCATGGCATGGCTGGGAATTCGATCTGCTGACAGGCCAGCATCTTGTCGATGAGAAGGTGAAGCTGAGAGGGTATAAGGTAGAAGTCGAAGACGGTCAGATCTACGTGGTGTTGTAAGGACAGGAGCAGCAAGTATTAAGCAGGAATCTTCGTCTGTATGAGAAGGTTCCTGCTTCTATCATGAGGCAGGGGGAATGAAGATGTACAGAACGGTCCATCGAGTGACAGCACCAGAGGCTGCTCTGCCGGATGGCAAGAGAGTACCGCTAGGCTGGTCAGCAAGAGCCGTTGTCCCAGGAGGAGAGCTGACTATCCTCCATTGGCATGACAAGGACTTCCTAATGACGGATCATACAAGGCTTCGTATCTGCACGGCCATAGATGTACGCGAAGACTTACTGGTTGAAGTCGTTACACTTGGGACAGAGAGAGTACTTGGTACATTAGACATTCGTTATGCTCCTGTGTTCCAGATGCTGGAGCTCCCGTTATCCTTGAATGATGCACTTGAAGCTCTGAAGGAAGGGGTTGGGCTTCGGATGACGAAGGGACAATCTGCCCTATGGTTCTTGGTGCAGAGCTCGGATACGGCCATTCGTGAGCCGGCGCTGCTCCCTCATCTACTCGCCCAATCTGCACAGACCAAGCTCCAATCCTTCCATGAGCGTATGAATTCCTTAGCTTCCATTCAGCAGTTCGGCTGGATGGAAGGCTGCGTGCTGGATGGTCTCCTGGATCTGGGTTATCATTCTGCGGTTCGCAGCCATCTCGATCAATACATCACCTCAGATGGTGAACTTATCTATGAAGATCCTAGGAGCTGCCCGGTGGACGGAGTATTCTACGGCATTGAATCCACACTGCCTATTGCTATTCTGGCGAAGCTCGAGCCTGAGAGTCCGCTAGTGGACCGTGCGGCTCAGTTCATGCTTGCTCATACGGATGCGAGAGGGGTTATTCAAGACGGAGATACCTTATCCGCGGAGGGCAGTTATACAATTGCCTACCCGCTAGCTGTTATTGCGAAGCAGCGAGGAGACCGGAAGCTCGCTCAGCTTGCCTACCATCAACTCGTACACCGCAGGGATCACCTCTGGGATGGCGATGCCTTATGCCTCAGGACAAGGAATGACGGTGTTCGAACCTTCCGCAATTGGGGAAGAGCCTATGCCTGGCACTTGCTTGGCCTAGTCCGCTGCCTTGAGGTATGGTCAGATCAGGGGCTCGTGGATTCGGAACAGCTTAGACTCATCGAGCAGGAGTTCGCTCGGACGATGAACGCGGCTAACTCCTATCGCAATAGGCAAGGTCTATGGAGCTGCTTCCTCGATGCTCCGGAGACGGGAGTAGATACGTCTGCTTCTGCCGCTATTGCTGCAGCAGCTGTCATAGCTGGACGTGTTGGTCTTCCGGATTATACGGTTGGGATGGACTTGGAGGAGGTTACACAAGCTCTCCTCCAATATCTAACCCCAGACGGCTTCATGACGGGAACCGCGCAGAGCAACAAGAATGGGGAGGAGCTGCAGCGAAGCGGCTACCGGGTCATCTCGCAGATGGCGATGGGGCTCATGGCTCAGCTGCTTGCCGCACAAGATGAAGAATCGACTAATTAATGGTACGGGGTGCTGCGCTTGATCAGCCTGCTTGCAGGAACGATACCCGATAGCATTCCTAGAATCATGGTACCCGTTATTAACCCAATATAGAGATCTGGACGAATGATCCAGCGCCATAGCCCATCTTGAGCTTGGCTGAATACGCCGATTACAACCTGTGTGATGAGGACTCCGATGAAGATTCCTGCGGTTACAACTAGCGTTGTCTCCCACCCCATTATTCTACGCAGTTGCCCAGGCGTTGCCCCTGCTAATCGGAGGTCTGTTAATTCTCTTGTTCGGTCCGAGGCAGCCATTGCGAATGTGTTAATTACTGCTATGGACATGAATCCAATGGATATGGCCATTAATAAATATAAGGATGCTTGCTGTGCACTCTGTTCAGCGTCGTTCATCCTGTCATCTTGTTCTTCTGAAGATGCTATCCTTAACATCGGATATTGAGCCTTCAGTCCATCGGTTATAGCGGGGGCCCGATCCACATCCTCAGACATAGCGGTTCGTCGAGACTGATCTTCTAGATACAAGGTTGTCAGGAAGCCATACGGATCAGCTGCAGCAATTCGCTCATAGGGAAGTACGAAGTGACCGAACCCTTCGGATAAGTCGTAGACAGCAATCACTCGGAAGGAGTCATGGGTTGTATCAGGCAGCCATAGCTTGATCGTACTCCCGATGTTCAGATCGTAACGCTCAGCTAGTTCGCTGCTTACCGCAACTGAACTCGCACCCATGCTCTGCAGACTCCCATCAGTCACCTTCAAGTCAAGCGGGGGCTGCGCTCCAGACTGATACAGCCCTTGAGCGGCATAGTTCTGCGGCTTGTCGCCTTGCTGCATATAGACCGTTGTTGGAACTGTTCCGGACAACGACCTCCCTCCTGCTGACAGCTCGCTTACGATATCCATAGGCAGGCCGTTACTCCCCTTAGCTGTCACGATGGTTGTCCCTTCGGAACGGCTCGCTTGCTGATCACTGATCATATCGGTTAACAAGCTGCTGTTCAGCAGCATCGTTCCGTTGATTGCAATCATAAGAGCGAGAGGCATTGCAGCTCCCGCCATCCGGGTTGCCCGCGCAGTGACACCAGCAACAGCGATGCTGCCCGCAACTCCGCCAATGGCTCGAATAGCAATCCCTATCAAGCTTCCAATAAGCTTCATCAGCAGCGAGCCTAGAAGAGCTGCTGAGGATAGAAGCAAGCTGCATGCGATGAAGCCCATACCGACACCAATCCCACCCTTCATCGGTGTGAAGAGAAGGACGGCTAATCCGCCTCCGAACGTTAGTATTCCTACAATTAACTTGACTATGGGCATATCGCTTGCCTCTTGAACCGTCTCACGGAGTGCTTGTGTTGGTGCAACACGAGCGCCAGTTCTGCTGGCAATCGCAGCTGATAGCTGCATCACAACAAGACCGATTGCAGCAGCAATGAAGAAGGGCAGTGCGTCGTAGTGAATCTGGAACGACGGAGGCACTGCTCCGATTCGGCGGAACTCATCTCCCAGCAGAGCTGAGCATAAGTAACCTAATGGTAATCCGGTTAAGATTGCACTAATCGCGAGGATGAACGTCTCAGCTGCTATCATTCGCTTCACTTGCCTAGTGGTAGCTCCAATCGTGCGCAATAGGGCTAGCTCCCTTAACCTCTGTCTAACGGCATAGGATACCGTCCCGGCAATGACGAATATGGCAGCAAATGCGGTTATTCCACCCATCGTTCCAAATATCGCAATTGCACCTGTATAGTTCACCGATGAGCTGGGGAAGTCCGCTAGCCCTCTGCGTGAACCGGTATATACCTTGACCTCTTGTTCCGTGGCATTCTCAATTAGGTCTGCAAGCTCAGCCAGATTGGTTCCGGGGGTGGCAATAATCCCAATGGCAGTAGGTTGAACAGTACCGGCGAGACTTGCAGCATCCTGATTAGCGAAGAACAACGTACTCTGAGAAGACATGCTTAGTCCGCTTGGCAGTATAGCTAACCCAGAGATTCGATACTCCTTGGTTATCAGCCTTGATATAATCGTAACGGAATCCCCGATACTTAGGTCAGCGGACTTAGCGAAGTTCTGTTCGACGACCACATCTCCAGAAGCAGGGGCTCTGCCATCTAATTCGAACCTGGATAATCTCGCAGAGCTCCAGCCGTGACCGATGAGGGGTGACCCTTCTATTCCACTCACTGCCTCACCTGACTTGTTGTACATGCCAAGATTGAAGGATTGATCAGCAATAACCTCTTGAACACCCTCAATAGCTTCAACCTTAACTATTGTATCTAAGGCAAGGAGGGGGGCTCCGATCACTCGTTCACGGTTAGTCTCGTCGTCCGATTGTACATAGATATTCCTGTCACCAGCAGCAGATAGATCGACACCATGGAATCGAACTGACGGTATATCGCTGTTGCTGTTGATCGCTGAGAACATGAGCAGGCTGCAAGCGGACATAAGAGCGATGGCGAGCGTTGCGGCAAGGAAGCTGCCGGCGAAGCTTGTTCTTCGGCTAGCAAGGGTAGCAGCAGCTAATCGTATCATCGTGCGCTAAGCTCCATCATTCGGGTACTCACTTGTTGAATAGTTGGACGAGTCAAGGTGCCCTGCAGCTGCCCATCCGCGAGGAATACGACTTGATCAGCCCAAGCCGCAGCCGCTGCGTCATGAGTAACCATTATAACCGTCTGACCCTCTTGATCAACGGATTGTCTGATTAATTGAAGGACATCCATACCCGTGCGCAGATCAAGTGCTCCAGTCGGCTCATCGCCGAATAGCACTTCTGGACGCGAGGCCAGCGCTCGTGCAATAGCGACACGCTGCTGCTCCCCGCCAGATAGTTGACTTGGTTTGTTATGTTCTCGTCCTGCAAGTCCCACTCTTCTCAGCACCTCCTTAGCCCACTTCCGATCTGGCCGAATCCCCGCAAGTCGTTGGGGAAGCAATACATTTTGCCATACCGAGAGGGAATCAATCAGATTGAAGGCTTGGAATACGAAGCCAACCTTCTTGCGTCTGATCTTCGTAAGCTTAGGCTCTCTGAGCTGACTAATGTCGATATCGCCCAGCATCACTTGACCAGAGGTTGGGCGGTCAAGTCCTGCTGCACAATGAAGCAAGGTAGACTTGCCGGATCCAGATGGACCCATCACAGCAGTGAAGGTGCCTTTTGAGAATCCGAAGCTGACCTCTTGTAAGGCCTTGTAATCTACTTTTCCTTTATATATTTTTGATACAGCATGGAGAGATACGGCGTTTTCGTTTTTGCTGTTACTTGCTTCTTGTGTGAATATGAGTCTCATTCCTTTGTTTATTTTATTTTTCCTTGAGGGGGATACTTTTTATACAATGCCGGTTTGGAGAATACTAATAGCATAGGGTACAGCTTGTGTTCATAATTGTTCACTCGTGCACTTCCTGAAGGGTGCATAACCTTCATTAAGAGTCTTAGATAGATGGTAGTCACTTTTTTGAACCAACCCTGCTGCAGAGGATGGAGTTCGAATCCAGCCCCATACACAATGCCTCTATGCAGCATAGTAATGCCTGTTAGACCGGTTATATGGGCAAGCTCCGGATAGCTGTCAAGAGCATTGCTAATATCTTGGAGCGCCTTACGCCCTAAGCGAGCGGTTTGTAAGGCTACTCGATCAGGTTGCTCGGATTGGAGCATATGCTTAATATGGTCATTATTAATGTGAAGCTCACCAATCCATTCCCCATTGTTAATCCAGCTGCCGTCTGAACATGGAATGTTGGGACCTTTATATTTTTTAACCATGAGCTTGCATATACCGAATTGGAATACATGCTTGCTGGATAGTCTGGATAGAAGGTCGAAGCCCTTCTCCCAGGTCATCCACAGGTGTTGAATCAGCTTTTTGGCCTGAATGCGCAGATCGAGCTGCATCGTGTTCATCCTGATGTCACCTGCTCTTATCAGAACGGACACGAACGGTAATGTCCCCGTTGCTGGATTTGATGTTCAATTGGTTATCTCCATTGCCGAGCATGCCATACACATGATTGGAGCCGCTTTGATTATAAAATTTAACTTCCCCGTTTTTCGTCATCAAGTCATAGGTGACATCATCCGGGTTGTCCGAGAGCTGGAGGATCGTGTCACCGTTATTCGAATAAATCTTCATATCCGCTGGCAGGCTTTTACCCTGAACCATGATATCTCCTGTATTCGTTTTAATGTTTATTGATGAGCTTACATTGGAGAGGGTGATGTCTCCAGAACCACCACTGACGATCACTGACTTAGATGTAAGAGCATCCACATCCATATCCGCATGTGAAGATCGGAGTTCAAGTTGGTTGTACTCCTTTTGCGGAACGGAGATCTCAATGGCTACCTTCGCATTGTCTGGAACGACATACCACTTGGATCGATGGTTGAACTGAATGTGTGCTTGTGACGGATTCCCAGCTGCAGGTGCAGCTTGTAGCTGAATATCATTTATTGTTTTTTTGGATACTGTTCCATGTACACGAACAAGGAGCTTGCTACCGGAGTAGGGGGCAACGCGCATATTTCCTGTTGAAGCATGAATTACAAGCGAATCTATACCCGCCATCTCCAGTTCAACCGTCTTCGAATAGGGAACTTGTGCTGTTATTCGGTCTAGCAGATTGCCGCGAGTGAACTCGACTCCTAATCCAGCTGCTCCGATAATAACGAGTGCGACCGCTATGGTCATCCACTTTTTAATCATCTGTGCTGCCCTCCCCTAGCTAATCGAATATTATATTTCAAATATTGGATGAGCCACCTTTTAATTAGCTTAGTTAATGACCATAGGCCGATGAACACCAATATACCTGCACCAAGGGCAAGCATCATGGCATAGAGGATACTCCAGTCGAACCCCGTACTCAGCATGAAGACACCAAGTAGAGGGGAGAGGATTAGAGCAGCAGCGATCGCATATAAGGCAATCAATCCGGCAAGTAATGAAGCAAGAGGAGCCAGCACAACGACGATGTTGAAGAACCCGAGACTCACCGTTGCGAATACAGCACGGCCCAGCATATAAGGATTTCTTGCAGTGGTTGCCTGATCAACATATTGTTCAGCTAGAATCGCTTTTGCTATGACTTTCGGATGACCTAATGCCAGTATGGCTTCTGCCTCGGATTTTCCCTGTTCCATGGCCGAGAAGATATGCTCTTCATAATCGGACAACACATCTGCTCGTTCTTCGGAGGAGAGCTTGCTTAGATGATTGTTTAATTCTTGTAGAAATTGGCTTGTAATCATGGCGACACACCCTTGCGAATTAATTTGTTAACTCCTTGCTCTAAGCTTTCCCATTCACCAATTAGTATGGATACATAAGCTTTTCCCTCGTCTGATATTTTGTAATACTTTCGAGGAGGCCCTTCTCTGGACTCGATTAGATAAGTGGTGAAGTAGCCTTCCTTCGTGAGTCGTCGCAGGAGGGGGTAGATCGTGCCTTCCGCGATTTCGAAGTTTTCAGATATGGCGCTTACCAGCTCGTAGCCGTATCTGTCTTTTTCTAAGGTGAGAACTAGCACGCATAGCTCAAGTACACCTTTTTTGAATTGAATATTCATCGCATCACCTTAGTCATGTAGTTAGTGGTTACAGTATATCAACAGGTACTGTTCAATGCAAGGTACTGAAATTTATTAAATTATGGTTATGATGATTGGAATGGATAACGATTGATAGGGAAGTAGAAGGAGTCTTCATACGGTCTGTAATCCTGCTCCATATGATGGGGGATATCTATTACCAACCAATCAACTCAAGATGATCAATCATGGTTGCAAGTCTAGTGTGCTTTTGGCAACATCTTTGACACTTGTGACTAAATACAGATGTACTTGGAATGAGTAATAATAGAATGGCATCAACAACCATAGTCAACGATCGAGAGGGATTGCATATGAAACTTAAGATAGGTGTAGTCGGGGCAGGACAGTTCTCCCAATGCTTCATTCCGTTATTCCAAGCCCATCCGATGGTAGGAGAAGTGAGCTTAGCAGAGCTGCTCCCTGAACGAAGAGAGAAGTTCGGCAAGGCATTCGGAATGACCCGAATGTTCACGACCTACGAGGACATGCTGAAGAGTGATGTTGATGCGGTGGCCATCTTCACTCAGCGGCATCTTCATGGTCCACAGACGATTCAGGCGCTGCAGGCCGGCAAGCATGTATACTGTGCCGTGCCAATGGCACAATCTCTCGAGGAGATCTCTCGTATATTGGAAGAAGTGAAGCGATCAGGCCTCATCTATATGACGGGGGAGACCAGTTACTACTATCCAAGTACGGTCTATTGCAGAGATCAGTTCCAAGCGGGCGCATTCGGCGAGTTCGTCTACGGTGAAGCGCAATATATCCATGATATGTCTCATGGCTTCTATGATGCGTTCAAGTATTCCGGGGGGAAGGATTGGAAGAAGGTTGCGGGTATTCCTCCCATGTATTATCCGACACATTCGGTTAGTATGATTCTGTCGGTCACTGGTGCTAAGGCGACCAAGGTGGCATGTCTGGGGTATGAAGACCGCAATGAAGACGGGATATTCCGCGTCGGAGGCAACCACTGGGATAACCCGTTCAGCAATGAGACAGCCATTGTTCGAACTTCTGACGGCGGAATGGCGAGATTCAATGAGTTCCGTCGGGTAGGCTGGGGCGGCGCGAACAGTGTGTACATGAACATGTTCGGCCTTGAGGCGGCTTATGAAGAGAATGCGCTCGGATCTGTATGGTCAACCATTAAGGGAGAAGTCATGAACATAACAGATGAGTTAAGCTGTGAGAGCGATTATGTGAATATTGACAATGAAGAAGGGCTGCATAAGGCGTTGCAGCGTGACTTCAATTCCCTGCTTGCTAAGGTACATCACAAGGATCGACTCCCGGTGGAGTTCAATGATAAGCCGAATGGCCACTTAGGCTCTCACCAGTTCTTAGTAGATGACTATGTCAGATCAATAGCTACGAATAAGCTTCCTCCTAATCATGCATGGCGAGCGGCAGACTACCTCGCACCGGGACTTATCGCACACGAGTCCTCCAAGCGCGGAGGAGAATTCTTGGAGGTGCCTGACTTCGGCCAGCCGCCTGCTGGCTGGGATATTCTGAAGGTATAATATATACAAGATAGGAGCCTGTGGAGCTGGTCAGCATCCATAGGCTCCTTCCTCTTAATCAGCCCCTGACGAGGAAGCCGACGTCTCTCTATATTCCTGAGGGGTCTGGCCGTAATACTTCTTGAACAGCTTAATGAAGTATGGGGGATTCTGATAACCGATCTGGCTGCAGATCTGGTAGATCTTATCATTGCTGTTCTTGAGCAGCCATGCGGCCTTCTCCATCTTCTGCCCGATAATATAGTCCCGAATGTTCTCTCCCGTCTCTGACTTGAAGATCGTGGATAAGTAGACAGGGTGGAGGTAGATATGGTCCGCCAGTGCCTGCAGCGTCACATCCTCCGCCAGATGGTCATGTATATATTGCTTCACTCGCGGGATGACGTTCGACTTGTGGTCAACAAGATTGGACTCCAGATCATAGAACAGCTTGGTTGCCGTACGTACCGCCCATTCCTTCAGCTGACGGATGCTGAGGAATCGAGGGCTTAGCGCAGCATCATAATCATCTGCAAGCAGCTGCTCCATTGATTTGCCATTCTTGTGAACCGCATAGACGAATGCGGAGGAGAGATGGAAGTAAGCTTCGAGCAGATGCTCCTTAGAGCTGCTCCACTTGCTCTCCAGCTCATCCATGACCTTGTTAATCTTGGTCAGAGTCGCTTCGCGGCTGCCCATATCGAGCAGCTGCGCCAGACTGGGAAGGTCATACAAGCTCTGCAACGTCTGAATCTCAGCAGCCTCCTGATGGTGTGATAGTGTCATGTAGATGCCAGATTGATTGCCAATATACCGTCTCATCGTGCCAAGGCAGGCTTGGTATACTTCGGGCACTTCCTCTGGGAACCGATGCCATGTGCTGACGACTAAGGAGATGCTGCGCTTCAAGTAAGTCGTAATATTATCTTGAAGCTTCATGGCTGACTGCTCTAGCAGTGTCTGCTCGTCTACTGCCGACCGATGGCCTGTCTGCTGAAGCTGATGTGCCTTGTGATCGCTTAGCTTCACGAGGAAGACGAGATAATCGTAGGAGTCTGACGTATGGCAGAGGTGGAAGTGCTCAGCCATCGTCTCCTCTGCAATATTAGCGATTGCGAATTCGAATAGGGCTAAGCTCTCAGCGTCATAATGAGCATAGGCTTCCTCTAATCGAATGACGAGGAAGGCGAAGCGATCTTCAGGATGCCATGGAAGCTGAAGCATCGTAAGCTTCGACTGCAGCTCTGCTGAAGACAGCTTCTTCCCGGCAATGAGATCCTTCAAGAAGGAAGAACGAAGCAGCGGCATATGATCGCGTATGGAGGTCGAAGCTTGGTTCACCGCAATAATCTGCCCCCACTCCTCATCCAGACACCGGGACATTCGCTCGACAGCTGCTAGAATATCTTCATCTCGGGCAGGCTTGAGGAGATATTCCGCTACTTGGGATGACATTGCTTGCCGGGCATATTCGAAGTCGGAGTATCCAGAGTAGACGATACACTTCGTTCGCTTCCCGAGTGCCCTGATCTGCTCAATTAACTCCAGCCCCGACACCTTAGGCATTCTGATATCCGTAATAACGATGTCAATACTATGTGTGTTCATGATGTGAAGCGCTTGCTCTGCAGAGTAGGCTCGATGTACATAATCAATCTGAATGGAAGACCAAGGAATGGTCTTGGCCAGTGTGTCTACGACTAGTCGTTCATCATCAACGATCATTAATGTGTACATCTGAACCCTCCTTGTTGTACCAGCCGCTACAGTGTTCGACTGCTATCCAGGCCGTCATCTGGTCTTCCATCTGGCGGTGGTTCGGGTACCTCTGCTCCCTCGAGCTCATCCCACTCTATCGCTGCCATCAATCCCCCAAGCTCGGAGGATGCGAGAGTCACCGCAGCCACTCTGCCGAATTGAAGCATAACCCGCTGGGATACATTCCATAGTCCGCATAGCTGCTCTTCATTCGAGCTGTCTCTAATCTTGCGCTCGAGCTGATTACGGACCTCGGAGGATAACCCAGGACCATTGTCTTCCACCGAGAGCCGTATACGGCCTTGCTCTCGGCTGCCGCTAATTCGAATACGGCCAGCATCTGTCTGCGCTTCTACTCCATGTTGAATGGCATTCTCTACTAGAGGCTGAAGAATAAGACGCGGAACGGGAAGAAGTAAGAGAGCAGCTGGAATATTCATCTCATACTCAAGCTCATGCAGCCTTAGCTTATGGATCTCCAAGTAGTTCTCAATCAACCGCAGCTCCTGTGCAAGTGTGGTTACCGAACCTTCGAGCCTTGTCGCATAGCGGTAATATTCCCCTAGATGAATGCTCATGTGAACGACTGACTCCTCGTCCTTCATCCTCGCACTGTTCTTCATGAAGTTCAGACAATTATATAGGAAGTGAGGATCAATCTGAGATTGAAGCTGCTTCAGCTTCGCCTCCTGCATCCGAATACGAGACTCATACACCTTCTCAATCAGCTCCTGAATCTGCTGGGCCATCAGGTTGAACTGATCGATGAGATACTGGAATTCATGATGTCCGGAATAATAGGTGATACGCTTCGAATAGTCCCCTCGCATAAGCGCTCGCACCGTCCCGACCAGCATCAGGATGGGCTGCTGCACATTCTTGTAGATGGTATATGACAGAGCAGATCCAATTACAATCAGAATGGCTAAGGTCGTGTAGAAGAGGAGGCTGCTCTGGCGTATCGGCGCCAGAATATCATCAACAGGAACATAATCAATGAGATACCACTCTAAGGTGTCGGACTTCTGAATGGTCGTCATATATTCCTCTCCGTCTATGACCACCTTGGTGCTGCCGCCATTACGAAGAGCAGCTTCATCCAGCTTAGTCAGGAGCTGTCCGGTCATGTCCGAATGGGAAGTGGAGTTCATAATCGGCTTCTCCCCCGGCTTATACAAGAGCGGATCGTTAATGTTGTCCTCTGCCTTGAACAGGTCCAGCAGCTTCACCAGGTTGCGCTTAGAGAAGGAGACTTCGGTTACAACCGAGTAGTCAGTAGGCGGTCGGTTATCATTGTAAGCGGTCTCGGTAAAAAAACGAACAAAATAATCATCTCTGCCATAATGAAAGTCTGCCGGTTGATAGGACCAGCTTGGAGTAAACTTGCGTTCCAAATACTTCGCGTCATACTTCGGGAAATTCAGTGTGCTCGATACATTCTCCTTAATGCCTGGAGCATGGACGGTCACGATATTGAGCCAGTTCGTTGAGGCGCTCGTAAGACCAAGCTTCTCTGACAAGTTGGACATGACGAAGTAACGGTTGTAAGCGCCTGGAGCATACGTTGCGTTAGAGAAGGTGCGTACAGAAGGATCCCGGTTAAGGGAGAGTGCTAACGTCGTGAGTTGATTCGCACTGGCATCAATCTGATGGGAGAGCAGAGCGAGTGTCGTATCACTTGACTTCTCAATCTCATGACGGATGACGTCATTGCTCGTTCGACTCGAGTAGAGACTCAGTAGAATAATAGGAGCAAGCAGGAATATGACAATGACATTCATCTTCTGATACATCGTTAGCTTACCATACATAGCGGTCCCTCCGTGCCAATCATATGGAACTTCTTAAACAAACATAGCTATTCTTAAAACGATGCTATAGTTCCTCTCGAGCTCCCATGTTAAATTAACAGCAGACCATGAGACAAGAGAGGGGAGCAGCTAAAAAATGAATAAAGGACATAGCATCCTATACTTGATGTTACTGCCTGGCGTGTTGCTTGTCATCCTATTTAATTACGTACCTATGGCTGGCTTAGTGCTTGCCTTCCAGGATTATAAGCCGTGGCTCGGAGTCACCGGCTCAGATTGGGTAGGAATGGAACACTTCCGAGCCTTGCTCACAAGGGAAGACAGCGTGCAGGTCATCTGGAACACATTAATTATTGCAGGGTTGAAAATTATAGTAGGTCTCATCGTTCCGTTACTATTCGCCCTGCTGCTCAATGAAATTAGACAATCGGGAATCAAGAGATCCATTCAGACACTCGTCTATCTGCCTCACTTCATGTCATGGGTTATACTTGGAGGTATTCTGCTTGATCTGTTATCTTCAAGGGGACTGTTCAACAGCGTCATCCTGCCTATGTTCAACCTAGGACCCATCAACTTCCTGACGGATGGTAACTGGTTCCGAGTCGTTGTCATTGTGAGCGATACATGGAAGGAGTTCGGCTTCTCCACCATCGTATTCCTGGCGGCCTTATCTGCTGTGAACCCGGCGTTATATGAAGCGGCCGAAGTGGATGGAGCTACGAGGCTGGATCAGACCTGGCATGTGACGCTTCCTGCTATGATTCCAATCATCGTCGTAGTCGGGACCTTATCTCTTGGAAGCATTCTGAATGCCGGCTTCGACCAGATCTTCAACCTCTATAATGTTCTCGTCTACGACAAGGGAGATATTATTGATACCTTCGTCTATCGGGTAGGCATACTAAGCAGCCAGTTCGGGTTCGCGACGGCCGTCGGATTATTCAAGTCGTTCATCGGCTTCCTGTTCATTGTTATTGCCTATAGACTTGCCTACAAGTATGCGAATTATCGAATCTTCTAAGAGAGGAGCAGGATTGTATGTATTACAAGAATAACGGCTATCGTGTATTCTATATTCTCAACATAGCCTTCCTTATCTTCATCTCGTTAGTCTGTCTGTTCCCGCTCATTCACGTACTGGCCGTGTCGTTCAGTTCTGCATCCGCAGCAGCAGCGAATCTGGTGACACTCTGGCCTGTGGACTTCACGCTCAAGTCTTATCAAGAGACACTGTCGAATACCAAGTTCCTGGATGCGCTTGTCATCTCCGTCATCCGAGTCCTGCTTGTTCTGTCCTTGGGACTGTTAGTGACGATCTTGACGGCCTACCCGCTGTCCAAGTTCAATCTGAAGGGGGGCAAGTGGATCTCTTGGTTCTTCGTCTTCACCATGTTATTCAGCGGAGGACTGATTCCCTCCTATGTCTTGATCCTTGAGCTGGGGCTGCTGAATAGTATATGGGCGCTTATTCTTCCGAGTATTGTTAATGTATACAATGTCATTCTCATGCTGAACTTCTTCCGCAATATTCCGAGGGAATTGGAGGAGGCCGCCTTCATTGACGGGGCAGGGCAGCTGACGACCTTATTCCGAATCTATCTGCCGATCTCTATGCCCTCTATTGCAACGATCTCTCTATTCATCGCAGTCAGTCAATGGAACTCCTGGTTCGACGGCCTAATCTACTTGACAGATGCGGGGAAGTGGCCGCTTAGCACCTTGCTTCAGAACATGTTAATCGTACCTGATACGACGAATGGAACGTTGGACTCCGAGACACTTGCCCAGATGTCGGAGAAGACGATTCGAGCTTCGCAGATCTTTATTGGAGCTCTCCCAATTTTGCTCGTTTATCCATTTTTGCAGCGATTTTTCGTCAAGGGTATCGTACTAGGTGCGGTCAAGGAATAACATAAGTTCTTAATCTAACATCATCAATCTTTGAAAAGTGTTCTATTGTTATGCGCTTACAAGCACTATGCTTAATCATGTAAGGACGATCCTATTACATCTAAAAGGGGTAGATGAAATGCAAGGAAGCATGGGATGGAGCAAGACACGCAAGGCAATGTCTGTCATGTTAGTTACCGCAACGGCCTTCAGTACGCTCGTTGCTTGTTCCGGCAATAACGGTGGCAACGGCGGTAACGGTGGGAACAATGGAAATGGAGGGAATGGTGAAGCCGCAGCGGTAAGTGAAGGCTTCACGAAGGGCAAGTTCGATCCGCTTGTCGAGATCAGCACCTTCCAGTGCAATAATAATCTGCCCTTCAGAGATGGAGAATCGATAGAAGACAATGTTCACACCAGATGGGCCAAGGAGAAGCTAGGCATCCAGATTACGTATGACTGGACAACAAGCCCGGATCAATGTACGAACAAGATTCGTCTAGCCATGGCAGGCAACCAACAGCTGCCGGATGTCATGATGATTGGCGACAAGCAGATTCTTGGCGAACTGATTGAAGCGGGCAAGGTCATGGACATTACAGAGGCCTTCGACAAGTATGCTTCCGAGCAAGTGAAGACGATCTATGGCGCAGACCCAACCTATTGGTACGGGGTATCTAAGGACGGCAAGCGGTACGGATTACCAATCTTAAGCGAATCGATGAATAATGATCCGCTGCTCTATATTAGACAAGACTGGCTGGATCAGATGAGTATGAAGGCTCCTACGAACTTCGACGAGCTGGAGAAGGTTATGGAAGGCATGAAGAAGCTGGGCAAGCCGGCGCCTCTAGCCTTGGGCCTGAAGAATGACGTGAATCCATTCGCTACGTATATGACAGATGCAAGCTGGATCTTCGGTGGATACGGTGCCATCCCGGGCTATTGGAACACATGGACAGACAAGGGGACACTTGAATATGGTTCAATCCAGCCTGAAGTGAAGGAAGCACTTGCGAAGATGCAGGATTGGTTCAAAAAAGGCTACCTGTCACAGGACATTGGACTACTAGACGAGCGTAAGGGCTCTGAGCAGTTCACCTCCGAGCAATCGGGCATCATCGCCGGTCCAATCTGGATGTATGGCTGGCCAATACAAGCCACCTTGCTTAAGAACAATCCTAAGGCTGTCATAGCTCCTGTTACACTTCCAGCTGGACCTTCTGGCAAGGTTGGACGTCACGGAACGACCATTCCAGGCCAGACGCTTGTCGTAAGAAAAGGATTCGAGCATACCGATGCCCTATTCCTGTACCTGAACGAGCTGTTCAAGCACAGCAACCCGGAAGCAGGCAGCCCATATGAGAACGGCTGGCATGAAGGCTATGATTATGTCATGAAGGATGGCAAGGTCAGCCGAGTGAGAGAAGACTTCCCGAATGCACAGCCGATCTCGGTATCCAAGCATTTCATCACTTCTTCTCCTATGATTGATCCTGCTCTTACCCTCGAGATGAGACGGAAGTTCTATAATGGAGAGAAGCCGACAACTCCTGTGGAGAACCAATGGTACAATTCAGCGAAGCCAGAGGAGCAGCAAAATCCTAAGACAAACAAGGGCTGGCAGGCGGTAGATGTGATGCTGCAGCAAGCAGATACGTCCAAGCAGGATCTGTTCCTTGGCGCTCCGACTAAGACGATGATCTCCAAGAGTGAAGCGCTCAGAAAGCTGGAGCAGGAAACGTTCATCAGCATTATCTATAACAAGGCACCGGTATCGGACTTCGACAAATTCGTTGAGAAGTGGAAATCATCCGGCGGTGATGAGATTACAGCAGAAGTGAACGAATGGTTCAAGTCTGCGACTGCGAAGTAAATGACCGAGGGATCATCTCAATGATCTAATGAATAAAGACCATGTCTACTTCACTTTATGAAGGGGCATGGTCTTTGATTTTATTTGCCAATTCCGATGACCATAAGTCTAATCTCTTCCTTGGTGTTATTCACTAACCCGTGCGTGCCGAACGGAGGGTTCACAATCAGATCGCCTGTCTTGACCTGCCGCACCTCTCCATTAGCTGTCATCTCCCCGCTGCCTTCAAGGACGATATAGATCTCCTCATCGTCACCGTGCGTGTGAAGACCGATCGTGGCGCCTGCAGGCAGAATCGTATAATTAATGAAGCGCAGATTCGTCGTAAAGTCCTTCGGGCCATATAGAGTCTTGTGCAGCGCAGTTCCTACACCATCATGAATGCCACTGACCTGGACTAATTCCGCAGACAGAAAGTTTCTTATAATCAAGTTGAAGCCTCCTCTATTGACGAATATGAACAGCGCAGTGCATTCGGATGGATTCCATAGCGGCTTCCACTATTCGATAGGTGCGAATGTTGTCGGAGATATCCGTCTCGCCGGGGCGGCCTGAGCGCAGAGCGTTCAGGAATTCTTGTACAACATACACTCTGTTGTCTATCCTGTCTTCCAGGGTATAGATGGTCTTGCCGCTCTTCTGACTTAGAGTAATCTGCTGCCCATCGAATAACAGCAGGCCACGCTCCCCCTCGATCCGCCAATCTCCAAGCCATGAGCCCGTATTCTCGAAGGAAGCAAGACTGCCGACATAGCTGGCCTTCACCTGGTTCTCCAGCTCTAACAACAGCTCCGTATCGGAGTATCGTGTACCGTACCAGCTGCCCGGAGGGGTAGAGGCTCTCGCATATACGCTAACGGCCTCCAGCCCGGTGAGATACCGAAGCATATCCAGATGGTGGATGGCCACATCCGTCAGCAGGGGGAACGGAAGATCCTTATGATAATTGGTAAATACCGGATGATGCTTGAAAAATTGGACATGCACGGTGTGTATGTCTCCAATAGCTCCTTCCTTAATCAAGCCGCGCAGCTTACGGACAATCGGTGCATATCGATAATTCTCAGCGATCATGACCGGGATCACAGAAGCAAGAGACTGCCGATGAAGCTCCTCCGCATCCTCAGCGTTCAGTGCAATCGGCTTCTCGCATAGGACAGGGACTCCGGCTGCCATACATTGCATGGATACTTCTCTATGTACCGAAGGTGGTGTCACATTAATGGCAGCCTCCGGTGACACTCGATGCAGAGCTTCTTCCAGGGAGGTGAACAAGATGTCCTCCGGAAGCCCCGCCTGCAGCTTCACGGCTTCCAAGGCGAGAGGATTCCCATCAACCACGCCAACCAGCTCCAGTTCCTGACAACTTGGCACAATTCTTGTTAACCAGCTTCGGCCGAATTGTCCTGCGCCAATCTGAATGACTCGCATACCGCAGCACTCCTCACTCAAGAATGGAATCGATTAAGGTAAGCTCTTCTGCCGTGAAGTCGCCTGCATGCAGTGCCCCTGCGGCGTCCTCAATCTGACTGACCTTACTGGCGCCGATTAATGCTGAGGTCACCCGTCCGCCTCTCAGCACCCAAGCCAGTGCCATCTGCGACAGCTTCTGTCCCCGGCTGGCAGCCACTTCATTCAACCGTCTGACCTTGTTCATCCTAAGTTCATTCAGATCCTCCGGCTTCAGGAAAACGCTTGGACCTGCTGCGCGGGAGTCCGCTGCTATGCCGCTCAGATATCGGTCGGTCAGGATGCCCTTGTCCAGCGGGGAGAAGGCGATGGAGCCGATTCCTTCATCCTCAAGCACATCGAGCAGACCATCCTCAATTCCGCGGGCCATCATCGAGTATTTGGGCTGGTGAATCAGGCAGGGGGTGCCGAGCGCCTTCAGAATGTGCGAAGCCTCGCGCGTTGCCTCAGGGTTATAACTGGACAGCCCTACGTAGAGCGCCTTACCTTGGCGAACGATCTGGTCCAGAGCACCCATCGTCTCCTCAAGAGGTGTAATCGGATCGGGACGGTGATGGTAGTAAATATCGACGTAGTCCAGCTGCAGCCGCTTAAGACTTTGGTCCAGGCTGGAGATCAGGTATTTCCTTGAGCCCCAATCTCCATATGGACCGGGCCACATGTAGTAGCCTGCCTTCGTGGAGATGATTAGCTCGTCCCGGTATCCGGCAAGATCCTTCTTGAGTATGCTCCCGAAGGTATCCTCTGCTGAGCCCGGAGGTGGTCCGTAATTGTTCGCCAGGTCGAAGTGAGTGACCCCTAAGTCAAATGCTCTGCGGACCATCTGTCTGCCATTCTCGAAGGCATCCTTGCCCCCGAAGTTGTGCCAGAGCCCTAACGAGATGGCAGGAAGCCTTAAGCCGCTTCTTCCGCATCGGCGATATGCCATCGTGTCGTATCGGTTGGGATCTGCTGTATGCTGCATTCTGATTCCTCCTAGTAGATGTGATAAGGAGAGTGTACAGGCATAGAGCAAGATTAGCTATGACCTAATGGATGATATTTATGGCATAATGTCTGTTCTGGACTTCCCGGAGCGATATTGAGAGGGCGATAGACCAGTCGTTCGTTTGAACATCTTGGAGAATAGCAGCCCGTTGGAGTACCCTACAGACCTCGCTACCTCCTCTATGGAATATTGTCCGGTTGCCAGCAAGTCACATGCCGTCCTCATCCGATATTGGATGAGATAGGCTTGTGGAGGCATTCCTGTCGATTGCTTGAACAGAGCAGAGAAATACTTGCGGTCCAATCCAATGATGGATGCGAGCTGCTGCACCGTCAAGTGCTCGGCGTAATGGGTTGCGATATGCTCCTTAGCTTGACGAATATACTGGTCAATCTTGTTGAAGGACGAAGACTCCAGGGGATGGGAGGGAACCATCTGAACGAGGTGGCTGAGCAGATCGTAGAGAAGTGCCATCTGCTGCAAATCCCCGGTTGCATCGTAGCGCTTCGTATGAGAGAGCCGTTCGTATAGTGTGGGCATCAGCTCCAGATCCATAGGGAAGATTGGATAATCGGGAGATAATGCGGTTCGGCCGAGAATCTCAGGAACCTTGGCGCCGTCGAATGCGATCCAGGAATAAGTCCATGGCTCTAATAGATCCGCCTGATAGAAGGTCAACGTATGAGGATAGATAAGAAACGCTTGTCCGGCAGTCGGGGTATAGGTATGGTTAGCCGTTCTTACGATTCCTTTGCCCTGATGGATAAAATGAATTTTGTACCTCTCCCTAACGCCAGGGCCAAAAGATTGTCCGGGTTCGCACGCTTCCTTCCCCCAGTAGAGGAGAGTCAGGTCCGTGCTTCTGGCAGTGGTGGGGGGAGCAGGGAAGGCAGGCAGCTTGGTCATGGAGGGATACCTCCTTCAGATAGAATAATTAATAGAAGCAATTGTTCCTGGATCAATTATACAGAGCTTAGAGCATCCGTGATAGCTTGCGGTATTCACTTGCTGGAATGCCTTCAAGCCGAGCGAACGCTCGAGAGAAATAGTGTAGGCTATGATAGCCTACAGCTGTGCCAATGACTTCGATTGCAGCATCTGTATCGCGCAGCAAGCGCCTTGCTTCTCTGTGTCTAGCTCGCTGAACAAAGCTGCTGGGACTATGACCCAGTACTTGATTAAATAGACGGATCATGTAATCCTCACTTAGATGCAGTAGTTGGGCGAGCCTAGAATTGCACCAATCCTCACTCAGATTCTCTTCAATCTGCAGAGCTGCTCGGCGTATAGCAGCCTCATGCGGGGAGTGAGAAGGCGCTCTGTCCTGCCGATGCTGTTGAATGATACATACCAGAAGTCGCAATAGGCTGCCTTGACATAGATAATGATGCAAGGGCTCTTGGTGAGTGAAAAGCTCAATCGTATCTCGCATCAGTTGTTCGATCTCAGGGCTGCTTGGTATACTTGCCGGAACCAGGAGCTTCTCAAATGCGGCATCTTCGGGAAATACACAAAAATCTTGTTCCCTTACACCAAGCTCATGAACGATGATGTCTTCATCTCTTGCCACATAAAGTTCATTATAGAAGTCAAAATGGATGCCTAGGAACGCGGCAGTTTGCTGACCAAGAATGGATACTTCATGATGTATGCGTGCAGGAAGAAGGAATAATTGGCCCGGCCTTACACGGAAAGCTTCACTGTCTCCAATGCGCACCTCAGCTTCGCCTTCAAGCAGCAGCAGCCATTCGAAGTCATAAATACGACGCGAAATGCGTCTGGAGGTATCTTGTTTATGGAGCTGTCCCCAGTGCATGCTCGGCGAGAGGGGGCGGGAGGATAGGCTCATACGAGTGAGCTCCTTCTACAATAGAATGATAAGTCGGATATGTACAAATGGTGATCGGTATATTCTAAATACGACCCTATATGTTCATGATAACATAGCCCTTATAAGCCTATCATGAAATAAAATTGAGGGGACGGTAATGTGCAATGAATAAGGACCATCAAGTACTGCCGGACTTGACATCAGCATACAAGCTGAATGAGGATCAGATTCGCAGCTTCCAGGATAAGGGACATCAGATCTTAAGGGGCGCAGCTTCAGAAGAGGAACTGATACCTTATAGAGAGGCGATTCGTGCGAAAGTCCGCGAGCTTAACCGACAAAGCAAGCCAATGGAGGAACGAGATACGTATGGCAAGGCGTTTATTCAGATCTCTAATATATGGGAGCATTGTGAGCAAGTAAGGCGATTCACGATGGCGAGACGGTTCGCTAAGCTTGCCGCTGAGCTCATGGGCGTAGATGGGGTCCGCATCTATCACGATCAAGCCTTGTATAAGGAACCGGGAGGCGGACACACTCCATGGCATCAGGATCAGATCTACTGGCCGGTGGATACGGATCATACGATTACGATGTGGATGCCGTTGGTTCCCATTCCAGCAGACGTTGGATCCATGAGCTTCGCCTCCGGGTCTCATAAGCTTGGCTATGTAAGCAAGCTTGTGATCTCAGATGAGTCTCATCACACCTTGGGACAATATATTGAAGGCAGAGGGTTGGAGGTTGTCAATTACGGTGCAATGGCTGCGGGCGATGCAACCTTCCATTATGGTTGGACATTACACAGTGCTCCGGGGAATCCCACTGAACACATGCGTGAGGTGATGACAATCATATATGTAGCAGATGGGGCTAAGGTAATAGAGCCTGATACGAACGCGCGTAAGCTCGACCTGCAGCGCTGGATGCCAGGGCTGAAGGCGGGGGACATAGTAGCTAGTCAATTGAACCCAAGAATTTATATCTAAGGGATAGGATTGCGGCTGCATGAGCAGTTGCAATCCTTTTGTTAAGTGTAAATATATCTTGTTTTTATACATTATACAATATACAATCTTACTGAGTTCATTACTAAGGAGGCCTAGATATGGCTACAATCAGCGACTTGAGAGAAGAGAAGCATGTGATATCTCTGGATTGGGGTAAGATTCAATGGCTATGCGGACAGGAGATTGATCCGGAGTGTGAGATGACGTTCGGCATGGTGTTCATAAACGCTGGCGCCTCGAATCCTCGTCATTATCACCCGAATTGCGAGGAGTACATCTTCGTGCTGTCCGGGGAATGCGATCATTCGCTGGGGGATGAATCCTATCATCTGGAGCCGGGCATGATGCTGCGCATTCCAAGAGGCGTGCCGCATCATGCTGTAGTTACGGGCTGGGAGCCTTGCCGCATGATGATTATGTACTCTGCACCGGATCGTCAGACCATTGGCGAATAAGACTGAACGATAACCATTGGAAGGTGTGATCCTGCGTATGAGAACAGCTGTCGTGCTCATTGGTGCACTGGATACCAAAGGACAAGAATTCCAATATGTCAAAAGCATCATCGAAAATAAGGGGCTTCAACCTCTTGTCATAGATGTTGGTGTATTAGATGAGCCATTGTTCAAGCCGGAGGTATCCAGCAGCGAGGTAGCTGAGGCCGCAGGCACAACGCTTGCGCAGCTGCGCGCGGATAACGACCGAGGTCAAGCCGTAGCCGTGATGGCTGAAGGTGCGCAGGTCATCGTGCAGCGTCTGGTACAGGAGGGCCGCGTGGCAGGCATCTTCGGCATGGGCGGAACAGCAGGTACAACCGTAGGGGCCACTGCCATGAAGGCGGTTCCAATTGGTGTGCCGAAGCTGCTGGTATCGACAGTTGCCTCGGGGAACACACGTCCTTATGTAGGTGTGAAGGATGTCACGATGATGTACTCCGTTGTCGACATCGCAGGACTGAACAAGCTCTCTCGCACAATACTTAGTAACGCTGCCTATGCGTTGTCTGGCATGGTGAAGGAACGGGAAGCAGAAGCGGCGGACACCTCGGACAACAAGATTACCCTTGGCATGACGATGTTTGGTGTGACAACACCCTGTGTAACGAAGGTTAGGGAGATTCTAGAGTCCAAGGGCTACGACATTCTCGTGTTCCATGCCACAGGATCAGGTGGACTTGCGATGGAGGAGCTGATTGATGCCGGCTTCATCCAAGGGGTGGCGGATGTGACAACGACGGAGCTGGCGGATGAGCTTGTCGGCGGTATTTTTAGCGCGGGTCCACATCGTTTGGAAGCGGCTGCACAAGCGGGCATTCCTCAAGTTGTCTCGGTAGGCGCTCTCGACATGGTTAATTTTGGCCCACGGGAGACGGTTCCTCCGCAGTGGAGCAACAGACACTTCTATCAGCACAATCCGACCACGACACTTATGCGGACGACCGTGGAGGAGAATGAGCAGCTTGGCGTTATGTTGGCAGAGAAATTAAATAAGTGCACCGGACCTGCGGTTCTAGTATTTCCGCTTGGTGGAGTATCCCTGCTGGACCGAGCTGCGCAGGCGTTCGACGGACCTGAGCAGAGGCAGGCACTTCTTGCAGGCATCAAAAGCCGGTTGAAGCCAGAAATTCCTCTGTTGGAAGTGGATACGGACATTAACGACCCTTCGGTCGCCTTATTAATTGCAGAACGACTGAATAGCTTACTGAAATAAAAAAGGGTCAAAAGAAAAGAGGATGAATCATGAGACTGAGCAGACAGGAAGTTATTCGCAGATTAAAAGCCCAAATGAATGAGCAGAGGGCCATTATCGGCGCGGGTGCCGGGACAGGAATTTCAGCAAAAAGTGCAGAGGATGGCGGTGTCGATCTTCTTATTATTTATAACTCGGGCCGATATCGGATGGCTGGACGCGGCTCTCTCGCAGGCCTTATGCCTTATGGCGATGCCAATCAGATCGTACAGGAGATGGGGCGCGAGGTGCTTACCATTGTAGACGACACCCCCGTGCTAGCTGGTGTTTGCGGTACCGATCCTTTCCGCGATATGGAGATCTTCCTAGAGGATCTGAAGCGGCAAGGCTTCTCGGGCGTGCAGAACTTCCCGACTGTGGGCTTATGTGATGGCGTATTCCGTCAGAATCTCGAAGAGACCGGCATGGGCTATGGCTTAGAGGTAGAGATGATTCGCAAGGCGCATGCGCTGGACTTGTTTACGTCGCCTTATGTGTTTAATGAGGAAGATGCCATTGCAATGGCGAAGGCTGGCGCAGATATGCTGGTTGCCCATGTGGGGCTGACAACGAAAGGAATGATCGGTGCCCAAACTGCGATGACGTTGGAGGAATCCGTAGATCTCGTGCAGCGCATTCACGATGCAGGCAAATCTATAAATCCTGATATTATTGTCATTTGTCATGGAGGTCCGATCTCTGAGCCGGAGGATGCTGCGTATGTCTTGGAGAATACCAATGGTGTAGTCGGATTTTTCGGAGCGTCGAGTGTGGAGCGTCTGCCGACTGAGGTTGCCATCGCGAATCAAGTGAGAAGCTTCAAGCAAATCCATGTAAACTAGGCGTTACAGAGAGGAAGATCACAATGGTAGAAGTGACGATGCTTAATGTGATGGCCGGCGGAGATTTCATACAATCACTCGATACGCAGAGGAGCTGGGGCGTCAAGGTTCTGGATCTGAAGAACGGGATTTATGGCAAAAATCTGATTGACCTGTCCATTGCTGAAGCAGAGCAAGCGGCCAACGAGATTGCAGCGAGAGGATTGTCGGTTTACTGCTTCTCCTCGGAGCTGTTTCACGATATGGTCGAGAAGGGCGAAGCTTACTTTCGGGAACAGTATCTGAACCGGTTAGATCACTTGCTGAAGCTGGCGGCCATTATGAAGCCGAAGGTAATTCGCCTGCTCTCAGCCAAGATAGAAGGGCGAAGCGAGGTTGCTGACAGTATATCGTACCTGAGGGCACAGCATCCGTGGCTAATTCCGATGTATGGCGAGGCAATCGACCGCATTCATGCAGCGGGCTTTGAAGCGACAGTCGAGAACGAAGCTGCTGATAATATGTTTTCCACACCTTCTGAGGTTACTGCATTTTTCGAAGCGTTGGCGCGGAAGGATCGCGTTTATTTCACCTATGATGTGCAGAACCTGTGGCAGATGGGGACGTTTCCAACGATTCATGTCTATGAGCAGCTTGCACCCTACATCGGTTTCTACCATGTGAAGGGCGGGCAGAGTGAAGGCGATGACTTAGCGCTCGTCTGGAAATCCAGTCTGGAGGAGTCTTCCTGGCCTGTTGCTGCCATGACAACGAGGGTAGTTAAGGAAGGTCGTAGTCCGGCCATTTGTATCAATCCATCGCATGGCAAGGCGAAGCCGGACTATGATTTCCTTAGCGTCACGAAGCAGGATTATACGTATGTGCGCAGCCTAATCGCTCAAGTGGAGGTAACCAAATGACTTATCAGCGGGAATTTACCCAGTACTTAAATGTAGCACTTGTCGGTGTCGGCAGTCATAGCTATCGGAATATATTGCCGGTGATGCATTATTTGCCTATTCGGTTAATTGCAATCTGTGATGTGAACGAGGAATTGGCAAATGCGACGGCTGCCCAATTCGGCTGCAAAGCTTATACGAGCACCGCTGAGATGTACGAGAAGGAAGCACTTGATGCTGTTTTTCTGTGTGTATCCCCTCAGGCATACCCTAAGTTAACGCTGGAAGCGTTCGAAGCGGGGCTGCATGTGTGGATGGAGAAGCCGGTGGCTACTCGCGTGCAAGAAGTGGAAGCGATGATTGAGGCGCGGCGCGGGAAAGTAGCCGTTGTCGGCTATAAGAAGGCCTTCATGCCTTCAACCGAGAAAGCGATCGAGCTTGTGAATTCGGAGCAATATGGAGATCTGCATTCGATTCTAGCCGTATATCCGATGTCGCTTCCTCCGGAGCGCGGCGATATTCTGACTAACTTTAAGCCAACCAATTGGCTGGGGAACGCCTCGCACCCGCTCTCGCTTATGATGGCGGTTGGCGGCAAGGTGGAAGCCTTGACAGCACGCACCAACGCTAGAGGCACAGGTGCGATCATGTTGGATTTTGCTAGCGGAGCTGTTGGGAATTTCCATCTAGCTTCCGGTCCGCAGCCTATTGAATCCTACCAATTTTTCGGTGGGAGCTGGCATCTAGAGATTGAGAATTCACTGCGAGTCAAGCTCCAGCGTGGTATCCCGCACGTATATAGCCGCACGCACAACTATGTTCCTGCGGGTACCGATACCGGCGCGGTTGTATGGGAGCCGCAGAACTGCCTAGCTACACTCGAGAATAAGGCGGAGTTCACCCAAGGCATGTATGGTGAGATGAAGTACTTCTGTGATTGTGTGCTCGAAGGACGTCAGCCCGAGCTAGGCTCTCTTGAATTTGCCTTGGAGATTACGAAGCTGTACGAGGCT
Organism: Paenibacillus sp. GCM10023252; assembly: GCF_042653305.1. NCBI lineage: Bacteria > Bacillati > Bacillota > Bacilli > Caryophanales > Paenibacillaceae > Paenibacillus > Paenibacillus sp. GCM10023252. Next base: position 463,162 of record NZ_JBHSHW010000009.1, read on the forward strand.
GCGCTATTGTCCGAAGGCAAGACGGTACCGATCTCGACATGATTTTGCTATAATCAGAAGATCATGGATCGCGTTAAGTGATCATACAGAACGGAGAGAGTGTCGTATGTTATCAAGTAAGCTTGGTAAGCTGCCGATGCGGCAGGAGGTATACAATTACTTGCTCGAAGCGATTATTAGCGGACAGCTGGAGCCAGGCAAGCAGCTGGATGAGAAGGAGATATCGGAGAGTCTGGGCGTCAGTCGCACACCGCTGCGAGAGGCGCTTAATCGTCTGGCTCAAGAGGGCATTGTGAATGAGATTCCGTATCGCGGGAACTTCGTTAAGCAATTCTCGGCCAAGGATATTAAGGATCTGTACGAGGTTCGTAAAAATCTGGAAGTCATGGCGGTCCGATCCGCTGTGCTTCGTATGACCGAGGCGGAAGCCGAAGAAATCTCAGCCTTAGTGCGATTAACTGCTGAGGCGCAGGAAGCGAAGAACATGGCTGATTTTGCAAGCTATGATGCTCAATTTCATGAGAAGCTGGCTCTATACGCTGGCAATCAGGTGCTCTATCAGATGCTGGCATCGATGGGCTCGCAGATTAAAATTGTACGCTCCTTGGCGAATAAGAGTGACAAGGTCGTCAAGCAGTCACAATTCGACCGCGAGCATATTCTCGGGGCCATCGCCACCCGCAATCCCGATGCGGCGGCACAATTCATGGAAGCCCATATTGATCATGTGATGAAGGAAGTGATCGAGCGATTAGGCCACGAGGGCTGAGATAAAGGTAAAGTATACAGCACTTACATATGTGTCGAGCAAGCCAGCAGAAGTAGATACGAATTTCAACCTTTCACAATCAGCGAATCAATTGTAACTTGCTTTGTTGGGACCAAATATTCAACAACAGCAGTCTAAGCTTGCTGCAAATGCTATCAAGATTTTTCCTTTTTTTCCGCACACCAAATCAATATCGAGCCGATGATGCCTATCAGCTATGCGGTAATCTGTGGGATGATACGGGTATGCTCATATGTGGACCAGCATGGGGAAACAGTGAGCAAGACAATAAGTTACTTTTAGCAATCTCCTAGCTTAAAAGCAAGTAGAGGCCACGTTGCATGACGTGGCCTTATTTATGTTGCTATTGAATTCAATGAGGACTAGAAGGTTTACAACATGGTTACATTGTAGGTATAAACCCGATACATCCTTGTATGTGATGGAAACATAGCAGCGTTATAGTTGCTTGTAGATACTAGTTCCGCAGATATGGCTGGCGGAATAACGTGTCGAGAGAGGATTAGGTATAATGTGCGGAATAGCAGGAATTGTAGCATGGAATGAGCGAACCAGACCAAGCCGATCACAGATCGAGCGTATGGTTGCAGAGATGAAGCATAGAGGCCCTGATCAGACGGGCATTGAAGTATTAGATCGGATCGGGCTCGGCTTTGCCCGATTATCCATTCTTGATCTGCACACGTCCGGCAATCAGCCGATGACGAATGAGGACGAGTCTATGTGGCTTGTTTTCAACGGGGAGATCTATAACTACAAGGAACTTAGAGGACAGCTGGAGAGTGTCGGACATCGGTTCAAGTCTCAGACGGACTCTGAGGTTATTCTGCATCTCTATGAAGAGTACGGGGAGAGCTGTCTTGATTACATGCAAGGCATGTTCTCCTTCGCTGTCTGGGATCGAAGCAAGAGAAGGCTGTTCGCGGCAAGAGATCACTTCGGCATTAAGCCGTTCTATTATTATAAGGATAAGGATCAGTTCGTCTTCGCTTCCGAGATTAAGAGTATACTGGCGTGCGGTGACATCCTGCCTATCGTGAATGCCAGCTCTCTGTCACACTATCTCACGTTCCAGTATGTTCCTCATGCTGAGACGATGTTCGAAGGAATCAAGAAGCTTGAACCCGGTCATCTGCTGCGGATTAATGAAGGAGGGAAGATGGAGATCAAGCGATACTGGGAGCCTCGATTCGAACCGGAGAATCGGCCGATTGAGACGTTCGCTGAGGAGCTCAGGTCCGTTATGAAGCGCTCTGTTCAAGAGCATACGGTAAGTGATGTTCCGCTAGGGAGCTTCTTGTCCGGTGGTATCGACTCAACCTCTATCGCAGCATACTTAGCTAAGGAACAACCGCTGAAGACGTTCTCCGTTGGCTTCGAAGGGAACAACAATGAGACGATATTCGCAGCCGCAACAGCAGCTCAGCTGGGGACGGATCACTATGAAGAAGTCATTACACCAGAGCAATTCCTCGAGGATACAAGAAGGGCTGTATGGCATATGGATGAGCCGGTAGCTGACCCTGCAGCTATCCCTACGTATCGGGTCTCGGAGCTTGCGAGCCGGCATGTCTCCGTCGTCCTGTCTGGTGAAGGAGCGGACGAGCTGTTCGGCGGATACGGCATCTACAGAGAACCAGGATCCTTGCGTCCCGTGTCGTGGGTCCCAGAGCGGTGGAAGCCGCGTCTGCATCAGATGATTGCTGATCTGCCAGGCTCCTTCTACGGCAAGAACTATCTGCTCAGGGGGCTTACCCCTCTGCAGAAGCGATTCATTGGCAATGCTCGAATCTTCAATGAACAGGATAAGCTGGAATTGATCAAGCTGTATCCTGGGGACGGGAGCCTCCCAGAGCTTGATTCAACAGTGTTGACGAGAGAGATCTATACGAATAATGCTCACTTGGACGAGGTAAGCCGCATGCAGATGGTTGATCTGCAGCTGTGGCTGCCTGGCGACATTCTTACCGTATCGGATAAGATGAGCATGGCGCATTCCCTTGAGCTTCGCGTACCGTTCCTGGATAAGAAGGTATACGATATTGCAAGGAGGATACCGCATACACACAGAATTGCGGGGGGCACGACGAAGCATGTTCTTCGGGAAGCTATGGCAGGCATCGTGCCTGACAGTGTGCTGAAGCGTCCGAAGCTGGGATTCCCTGTTCCGCTCAGGGACTGGATTCATACGAGCATGGGAGACGCGATGCTGGAGCAGATTGAAGGCAGCGGAGCGGAAGAGTGGCTGGACATGGAACGGACCCGTGAGATGCTTCACTTGCACCGAGCAGGTGAGGGGGACTACTCTCGCAAGCTATGGACGATCTATATATTCGCTCTATGGCATTCTTCCTACATTAAGGTTCATGAAGAAGCACTACCTGTACGCCGATATGATCCGCAGATCGCCGCAGATGCTTAATGAATGCTTAATGAATGTGGATACTATGATGCTTCATAACCAGGCACCCAATGAGATGACAACGAGAGGAAGGTTATTGGCATGAACGGCAACTTACAACGATACGCATACATCGTAGTGTGCATCACCTTATGCTGCGCCATTCTGTCAGCATGCGGCCTTGACAAGTCTGGAGAATCGCTCCCAGCCGAGCCGAATGCGGGCGAATCAGCGTCCGAGGAGCCGCAGCCCACTAGTGAAGGGGCAGATTCAGCTGAGGAGACACCTGAACCGACTGCTGCTGAAGCCCCTCATCCCCCTTCGGAGGCGGTGCCGCCCCGATCAACAGCGCATTCTCAGGATGTAGACATTACGAATCAGATTCGTGGAATGACGATTGAGGAGAAGCTCGGACAGCTGGTCTTGGTTGGGTTCCAAGGCACGGAGGTGGACTCAGAGACCGCTGCCATGATGAGCAAGTCACATGTGGGAGGCTTCATTCTGTACAAGAATAATCTGCAGAGCTCGCAGCAGATGGTGAACTTGCTCAATCAATTGAAGGCCGCTAATCATAAGAGCTCATCCATTCCTCTCTGGCTAAGCGTCGATCAAGAGGGAGGTCTCGTGAACCGAATGCCGGATGAGTTCACCAAGGTTCCCCCGGCCTCAGACATTGGACGGGTGAATCGCCCTTCCTACACGTACGGAATCTACCAAGCGATAGGCAAGGAGCTGTCGGCCATCGGATTCAACATGGACTTCGCGCCCGTGCTGGATATCAACAGTAATCCGAACAATCCGGTCATTGGGAGCAGGGCCTTCGGCACAACTCCATCGGTCGTTAAGCAGCAGGGACTGTCTGCCGTGAAGGGTCTCAGCTCAGCGCAGGTTATTCCTGTGGTGAAGCATTTTCCCGGACATGGGGATACTTCGGTCGATTCCCATCTAGCCTTGCCAGTCGTAGGGAAGAGCTATGAACAGTTGGAGAGCTTCGAATGGAAGCCGTTCAAGGCCGCGATCGATGGGGGAGCAGATGTGGTCATGGTGGCACATCTGCTCGTCCGTCAGATCGATCATCAATATCCTTCGTCCATGTCCTCTAAGCTCATGACAGGCGTTCTAAGAGAGAAGCTCGGCTTCAAGGGCGTAATCATTACGGATGATATGACGATGGGCGGCATTAGCGACCATTACAAGATTGGTGAGGCAGCTGTCCGCTCCATTCGGGCAGGCAGTGACATCATTCTAATCGGTCATGGGCACGAACAGCAGCTGGAAGTGCTTCGAGCGCTTAAGGAGGCGCTGAACAACAACGAGATTACAGAGGAACGTCTCGACGAGAGCCTGTATCGCATCCTTCGCTTGAAGTCCAAGGCGAAGCTTGAAGATACTTCATTACCATCCGCAGATGTTCAGCGTGTGAATGAGGCAATCCAGGAAGCATTGAAGTTATAGTCAAGGGGCAAGGAGGCTGACATATACGCACGGACTTCTCTTCACGTTATCCTTCACAATCGTGTATGATTAGGGGCAAGGAGTGGAACAGCACTTGGATCTGGATCTAGACCTGAACCCGGACCCCGAAGCGGATCCTAGGAGCTGCCACTAACACGATGACAAGGAGAGAGTACGGGTGCATGAAGTCCGAGTGGATGCGAGCCGCCTGCCTCTCATCAGAGATGTAGGGACTACTCTAACGAATATGGGGTGGATTCACCCTAACCGAACGGCAGAGTTCAATGTGCTGATCTATGTTATTGAAGGTCAGATGCAAGTGGTTGAGGACGGGACAGAGTACCTGCTGCAGGAAGGGGAAGCCTTCTTGCTCAAGAGCGGTGTACCTCACTTCGGAGGAGAGGGCACGCTGCCTGGCACTTCCACGCTATGGCTCCACTTCTATGATGCCATGGAGAGAGAAGTGCCTGTCATGGATCGGGGCAGTGCGCAGCTTCAACAGCTTCAATCAACCTACACGGTGTTCACCCGTAAGGAATACGACTATCAGCTCGTTCTACCCAAGCGAATGAAGGTGAAGAATGGCTCATATATGATACGCAAGCTCAGGGAACTGTACGAGCTGTACAGCTCCTCTCAAGAATTCCGTCATATCTACATGAGCCTTGGCGCCATGGAGGTGCTCCTGGATCTATATCGGCAGTCACAGGAGCATCAGTCGAGGAGCAAGTCGGATGTGTTGGTGTCGCGAATGATTGCCTACTTGGAAGAGCATAGTCAGGAAGAGCTTCGTACGGAGCATATGGGGGATAATCTGCACCTGAACTATCGCTATATGAGCACACTGTTCAAGAAGAAGCTAGGCGTAAGCATCTTCAGGTATCATGAACAGCTGCGAATTCATCAAGCGGCCGAGCTGCTCAAGAACACGTCTATGAACATCTCGGAAGTTAGTTATACAATGGGCTATGCCAGCCCATTCTACTTCAGCCGAGTGTTCAAAAAGGTAATGGGAGAAGCCCCGTCCGATTATACGAGAAGCATCTACCGGATGCGAGGCGACGGATAATGTCTATTCGAACTTGGGAATGATGACTTCCTTGCCGCCGTTCATTGCTGATTCATGGGCGCATATGCCTGCAGCTGTCCAGTTAGCGGCGGTAACGGCATGAATCCATGGCTGGCGCTCCTCGACAATACTGCGGACGAATTCATGAACAAGATGCGGATGGGAGCCGTGGTGCCCATTGCCTTGGAGAACGGACTGATGCGGATTGTTCGAATCGAGTTCGATCTGGCCCGTTAGATGCGAAGCGAGCTCATCCGGCAGCAGATCCGGCCGAGCAGGCGCCTTCACCCTCTCTGTCTCTGACTTGCTTCCTCGCTCTCCCATGCTGGCAGTTCTATTGCGGAACACCATTAGCGCTTCATCCTCCATATGCCATTCCACCGTTGCTTGCTCACCATAGATATTGAAGCTCTCCATGTATGGACGGACCGTCTGGAACAGCGTCCGGGTAACTTCCGCGCTAACCTGTCCATCTTCGAGCTGGAAGATGGCGGTCTCAACCGGATAGGGATTGCCGTACTGCTGCACGAGCTCATCTGCCATGACACCTGATCCGAGGCAATGTACCTTCGTCGCTCTTGTCCCTGCAATAGCTAGCAAGGGAGCGATGGCATGGGTCGCATAGTGCATCGGAGGAAGTCCCTTCCAATACGGCGGCCAATTGACCATATCTTGATAATGGGCTCCGCGCAGGAACTGAATGCGGCCGAACTCGCCTTGGGCGTGCATCTGCTGCGCCAGCAGGAACTGATAGGTGTAGACCGCTGTCTCCATCATCATATAGTTCTTGTTGCTGCTCCTCTGAGCGGCGACGATAGCCTTCAGTTGTTCAATGGTTGTAGCCATCGGTACGGTGCATGCACAGTGCTTGCCTGCTTGCAATACACGGATGGTCTGCTCCGCATGTCTAGGGATTGGCGTAATGAGATGCACCGCATCAATATGCTCCGCACGCAATACGTCATCAAGAGTATGGAACCGTTCGTCGAATCCGAACTTCTCCCCGTATTGATTCAGCAGTTCCTCGTCTGTATCGCAGATCGCGACATGTTCCACATCAGGATGTGCATGATAGATGGGGGCGAATGCGCCTCCGAAGCGCAGCCCGACTAGGGCTACACGAAGCTTTTTGCCATTAGGCTGGGTGTTGCTCATCGCATAGATCTTCCTCTCTCCTGGAGTATGGGGCTAATAGTCAATGACTTAACTTGACGATTAACCACTTCATCCTATTATTCCTGATTACAGATTCCATGCGAATACAGCGTATGATAGATTACCTGTACTCTGTTCAGGTGTTCCCGGCCTTCTGTTATACTAAGACCATACTTAATTAAGATGAAGGCAGGGAGCTTCATGAGCAGACAGCTATACACGCTCGCTCCGTCGGAGACGCTGGAGGAGCTTCAAGAGATATTCTATCCGCCCTATATTACACTGGCTCATATGTTCCATGCTCCCGAGCAATGGGCCATTCGGTCAAGAGTGCTTAAGCAATATCAGCTGCAATATGTGCTGGAGGGAGAGGCCATCTACCAGATTGAAGGAATCTCCTATGGGACGAAGAGGGGGGATCTCATCTTCCATGGTCCGGGCGAGCTGCATAGTGTAGAGACCTTGCCGAGGAAGCCCTATGTGTGTATCTCAGTCGTCTTCCACTTCGGAGAGACCGAATTCCCAGTTCGCGACTTCATTGGATTCGAAGGAAGCAGTTCGAACTCCCCTCACCTAATGGGCAGCTTCTCCGATCACCCTCTCGAGAACAAGCTGTCCGAGCTGGTGCATCATTATCGCCACCCGGGACTGTATCATCAACAGATGGCCCAGCACCTGCTGCTAGGCATTCTGCTTACCCTTGCCGATCGGAAGCGGGGGGATGATGAGATGACGAAGGAGGCGGCGGGGACAGCTAAGCTTATTCTTGTTCGCAATTATATTGACGCGCATATGAAGGAAGGCTTCCGTCACCAGCAGCTGGAGCAGCTAACCGGCTGGAGCCGTAATTACATAATCACCCAATTCAAGCGGCTGTTCGGCATGTCACCCCTCCAATATCTGGTCTGGATACGCCTCGAGAGGGCGAAGCAGCTGGCCTTGCAGTCCGGCTATTCCTTCGGTCAGATTGCTGAGGAGGTCGGATATGCAGACATTCACGCCTTCGGCAAAATATTCAAAAAAAAAACCGGCATGAGTCTCAGCCAGTTCGTAGCGACCCTGTTCCGAGATACGCCGGATCGATAATTAGATAGTTGCCGGGAAGGGACAAGCCTGGCTTGTCCCCTTACAGTTGACTCGGCAGCTGTGAATGCTGCCTGCGTGTCGGTCTCAGCTGACTGACTCTTAGACCTAACAGGATGAGGACGGATCCCATGGCAAATCGCAAGGTTAGCGCCTCACCCAGCCATACAGCCGATAAGGCCACACCGAAGAGCGGCTGCAAATACAGGAATGGAAGGGCAACCGAAGCAGACAGACGGCGAATGGCCCAGCCATAACCCCAGTACGCGAAGGCTGTACATCCGATGCCGAGGAAGGCCAGCCACCCGATAATGTGGGTGGAAGGCAGCATGATTGTCCAGGCTTCCAAGGAGAACAAGCTGGCAGATGCGCTGCCCCCGCTCACCCCCCCTGCAACATATAAGAACAACAACCCGGCAGTGAGCACATGAACATTCGCGGCCGTCAAGGAATAGCCGCGTGCATAGTGAGCCATTCCCTCGGTATATAACGAGAAGGAGATCATCGCTCCTAATGCAAGCAGGTCGCCGACCCAGATAGAGGCATCCCCGCTGCTGCTCGGCCATAGGATGAGGGCAGAACCAGCCAACGCTACTGCTGCTCCTGACCAGAACATTCCAGATATGTCCTCACGGAACAATAGGCGTCTCAGAAGCTTCGTACAGATGGGCGTTAACGCCATGATGAGAATGAGATGGCTGGCATAGGTGCGCTGGGCGGAGAGGAAGAACAGCCATTGCATGAGGCCATAGCCTGCAAGGCCAACCATCCAGAGGGGCAGCAGTCTTCGCAGCTCCCATCCCGCAGGAGAGGATGAGGCGTGCCGCTTCTCCAGCCATAAGAATGGCAATAACGACTGGATTCCGAAGATCGTCCGCCACTCCGCCACCTGGAGAGCAGGCAGACTGGTGCCAATATGCTTGCCAACAACCCCGGCAGATGACCATAGCAATACAACAAGGATCATGAGGAAGCAGGGCAACGCTGCACTTCGCGCCGCTGACCGGCTAGACATGCTGCACCCGGTTCATATAAGAGATGAAGTGCGGTAAGGAGACCTCCGGACTCTCTAGATGAATATGGTGCATTCTCTCCCACTTGAAGCTGACCCAGCCGTCGAAGCGAGCTTGATCATAATGCTGCAGAATGCGTTCATAGGGAACTTCCCCATACCCTGGAAGGACATCGGGGAATTGCCCGCCGGATGCGATGACATCCGCCACATACAGCTGCTTGACGTAAGGCTCGAGCTGGTCCAGCTGGTCGAACACCTCTTCTTCCAAGCGGAGACAGTGGTCTGGTGACAGCAGCATGCCAATTCTAGGATGATTCGTCATCTCTAGCAGCTTGACGAGTCTCGCAACCGTAGCATGACTCCGATGGTTCTGGAGATGGATGGCCACGCCTGACTTATCTTGATCTACTACGCGTTGCAGCAGCTCCGTAGTACGATCTCTGTACCAATTCGCCTCGACAGTCGTGGGCAGACTGCAGAACATTCGCACCGACTGTGCGTGAATGGCATCAGCAAGCTCCAGCCCTCGCAGCAGATAAGTCTCGAGCTCACGCCAGGATAACTCGCTGCGATCTACACCAGGGTTATACAACAGCAGGCTGCTCGCTGCTATGTCATGCTCGCTCAATAACTGATTGATGTAATGAATGTCTTGATCCGTGGAACGGACCGTCAGCTCACCCTGATTGGACAAGCGCAGATCAATGCCTTGATACCCATAGGTTCTCGCCGCCTCAATGGATTGCCGGCAACTGTATCCCGGTGTAGCAAGTGTCGTATAGCTAAGCTTCATGTCAATGATCGCTCCCCGTTATACTGTCATTCGCTGGAATTGCTTATGCGATATCTCCAATTGCAGCGGTTCCCCCGCCATGTACCTGCGAATCTCATCTACCAGTCCCATCGTATATCCTGCATAGTCAGTATCACCTGCACAATGAGGCTGGAGAATGACTTGCTTCAGCTTCCTTAGTTCGCTGTCTAGGGGAAGCGGCTCTTGTGTGAAAACATCAAGCACCGCACTTATGCGACCGCTTGACAGCTCGGCGGTCAAGGCTTGCTCGTCAATGAGCTCTCCCCTTGATGTGTTCACTAGGATGGCACCATCCTTCATCATGCTCAGCATCTGCCCATTCAGCAAGTGATGGGTCTCGTTCGTTCGCGACGCATGTACCGTGACGAGATCGCCCCAAGAGAGGACATCGGGCAAGCTCCGTACCAGCTCCGCTTCTGGATAATGAAGAAGATCTTCCTCCTGGATGTATGGATCATAGATTCGAGCTGTAATGTTCCACGGCCGCAGAAGCTCCAGTAAGAATCGTCCAACCGTACCCAGTCCCACGAAGGCTATCCTTCGGCCGAATAAGCTTACCTTGTCATACTTCATCCAATTCCCTTGCTTCATGGCCTGATCATGCTGAGGGATATGTCTGAGTGCTGACAGCATATAGGCGAGCGTTCCTTCTGCTACATACTTGGCCATGATCTTATTGGCACTGCTGACCTTAATTCCCCGATTATACACTTCATCTGTTAGGAACCGCCCAACCGAGGCGCATACATGAGCAATCATCCGAAGGCGGTGAGCATTCCTCAGCGAATACTCGTCGAATGTCGGGCATCCAAGCCAGCTGTGGGTCATACAGATATCAATGTCCCTCAGCTCTTCTGCAAGCTCCGTCTCGGTCATCGTTCTTCCGTATTCATTCATGCGTACATTCCCTATTGCTCGAAGAGATGTCATAATGTGCTCAGGGAAGAATTGATCTCGAAGCGGACTCTTCTGCATGGTGATTAGTATATTCATGTCAAGCAGCTCCCTTTTCCTATTTCCTTTTCATACAGTGTAAGCTAGCTTGATGCAAGTAAGATTGCGGTTTTTTAATGAAAAATTACTTTATCTTTCGATAAGGAGCAGCATAGCCATCCACTTCACTTCAGGAGGAGCCTATATCTATGTCACAAGACAGAGCCATCCCCGCTTTTGCCAAGCTGTATCAGCATATTGATTTATTGAAGGATCCCTTCCCATTCACGCTCACCTATCGCGATTCCGGCACCCTGCCCACAGTCCTTCATGCCCATGATTTCTATCAATTCTGTTATGTGCTAGGGGGCTCTTGCATTCATGACATTCATGATACACAGGTCGTGTTAAGCAAGGGGGACTTCTTCTCGGTGCCTCCATATATGTCTCATAGTCTGAGAAGGGTAGAGGATCAGGACGTATCTATCGCCCAGATCGACTTCAAGTCGAGCTTCTTGGAGGAGCATCTGACGTATGCTGAGCAGCTGGACGGAATTGTTGACTTTGCTTACTTCCACCCCCTGCTTCACTCTACGGAGCAGCTCCTGCCGAAGCTGAACCTGAATTATGATTCACAACGGCAAGTGGAGCAGCTTATTGACCATATGAGAATAGAGATCGAGGAGCAGCGGCCCATGTATCAGCTTGCCGTGCGGGCAGAGATGCTGAAGCTGCTTATTATTGCTGGCAGGGAGTTCAATGCGGCATGGGAGGGCAGGGAGGAGCACGGCCGCTTCAAGAGGAAGAAGCAAGCGCTCCTGCAAGCGATCGAGTACATCGACAATCACTTCACGGAAGAACTGCATCTGGCGGACGTGGCGGAGAAGGCCTTCATGGCTCCGGCATACTTCAGCAGCGTGTTCAAGGCGATGACCGGTCAGAACTTCACGGCTTATGTGAATGGAATGAGAGTGAAGAAGGCACAGGAGCTGCTGAAGTCGACGACGATGCTTATTACAGAGATTCATCTGGCATGCGGATTCAATCAAGCAAGCCACTTCATCGACACCTTCAAGAGACATACTGGAGTGACGCCTTCCGCTTATCGGAAGCGTGCTTCAGAAGTGTGAGATTGGATACATCTTTCACAATGTGAACCAAATACTTCTTCTTCGTAAGCGCTTATAATGAGATCATTATATGACAAAAGTCAGATTAATGGAGGAGATTCATCATGAGCGTCTCTCAACTCAAGAGGGATTATAGTCTCACAGGGCCAGAGAGCAAGCTTGCAGTTGAGCGGGGACTGGCATCCGCAGAGTGGTATGCATCGCCCATTCCACGCAAGCGAATGAAGGAATTAATGAAGCGAAGCAATGGTCCAGCTATTAGGGATACGATCATATGGCTCAGCCTGCTAATCGGCGCAGGCATTGTTGCCTACTACTCATGGGGAACCTGGTGGGCGGTGCCAGCCTTCCTCGTATACGGTATTCTCTACTCTTCGCCCGGCGATTCGAGATGGCATGAATGCGGACACGGTACAGCGTTCAAGACGCCTTGGATGAACGAGGTCATCTATCAATTTGCCTCCTTCCTAGTACTCCGGCCAGCAACGCCTTGGAGGTGGAGTCATGCAAGGCATCATACGGATACGTATATTGTCGGTCGCGACCCCGAGATTGCCCAGCCAAGACCGCCAGTCTGGCGAATTATACTTATGGAGATTATGCACCTGTATGCGGGTCCGCGGGATGTGAAGCGGATGTTCCTGCATTGCTTCGGAATCATGGACAAGACGGAGAAGGAATATATTCCGGCTACGGAGTATCGCAAGACGTTCTGGGAGTCACGGGTTTATGTACTTATTTTCATAGCGGTCATTGGGGCTTGCATCTATACAGGAAGCATCCTGCCGGCGATGTTCGTGATCCTGCCTTCCTTCTACGGCGCCATTCTCGTCCTTGTGTTCGGGCTTACGCAGCATCTTGGGCTAAGAGAAGACGTGCTTGATCATCGCCTGAATACACGGACGATCTATATGAATCCCGTCTTCCGGTTCCTGTACTGGAATATGAACTACCATATTGAACATCATATGTTCCCGATGGTTCCCTATCATGCGCTGCCGCAGCTGCATGCCGAGATGAGAGGGGATACTCCCGCTCCGAGCCCTAGCTTGTGGTCAGCCTTCAAGGATGTGGTGACTGCCTTGTGGAAGCAGCGCAAGGACCCGACCTATACGATCCATCGAGCATTGCCGCCTACCGCACAGCCTTATTGGGATCCAAGCACGATATCGAAGGGAGAACTGCACTATGCCGCAAGAGTGGATTGAAGTATGCGAGGTTGACGAGATTGACGAGGAGGATGTCATACGGTTCGATCACGGCCCTGTATCACTAGCTGTGTATCGCTCAGACAAGAACCAATTCTACGCCACCGAAGGCTTCTGCACGCACGAGAAGGTTCATCTGGCAGATGGCCTAGTGATGGGGAGCACCATCGAATGTCCGAAGCACAACGGGCGCTTCGACTATACGACTGGTGCAGCGAAGAAGACTCCGGCATGCGACGCGCTCAAGACTTATCCCGTACAGGTGGAATCCGGCAAGGTCTATGTGAAGATTGACTAAGGAGAGAACACATCGTGACAGATGCAGGAATGGTTATAGTAGGAGCAGGAGAGGCTGGAGCAAGAGCGGCCATAGAGCTTCGTGAGTGCGGATACACAGGTAAGATTACGCTGATTGGCGGGGAAGCAAGGAGACCGTATGAGCGGCCTCCTCTCTCCAAGGCGGTATTAACAGAGTCTGAAGAGCCCCAGCCGGCTTATATTCTCGATAATCACAGGCTCGCAGAGCTTGCCATTGACCTGCTTGTCAGCGTGCAAGTGACAGAGATTAACCGTGTGAGCCATCACATTACCCTAAGTGACGGTTCACCTGTTCCCTACGAGAAGCTGCTGCTGACGACAGGTGCAAGCCCCCGCAAGCTCGTCATCCCTGGTTCGGATACAAGCCGTGTGCTTCATCTCCGCTCCTTCGAGGATGCGCAGGCCATACGGGCGAGCTTACTTCCGGGCAAGCACATTGTAGTCATCGGGGGCGGATTCATCGGACTCGAGGTAGCAGCCAGCGCTAGGGCGAGAGGCTGTGACGTGACGGTTGTCGAGGCAGGACCGCGAATTCTGATGCGCGGAGTGCCTGAGGCCATTGCCGAAGCGGTGGAGAGGAAGCACCGAAGCGAGGGAGTCTCCTTCAAGATAGGTGTAGGTCTAGCTAGCTTGCAGGCAGACGGGGAAGAGCAGCTCCTCACCCTTGCAGATGGCACGACTATTCCTTGCGACACGATCATTGCCGGTATTGGAGCCGTACCCGAGACGGCGCTTGCTCAGCAAGCTGGGCTTCTCTTGGACAATGGGATAGCCGTTAATGATCTGCTGCAGACGAGCGATCCGGATATATACGCAGCGGGCGATTGCTGCTCATTCCCTCATGCGCTGTATGGACATAAGCGTATTCGGTTGGAGGCTTGGAGGAATGCTCAGGATCAAGGTATCGTTGCTGCACGGAATATGGCTGGAGCTGAGGAGCGGTATAAGGCCGTCCCATGGTTCTGGTCAGACCAATATGACGTGACGCTTCAGGTAGCAGGCTTGATCGGCATAGGAGGAACGACGGTTACGAGGGAGCAGCAGGGCGGGGAGCAGATCTATCTGCATCTGAATGATTCCGGCGTACTTGAAGCGGTGAGCGGGATAGGAAGCGCCAGCTTGTCTAAGGATATTCGACTGGCTGAGATGCTCATCGAGCGTCAAGCGGTGCTGGAGCCTGCGGCTCTGGCCGACCCATCGGTGAAGCTGAAGGCGCTGCTCACGACAATAATACAGGGAGTTGAGGATTAGGTGAGAACGGCTATATTCGCAGGAGGCAGCGAGCAGGTGACTCGGCTCGGATTCGGAGCGATGGGTCTTGGAGGAACACTTGGGACGTATACGGAAGAGGAATTGGTCAGCTCTCTGCTGCACAGCTTAGACCAAGGCATTACGTTCATTGATACAGCTCGTGCGTACGGAGAGTCAGAGCGATTGGTGGGCAAGGCTCTGAAGCAATGGAGCGGGGTAAAGCCATTCCTTGCTTCCAAGGTTCAGTCGCTAGGTGAGGGCAGCGTAGGCTGGGGTACACCCATTCCGGTCGAGAGCGCTTACCCAGCAGGCTGGCTGCGCAAGAGCACCGAGATCTCGCTTAGAGAGCTGGGCGTAGACACGATCGACTTAATGCAGCTTCACCAGTACTGGCCGCAGTGGAGCAAGCAGGACTATTGGCTCGAGGAGCTGCTCAGGCTGAAGGAGGAAGGCAAGATTCGCTATATCGGCGTATCTCTCCCAGACCAGCGGCATGATATTGCTCTCTCGCTAGTGAACAGCGGACAGATTGACTCCATTCAGACGGTGTTCAATATATTCGATCCCCTTCCGCTGGATTGTCTCATCCCGGCCTGTGAAGAGAACAACGTCGCGTTCATCGCGCGTTGTGTTATGGATGAAGGCGGCTTAAGCGGATTCTTAACGGAGGAGACGACGTTCGAGGAGGGTGACTATCGCAAGTCCTACTTCGATTATGTACCTCGCAGCATGTATATCGAGCGTATTGATAAGCTCCGTAAGTTCATTCCGCAATATGCCGATAACTTTGCTGAGCTGGCCATCAAGTTCGTATTGAAGCATCCTGGCGTCACGACGGCGCTCGTGTCCATGCATGTGCCGGCTTACGCTGACCAGAATATTGCTGCACTGGCGAAGGAGCCTCTGCCGGATGACATCTTCGAGGAGATCTTCCGCTATCATCGCTGGGTGAGGAACTTCTATGACACGAAGTTCTGGTAGCGGGGGCAAGGTGTGGTGGGCAGAGCTGCTGCCCTGGGAGTTCAAGCAGCGCTTGGCCGAATGTCCGGTCGCCTACCTTCCCCTTGGATTATGCGAGCCGCATGGCCAGATAGCAGCACTAGGACTTGACACCATCAAGGCGGAGTGGCTGTGTGAGCAGGCTGCTCGGCAGGCTGGCGGGATCGTAGCGCCGACGATGGGGTATCACATCCATGAATCCGGCTATCATGCCAGATGGCTGGAGGACACAGTTGGCGAGCATAATCCGCATATGACGGGAATGCCGCCGCATGTGTACCTGCACTTCTTCCTCTACCAATTAAGGGCTCTCGTTCATGCAGGGTTCAAGGCGATCTTCGTCATCTCGGGACATAGCGGAGGCAATCAATTCGATCTGAGGCGGGCAGCAGCAGCCTTCACGCGGTTGTCGTCCGTTCCTGTCTATGTAGCCAGCGATCCTGAATTGGTAACCGGGCAGTATGAGGGAGATCATGCAGGCAAGTATGAGATCTCGCAGCTCATGTATCTGCGTCCAGAGCTGGTTGACTTGGCAAGAGATCATCTGCATGACATAGATGAAGCTGGAGGAGCTCTTGCCATTGGGGACAATGCCCGTGAAGCAAGCGCTGAGCTTGGAGAGCATATTATGCAAGCCTGCCTCCGCCAGCTCATCCAAGAGGTAGAGAGAGTCCCATTGGGCCAAGATAAGCCAGCACGAAGTATGATGACTTACGAGATGATTGAGGGGCTGTGGCAGCAGCTATGGCAGGAGCGGGCAGATTGGGTCACCTCCCAGCCTCATGAAGATCAGCTGCCAGTTACGCCTGGTTCCCAGTGGAAGCAGGCCGAGCGAGCTCTTCATCAACTATTCGGGAGCGGTGAACGATGACTTATCGGATAGAGAATACGTCCTATGCTGGATTCAAGGCGATCACATTGGAATCCAGCGTGATGAGCGTCACGGTCATTCCTGAGCTCGGAGCCAAGATCGTCTCTATGCTCTATAAGCCGACTAGCAAGGAGTGGTTAATCGGCGCTGGCAGCAGGGGGCTGCGCACAGTGGACTACGGATCCGACTACGGGCAGGCAGACTTAAGCGGCTGGGATGAATGTTGTCCAACCATAGTTGCCTGTGACTATCCAGCCCAAGGGCCGTTCCATGGCAGAGCTCTGCCCGATCACGGGGAGCTGTGGTCCATTCCTTGGTCTGCAAGGGTAGAGGGTGAAGCCGTCACCTGCGAGGTAGAAGGTCGAGCGCTGCCTTATTCCTTCAGTCGAACGCTGTCTTATGTCGATGATGACACGTTCAGGATGGCTTACCGCTTGACTAACCTAAGTGATGAACCCTTATCCCTATTCTGGTGCGCCCATCCGCTCTTCCGAGCTACCGAGCATACGGAGATGATTATGCCGGATGAAGTGACCGAGCTGCTCTGTGTCGATGGAGGCAAGCATCTTACGGCAGGCAAGAAGTATGCTTGGCCGGATGGGGATGGACAATTGCGGGGCGGTCTTAGTCGAATTGGCTCTGCAGAGAGTAAGGACTCGAGGAAGTTCTACGTAGATGGCAAGGTCGAGCAAGGCGTTACCGGATTGTACGAGCAAGACAGCAAGGAATACCTCATACTCGAATGGCTGCCGGAGCAGCTGCCGTACTTAGGAGCCTGGATTAATGAAGGCGAGGTTATGGAAGAGGCGGTATGTGCGCTGGAGCCATGTAACGGATTCTATGACAAGCTCGATGACGCTTACGGAAGAGATCAACTGCTTCATCTGTCTCCAAGACAGACGGCGGAGTGGCAGCTTGACGTTCGATTAGGGCGTGGAGCCTGGAGATAAGGCATGACGTATGGTAGTTGATTTGTATAGAATAAGGGATAGATCTCGGGTCATGCCCGGAGGTCTATCCCTTTTTGCTACAGTGCGTGTATGGTCCCGTCCAAATATTGTCCCAGCGATATCGAAATATAATCCTGTATCCCGTCGCAGGACAAGCCTCTATAATAAGTAGAATAATGTTGCCTGCTGAAGTACTCTACTCTCAATTGAGATGATAGAATAGACTGAATGCATAGTGGAATAGGGGACATGCGATGCTTAACACCATTAGAAGCTCATTGCAATGGAAGCTAATGCTCATGATTACATCTATTATTATCCTTGTCGTCACCGCAATCGGGAGCTTCAGCTTCGTCAAGAGCTCGAAGGCGATAGACCATGATGTGGAACGATTCAGCAGACAGATTCTTAAGCAGGCCAATCTTAATCTTGGCCGGTACATGAATGACAGCCAGCACTTCTTCCAGACATTAGTCAGCTCTCAAGAGCTTCGGCAATGGGCCAATGCCCGGAACAAGTATGAGACTGTTACTATCTACCAATCAATAGCGACAAGGTTCATTGAGCCCTTCGTCACCTATCATCCTGAGCTGCTGTCCATTATGCTGTATAACGCGAACGGCAATGAGAGTATCTACCGCAGTGATAAGAATCCCAATATCTACTTGAATACGAAGTATTCAATGTTGAGTGATCCTACGATTGTTAACCAGCCACTGGAGTCTACAACGGAACGGCTCATTCTGTTCTCAGACAGCTACACGGACAAGTATTCGCAGTCCATTCGCGTGCCGGTACTTAGGTATTATCATAAGCTTAATTACGACGGACAAGAGTTCTATATCGTTATGGACTTGTCCCTGCTCGCCATGCGAGAGATACTAGATGAGATTAACTTAGGCAGCAACGGCTATGCGATGCTCGTTGATGAGAATGGGAAGATTGTCTCCTCACCGCACACCGAACTGATTACGACTACAATTAATGAATCGCTTGCAGAGCATATGTATCCTGATCCTAACGGCTCGAGTTATCTCGAAGCAACGAAGGAGATGATGGTCTATCAGTCCCTTCCTAGGATTGGATGGAAGCTGCTGGTCATTATTCCGTACAGTGATCTAGCGAAGAGTATTACAGATATTCGGAACTGGACGATTATTATGACCGCAGCAGGAGTGCTTATCGCGATCATACTGGTTATGCTGGTAGCAAGATCGATTACTAAGCGGCTTAAGGAGCTGCGCCGTACAATTAAGCAGACGAGGATGGGCAACTTCGACATTCGCTTGAATGTACAAGGAACTGATGAAGTAGCTGAGCTAGGAGCAGCGTACAATCTGCTGCTCGATCGAATCGATAGCTCTGTCACCCAGCTTGCTGAGACGAAGCTGGTGCAGCAACGAGCTATACTATCTGCGCTGCAGTCACAGATTCACTCTCATTTTTTCTACAATGCGCTTGAATCCATTAATTCAATGGCTCATCTGGCAGGGCATAAGGAGATTAGGCGAACGACGGTAGCTCTCTCCAATATGCTGCGGTATACGTCCAACTATCAGGATGCCGTCGTTACCATTCAGCAAGAGATGAAGCATCTGTCAGACTACATCCGAGTACTTGAGAGTGTCTATCGGGATGCTATTGAGTTCAAGATTAATACGGATTCATCCATTCATGGAGCACAATGCTTGAAGGCAATCGTGCAGCCCTTCGTCGAGAATTGCATTAAGCACGGGTATGAAGTGATGGGTAAGGGATTAATCGTCTACGTTCACGCTTATCGAACCGAAGAAGGAGCAATTCGCATAGACATTGAAGATAATGGAACAGGCTTCACAGAGGAGAAGCTGAGAGATCTGCAGATGGCGCTTCATCAACTGAGGCCCGAGCACTTCAGTCAACTATCCAATATTGGGGTGCTGAACGTCTGTTACCGGCTTATAACCTTCTACGGCGAAGGGTTGGCAGAGCTGCAAGTGGCCAGATCACATTATGGAGGAGCTAGAATATCCTTGTTATTCCCGTATCGCGCTGTTCAGGAATCAGGAATGGAGGACTACGCCTAATGATACGTGTATTAATTGTAGATGATGCTCCCGTCATCCGAGAGAGTGTGAGTGTTGCCGTAGAGGAGTGTGCGGATACGATTATTGTCGCAGGCCAGGAAGAGAATGGGCTCAGCGCGCTTGCTTGGCTGGAGGAGAATTATGCAGATCTATGTATTACGGATATTCGTATGCCAATCATGGATGGACTCCAGTTAATACGCGAGATTAACGATCGCTATCCATGGATGAAGTGCATGGTTGTGTCGAGCTACGATGACTTCCAGTACGCGAAGCAGAGTATTCAACTGAATGCCATAGATTATATTCTGAAGCCGATCGACGAGGATCTGCTGTATGATGCGCTAATGAGGGCGCAGAGCAGCCTAACGCAGGAACGCAATCGGATGGCAGCTGATCTCATCCTTCGCAAGCTTCCGCATCATCACGATATGATGAATAGATGGCTGGATCAGATTCGCACCCTGAACGCTGCTACCCTCCCGCTGCTCATTGTAGATACGCTCGATATGCTGGAGCATTGGGTGGAGGGGGAATATTATCGTCTGAACGCACTGTCTAATCTGTGGCTTCGATCGATTATTGAAGAGCTTACGACCGAGCAGTTCACATTAGAACTGGATGAAGGGAAGGACCTGGGGCTGGGTGAGGCTACACTGCCTGTATCCAGGCTGCGAAGCTACTTCCGCTTATGTGCCGTTCGAAGACTGGAGGAAGGCGCATACCGGCTCATGGATACGATGAGAGGCGCCAGAGATCAGCCGACCATTAAGGCCATAGGGCAGATTAAGCGCTATATCGCAGAGCACTATTGCGAATCCATCAACCTGCAGGATCTTGCCGACCAAGTGGCTATGAACAAGTCCTATATGTGTACGCTGTTCAAGCAGGAGACCGAGATGACTATCTGGTCCTATATTGTAGGTGAACGGATGCGCAAGGCCCGCGACATGCTGCTGCAGACGAAGGATCGCATCTACGAGATTGCAGGCGCAGTCGGCTATGAAGATGTTGCGTACTTCTCCCAGCTGTTCAAGAAGCATTACGGCATGACGCCTAATGATTACAAGCGAAGAATGGACGCCTAGACGGTTAGATTGGTAGGAATAGAGCCTTCCCATGCGGAACCCATGCGGAGGCTCTTTTTGATGAATCATATTCAGATATAACTCCCAAATATCCTCATAGTAACAACAAAACATCCTCTATTCGAACTATGACTTCCACCCTATATAATATAAATAGAACAGAGAAGGAGTGGAGCTAGATGAGAAGTGAGCAAGCGGTCCCAGGGACAATCGCAATACAGAATACAGCGAGTAAGCCAATTAAGAAAGAATCGTTCTGGAAATACGTCATGAAGAATCACGCCCTATACGTCATGCTTACACCGATGATTATCTTCTTTCTCGTATTCAAATATTTCCCGCTGCTTGGAAGTGTGATTGCCTTTCAGGATTATAATATTTTCACAGGATTCACCGGCAGCAAGTGGGTAGGGCTCCAGTGGTTCGAGGTGCTGTTCTCTAATCCGCAATATGTCACGATTATAAAGAATACGCTCGTCATTAGCTTCTATCAGATTGTATTCGCTTTCCCAGCCCCTATTATTCTGGCATGCTTGCTTAACGAGTTGCGCAACGTAGCGTTCAAGCGGTCCATCCAAACGGTTATCTACTTGCCGCACTTCTTATCCTGGACGCTGGTCTATGGCCTGGCTTACATGATGTTCTCTACCCAATCAGGACTTGTTAATACTCTACTGGGAAGCTTAGGAGAGCCGGTTGTTAACTTCCTTGATTCTACAGAATACTTCAGAACGGTAATAGTAGGAGCAGGGGTGTGGAAGGAAATGGGCTGGAGTGCCATCATATTCCTAGCTGCCTTATCTGGAATTAGTCCTTCCCTGTACGAAGCAGCCAAGATGGATGGGGCCAATCGATGGAGACAATTCATGCATATTACCTTCCCGGGCCTGCTGCCAGCTATCGTAATTCTTCTATTGCTCAAGATAGGCAACGTGCTTGATGTTGGATTCGAGCAGATCTACATCTTCCTAAGCCCAATGACACTTGAGATCGGTGAAGTTCTTGATACGTATTCTTATCGCGCAGGTATTATTAATGGACAATTCAGTATTACAACAGCAATTGGGTTATTCAAGTCAGTCATTGGATTCGTCCTGCTCGTAAGCGCGAACCGATTAAGCAAGGCTCTTACCGGTGAGGGATTATATTAGTCGGGATCAGCTGTCCTTGCGGCATATTATAATCGAGGAGAAGTGAAGGTATGTATATTAAGCAAACAAAGGGAGAACGGGCATTCGATGTATTCAATCTTATTCTGCTAACCTTACTTGGAATTGCTGCTCTTGTCCCTATTCTTCATGTCGTGTCCGGCTCTCTCAGCTCACCAGCAGCTATCACTCATAACAAAGTATTTCTATGGCCGGTTGAGCCAACCTTGGAGCACTTCAAGCTGGTAGCGAATACAGACGCATTCTGGAAGGCTGGCTGGATGACTATTCAAGTTGTTCTTATTGGAACCTTCATCAATATGTGTCTAACCGTGTTTGCTTCTTACCCCCTGTCTAAGCTTCATCTTCGGGGCCGGAAGCCGCTCCTTCTATTCGTCATCTTCACGATGATTTTCCAAGCGCCTATGATTCCTGTGTACATGATGGTGAAGGAGCTGGATATGCTTAATACGCTCTGGGCTCTAGTTATACCCGGTGCCATCAGTGCATTTAATATGATTCTGTGTATTACCTTCTTCCGAAGCTTGCCTGAAGAGCTATTCGAGGCAGCCAAGGTCGATGGAATGAACGATTACCGAATTGTGCTCTCTATCGTAGTCCCGCTGTCCAAGCCCATCTTGTTCACCTTGCTGCTGTTCTATGCGGTAGGTCACTGGAACAGTTATATGACCCCGCTCTTGTATATTAATGACCGAAGCTTGCAGACGCTGCAGATGTATCTCTACTTCTTAATGCAAGGCTCCATGTCAGATATTGCAGCGGGTGCATCAGCGGAATCGAGCTTGTCTATGGTTCCTAAGGCGCTTGAGATGGCTACTATTGTGCTTGCAACCTTGCCTATTGTCATTTTGTATCCGTTCTTCCAGAAACATTTCGTTAAGGGTGCTACGCTTGGTTCGGTCAAGGAATAGAGATGACCTAGTCTAAGTAGGTCATGATCTCATCTAAGAATGGTATGTCGATCCGTACCAGGATCTTCATATATAATGTAAGCATTAAGTTAGAAGGGGTACTGTTGCTTCACACCAACCTTGAGGAGGAAAAAAGAGATGAAAGCAGCACAAAAGTGGGTCAGCTTGTTAGTGGTATTATCCTTCATGATTGCATTGGTAGCGTGTTCATCAGGTAATAACGGAGGCAATAAGGAAGAGGCAGGGACAGGTGAGAGCCCGGCTCCTACTGCGGATGCAGCTAAGCCTGCCAAGATCTCAATTATGACGAATGACTTCAGCCAGCCAGTCCCAGGCGGGAAGAGTATGGATGATCCTACTCTGAAGTATCTGGCTGAGAAGACGAATACCGATCTGAATGTGATCTTCCTGCCGCAAGGACAGGCTGATAATCAGAGAAGAATCAAGTTCGCAGCAGGTGAGATTCCAGACGTAGTGCAAGGCTATGGGGTTGATGGTGAATTGTATATCAACAAGCAGCTTATTCCGCTTGATGAGCTCATTGATCAATATGGTCCTAACCTGAAGAAGGTTATCCCTCAAGCGGCATGGGACGGTGTGAAGCGTGATGGCAAGATCTACGCTATTCCAGAGGCTCCCAAAGGTGATTCGCTCGTTAACCGTGTTCTCTACGTTCGTAAGGACCTGATGGAGAAAGCAGGCTATACAACACCGCCCAAAACAACTGACGAGTTCCTGGATCTGCTTCGCAAGCTGAAGGCACTTGATCCTAACCTAATCCCTTACTCCGCTCGTGAGAACTTCACTTGGCTTGACAGCATTGTAGGCATGTTCGGAACATCCGTGTTCGGAGGAGAGCTGGAGGACGGTAAGGTTGTTCCTAGCAATACGTCCAAGAAGATGAAGGATGCCTTGACCTTCATTAAGCAGCTGTATGACGAGAAGCTAATTGACAGCGAATTCATGAC
The DNA here is from genome assembly GCF_042653305.1 of Paenibacillus sp. GCM10023252. Taxonomy (NCBI): domain Bacteria; kingdom Bacillati; phylum Bacillota; class Bacilli; order Caryophanales; family Paenibacillaceae; genus Paenibacillus; species Paenibacillus sp. GCM10023252. The sequence goes on from NZ_JBHSHW010000009.1 coordinate 486,806, forward strand.
GAATAAACGTAACACTTGGGAACAGAAGATTCAGAGCGGTCAAGTAGCAGTATGGACCCATGCACCTGACCTTATCGTAGACTGGCAAGATCGTCTGAACAAATCATTGCCTGGTGCTGGTGCTCAAGTGGCCGTTATTCCAACACCGAAAGCTCCTGGCGTAGAGCAAGCTGGCTTCAGCCGTCTTCCCTACAACAAAGCCTTCAGTATCACCACCGCTGCTAAAAATCCAGAAGCGATCATTAAATTCTTCGATTGGCTTGTGACAGAAGAAGGACAAGAATTTGTCAACTTCGGCGTACCTGGCATTACGCATACGAAGGATAACGGCTCCATCTTCTACAATAAGCAGCTTGATGTGGATAACAAGACTTCCATCTGGAGAGTTCAAGCTTTCAACCTAGCGGGCTGGAATGAAGAGCATATGAAAATCCAAGTTGGCCAAGATGCCGTTAACCTGCTTAAGGCTACCTATGAAGTTGGCAAGCAAGATGGTTATAATTCTATAACACTAGGCATGCCTGCAATTAAGTCCTCTCTTCCCGAGGTTGGCGAGTTCGGTACAGCTACAACGATGTTCGTAGAGACGGCTTCTAAAATTGTTCTCGGTGATCAGAAGATTGAATACTTCGATACGTATGTTAGCAATTGGAAGAAGCAAGGTGGAGACGAGCTTATCAAGCAAGCTACTGATTGGTATAACACTAAAAAATAAATAAGAACGAAAAAAGCAAGGGAATCTAAGATTGTTCAGATTCCCTTGTCTTACCTTACGTTTGTTAGCGCTTACATAATGTGGAATTGGAGGCTTACTAATGAAATGGTTAACCTGGAAAAGAAAGCTGTCTAAACTCGTTGCTGCATGTGTGTTGGTCTCAACTGTGGTTGGAACAATCGGACCGTTACCGCAGAGCGCTCACGCTGCAACGCTAAGACTGGAGCCGGCAGCAGACGCTTATGTTGACGGAGGAAGCGGATCTGCAACGAATCAGTCTATTAATTACAATAATCCACCGAATAACCAATTCGCCTTGAAGGAGGATTCCAATACGAGCGCCGCTTACCCCTATACAAGAAGGGTGCTGATGAGATATGACTTAACGAGCTTACCGGATTCAAGTACCATCAGCAGTGTGAAGCTGAAGGTATACGGTGTCGCAAGCACGACGACAGACGCAATTGGCGTATATGCGGTAGATGATGATACGTGGGCGGAGAACACCGTCAATTGGTTGACTAAGCCGAGCCACTCCGGCATGATTAACAGCTTCCAGTTAGGAAGTGCTGCGGGATACTATGAGGTAGATATTACGGATTATGTGAAGCAGCAGAAGGCAGGCGACGGACAAGCCTCCATTATGCTTATAAGCTCCACTGGGAACAACCGTCAGATCTACAGCCGTGAACGGGCGGCAGTTGATCAGAGACCGGTCATAATCGTAGAGAACGAACCTGTGCCTCCCGTACAGGAGTATGAGAATAACCGAACCAAGATTGTAGCTGCGGATGCGGGAGTAGACAGCGGAGCGGCTAATGTAGGCACGAACTTCGGCAGCGCCAGTATCGCGAATCTTAAGGAAGGCGGATCGGTGTATAATCGGCGGTTCTATATGAAGTTCGATGTTGCTGATGCTAAGACATTCAATAGCGCTAGATTACGCCTATATCTTCCGAGTGCAGGCGCGACGTCAGACCCGATGACGGTATACGGGGTTACAGATGATTCCTGGACGGAGACAGGCATTACCTACGGGAACCAGCCACTACCGACACCAGCTGCGGGGAATGCAATCTCTAGTACAGCTGTTGGCGGGAGAGACGGCTGGTATGAATGGGACATTACGAGCTTCACAACGAGCCAAGCTGCGGGCGACAAGACAGTATCTCTGTTGCTGCTAGGAACGAATTCTGCTTCTAATCGAACGATCCATTCGAAGGAGAGCGGGGCGAATGCACCACAGCTCGTCTTGCATTATGATTCTGCTCCGCCTCAAGTAGAGAGCGTGGACGTGAACAGTCAGAATCGCGAGATTGCCATTACCTTCAATGAAGCGATCGTGAACCATACGGCTTCCTCGGATACTCTGAAGCAAGGCATTCGTCTCGATAGAGACGGAACGGGCTGGAGCGCATTAGCTTCAGGAGATGGAGTGCAGCTCGCGGGCAATCGACTGCTGATCAGACTTGCCAATCGGTTAACGGCTGCTGCTGCGGTGCTGAAGCTGGATGGAGGCTTGCTGAAGGATAACCTGGGTAATGTTCAAGGCACGGAATGGACTTCTGAGAGATTGAACTATGACGTCACGCCTCCAGTGTTGGAGACGAATTCAGATGTAGATGCTTCCAATAAGGTGATGACAATTCGGGCGAACGAGCCTCTGCTGAATGCTCTTCCTACCTTGGATGCCCTTAAGCAAGCTGTAACCTATGCAGCAGACGGATCGGCCTACGCTCCTCTGGAGAGTGCAGATACTGTATCCATAATTGGAGGAGAGCTTGTCGTTGCAAAGTCCAACAGCCTGGCCTCAGGGAGCCGTCTGAAGGTTGCCGCCGGAGCAGTGATGGACACCGCAGGAAATGTAACGTCAGAGGAGTGGACCTCGCAGCCGGTAACAGTAGATACAACACCACCGGCGATACAGAGTGCATACACGATTAACTTCAACAAAAAAGTAGTCATCGTATTCGACGAGAATGTTGTCGTTAATGGACTATCCGATTCGCAGTTAAAGGCAGCAGTTGAGCGCTCTCAGAACGGCGGAGTGACCTATGAAGCCCTCCATGCCGAGGATCAAGTCAAAGTCAGCGGAAGTACATTGACGATTACCTTGAAGGAGCCGCTGCAAGGTGCTGCGAATACGTTCCGCGTGGCTTCTGATGCCTTGAAGGACCTGTCTGGGAATGTGGCCGCAGTCTTAGAGACATCTGCCATTGCCAGCAAGTCAGCCGTCTATCCATATGCACCGCCAAGCGAGCATTATACGAAGGAGGCATTGCTTGATTCAAGCAGTGTTGTATTCGGCAATCTATTAGCAGCTAGCGGATCGGGCTCAGAGACGATGGCGGCAGGTGCTGTTGCGACGTTAGCGATGGCTATCGCGTCGGGTGACCGAGATGCTGCCTATATAAGCCACTATGTAACTACGGTGAAGAAGATGCTCTCGAATGAAGTGAACATGCCTAATCTGATGGGTGGACTCGATTCCAGACAGCAGTCACCGCTGCTCTATGCCATTGCTCTGCTATGGAATGATAGGCCCATTATGGAGCAATTCACAGCTGCTGAGCAGTCTAAGCTGATTACACTTTTCAAGGCGGGGCTAATTAGTACGGCTTATACCTTAAGCGACTTCGATGATAAGGATAACCCACGCAGTGCACAGCGCATTGGGGTTAATGGCGATACGAACGTGTGGAACGGGGGGAACAGCAACTTCTCCGAGCCGAATATGACGATCTTCTACGCTTCTTCGTTCGTGCTTGGACTGGAGAATGTCAAGTCAATCCTGCAGCAGTATGACTTCGACACCTTCAATCAAGAGCTGGAGGCTCAAGGGCTTACGTCCATTCTGAAGTCTTACAAGTCTACCTTGACCTATGGCAGCCTGGCAGCTAAGGCTGAGATGATGGAGAATATTGTGCACAGCAGCAAGTGGTCCTTCAAGGGGGTAACGTTGGATGAGTTCCTCGCTAACCCGATGGAGATGTACTACGAGACGCAGAAGTACATGTGGTCACTCATCGCTCAAGACGGAGATTATATGGGGCAGAAGGGGATGGCTCAGGAGTTCAACACGACTGACCAAGCTGGCAGTAGACAGAGCGCAGGCTACGTCGTACTTGGAATCGACCCTTCCCTCCTGAATCGTATTCTGCTCCATTATTACGGCTTCTGGAGTTCACCAGACAATCAGGCTCGGGCGAGTGAGATTGATGGCTGGCATAAGACAGGCGTATCTGATTATTATGCTAAGGTCGTTAACGGATACTATTCACAGTCCTGGATGGGCACTCATATGGATTACTTAACAGGGTACAAGTACTTCGTGGATACCATGATAAGTGTGGGCCTGCTCAACCTTGCCATCTTCAATGATACGTTCAATTATGACGCATCGAAGCCTGTAGCAGATCAGTGGATGCTCCCTAGCGGTGACTGGTCAGCAGTTAAGAGCACTATCATTCCTTATAATACTAAGGTTCCGCTAACCTCAGCTTCAGGGGCAACGGCTGTTGATCCGGAAGAGAAGGTGCTCACAGAGAGTGGTTCTGCAGCAGCACCGTCTATCATCTATACGAAGAAGACCTTCAAGGATATCAGCTACATGGCATGGATGAAGCCGGCTGCATCTGCCGAAGCTGGACTGCTCGTAAGAGCAGTGGATGAGCGCAACTATTATCTGATGTCGTATGACGGGAGCAAGCTTGCTGTAACTAAGGTTCAGAACGGCACAGCAACCGTCCTCGCAGAGAAGGCCTATACGCTTCCTTCTGGGGCAGCTCAACGGTTCAAGGTAACGGCTACAGGGGATGAACTGAAGCTCTACGTGAACGGAAGTCTCCAGCTGACTGCGGCAGATGCTGCACATCCGCAAGGTTCAGTCGGTCTGTATAATGATGGCGGAAGCACGACGTTCGACGGCGTACTAGTTCAGAGTACAAGACCCGATGTTCCTGAGCTGAAGTCTCTCCAGGTTGGCGACAAGCAGTTGACCGTGAAGCTTGGTGAAGTGGAAGGTGCGATGCTGTACAAGGTGAAGTACGGCACCCAGCCGGGACAATATACGAATACCGTAATAACGGGAAGAACAGAGAAGGTCTTAACAGGTCTGACGAATAATACGACCTACTATGTAGCGGTATCCGCTCAGACTGCGGTAGGGGAGAGTGATAACTCGAGAGAGCTGTCCATGACTCCGGTCGTGCCTGATGTGGCTACACCTGTCATGAAGCAAGTGATTGCTAGCGGAAGCAACCTCATCGTGAACTTCACGACGAATCCCAAGAACACATCGTATATCATTCGTTATGGAAGCAAGCCTGGCAGCTACTCCAATGTTATTGAAGGGGTAACTCAGAGCGGCCATATAGTTAAGGTCAATTCATCCCAGACTCCGTATTACTTCGTCGTTGCCGGGCAGAATGCGACGGGCATCTCGGCCAATTCGAATGAAGTGGCAGGAACAGCGAACAGCGGTCTGCTGTTCCAGGATGACTTCACAGATGGAGAGCTGACAAGTGACTGGTTCAAGTCTACGGGCAGTTACAAGTTCGATGCGAATAACGGTAACTCCAGAATCGTCTCCGCTGGCAACAATCCAGATCGGATGTGGGTATCTGATGGAATGAACTGGAAGGATTACCGAATATCCGCTAGAATCTCCTTGCTGCCGGACCCTGTTCATAACTTCCATGAAGCTTATGTACTGGGCAGGGTTACGAGTCTTAACAACTATTATACGGTCGGTTACAAGGTAGATAAGGCTGCTAATAAGGGCTACGCCGTCATTAGCAAAAAGGTGAATGGATCGATTACGGTTGTGAAGCAAGAGGAAATCGGCTGGGACGGTCAAGAGGAACATCTGCTCGAGGCCGAATTCAGCGGCAGTTCCATTAAGGTATACATCGATGGCAAGCTGGGAGCGGAAGCGGCCGAAAGCACCTTGGATAGAGGAACAGCTGGAATATTAACCGCTAGTTCAACAATTGGCTATGATGATTATAAGGTAGAGTTGTTGAACGGGCTGAATCAGCCTTCCATGATTGACATCAGTCGCAGCAAGACTGAGGCAGCAGTCAAGTTCGGCGCTGTAGCGGGAGCAGAAGGTTACCGCATTAAGTACGGCAAGAAGCCGGGAGTCTATTCGAATGAGGTAGTTGTGCCAGCACCGCTCACAGATAGAGTAAAAATTACAGGGCTTGAAGCGGGTGCCACGTACTACTTCACAGTAAGTGCCTACCGCACGGGACTGGAAGGGGAGAATGGAGCAGAGATTATCTCTGCTCCTGTTGGCGGAGGAGGAGGGGCAGCAGTTCCTGGCCCCTCCCTTCCATCCGATCCCTTGCAGGTTAGAGTCCAGGCCGATGCTTGGAGGAATAGTGTGAATGGCAACGTTGTTGTCAGGCTGCCTGAAGGGCAAGGACAGGTTATGGTGTCTCTGGAAGGGATGAAGGACAGAGGGAGTCATTCACTCGTAATTCAAGCAGGTGAATCCCAAGTTACGCTGACAGCACCATCCTTAGATGCGCTCGCAGCCTCAATCAGCGAAGAGGATAGAGAAGGTGCAGAGCTTGTAGTGTCTATTCAGCAAGCTGAGAAGAAGCTTAAGAAGCAGGTCCAGGTGAATGTTAAGCAGGTGACTGCCCAATATGACATTCAAGTTAAGTTCGTCAAGGATAGCAAGTTGATTAAGGAGCTTGATTCCTTCCCAGCCCCATTGCTCCTTGTAATGAAGACTAAGACACAGGGGAATCAGAGAATTCAAGGCATCTATGAAGTTGGCGCAGACGGAAGCCTTGCCTATGTTCACACTGCGCTGTTGAGCGACGGTAGTCTGGCAGCAGAAGTGCTGCACCCAGGCAGCTATACGGTACTCGAATACAAGCGAAGCTTCAGCGATGTATCAGACAAGCATTGGGCTGCATCCGCGATTGAAGAGCTTGCTGCCAAGCATGTCCTTCAAGGGGCAGACTTAACGACCTTCGCTCCGGAACGGCAAGTGACGAGAGCAGAATTCACCGCGATATTGGTTCGTGCCCTTAGGCTATACAGTGTATCGAAGCAGTACTTCCAGGATGTACTTAAGGAAGTGTGGTATGCAGGCTCTGTTGCTGCGGCTTACCAAGCAGGCATTATTAGCGGGGTCACTGAGCATGAGTTCCGTCCGAATGACGTCATGACAAGGGAGCAGATGGCTGTCATTCTGCTTAGAGCCTATGAGCAGAAGAATAGCAAGGTAAGTGTAGCACAAGGAGTAGACTTCGCAGATGAAGCGGATATCAGCAGCTGGGCGAAGGAACAGCTTGCCAGTGCTGTTGCTCTGGGACTAATGAGCGGCCGTACCAATCAGCAATTCTATCCGTAGGATACCTGTACCCGAGCAGAGAGTGCACAAGCGATCTGGAATCTGCTTGAGAAGCTGCATTAGCCAATACAGTAGCTGGGGAGGAGCAGAGGCTGCTCCCCGGTATATGGCTGGCTGGAGAGGAGTGATGTGGAGAAGAGAGCTTCTTCTGTTATACAGATATGTAAGCGCTAACAAAAATTAGAAAAAGAGGTGTGTTATGAGAATGAACAAAAGGACTCAGCCCAAATGGTCATGGAAAAAGTCAGCAGCAACGGCCGTTCTAAGTGTATCGTTACTGCTGCCTAGCTTGGTTCCTGCTAAGGATGTCTACGCCTATGGTTCAAGCCTCCCAGCACCCAGCAGCACCGTACTGACAGAAGCGTACAGCTACGCGAGTAATTCCTTCACGAACTTCTTCGTGAATACGAACGGTGGAAGCGCTGGCGAACTTAAGCGTGCACAATCCCTATTCACACTGGCAAGAAATTATATAGCTGGAGATACGACGACCAGCTATAAGGATCGATTAGTCTACTGGGTGAAGCAGACGCTTAATAGTACGGCGCATATGCCGGATATGCACGGGGGAATTGATATGAGACAGCAGCAGTATTATCTCATCACACTAGCCCTGATCTGGCACACGCCTGACCTCAAGGCTGCCTTCACAACCGCCGAGCAGAGCCGTATGTTGCTGATGGCGAAGGCTGCCCTTGCGGCAGGGGCCTATGTGACAGCGGACTACAATGCTTCGGGAGTTCTCCGGACAGATGCTTCTCGAATCACGATGGATGGAGATCCGAATTGCTGGCCCCAAGGCAATCCGAATTGGACAGAGGCTGTTCTTGGCTCATTCCTTGCAGGGGCCTATATTGTCGGAGTGAGTAACGTGGGCTCGTTCCTGAACAGCTACGACCATGCCTCCTTCAAGACAGAGCTGTCCGCGGCAGGCTTGACTGACGTGTACGATTCATTTAACCTTACCGCGAATGCGACAGTGAACGGGTATGTCAACAACATTGATAATAATGACACAGCTGGCAAGCCATTCTTCAGGGGGAAGAAGCTTACGGACTTCTATGCGGATCCGTTCAGGTTCTACTATGACACCACTGGTAAGTTCACGTATACAGAGCTTGCAACGGAAGGCGATCAGGTCGGCGTGCTGGGCAGGGCGAAGGAGTTCGCTACAACGGATGCCTATGGGGTGAGAGATTCGCTTGGATATGTCCTGCATGGATTGAATCATAGCATCGGTAATCGATATCTGATTGACTTCATGGGCGATTGGAGTGGGACAAGCTCTAGCACACAGAGAACGGACATTGAGAATCGCATGAAGGTCGGATTCAGCGATGTGCTCGGCAAGGCGGAGAATGGCTATTGGAACATAAGCAATGGGAATTTCTATTATGATACGGCGCAGGATGAGATCTACTATTCCTTCTTCCGGAGTCTCGCAGATGATATGGGATTATTCAAGCAAGTGCTGTTCCGTGATAACTTCGAGGATGCTAATTACACAGGATGGACGGCTACAGGAGCTTGGTCTATTCTGAGTACTGAGCCGACATGGAGCGGGAGTACGACCCAGCAGGATGACGTGGTTCAGCTTCCTGCTGCATCAGGCGTGGCTACCCTTATCTCCAGCTACAGCGGCAGCAATTACATCGTATATGCTCCTGTTAAGGTATCTGCATGGGGTACGTCTGCCTATCGCAATGTGGGCATCGTCGGCAAGTATGTGAACAATAATGATTATTATGTTATGCGTTACAAGCAAGATAACGGAATGCTTCAGATCGTCAAGTATAAGGGCGGCTCGACGCAGATTCTGAAGGAAACGCCATTCACTTGGAACCTGGGTACCGTATACCAATTAAAGGGCGTCTTCGGGAGTGACGGCAAGCTGGACTTCTACGTGAATGGCGGAGCAGCCCCTAAGCTAACCGCAACGGATACGGAATATCTCACGGGCAATGCTGGCTACTATGCAAGCTTCACGAATGCGAAGTTCGACGATATGCTAGTCACTGGAAGATAAGAAATACGGGCATAACGGAGAGGACAGGCCTCTTGCGGGTCTGTCTTCTTCCTTGTATTAGCTGAGAGATGTCCAAAAGAATGCCATACAAAATCCAAATACTATCTATCATGAGACCTAACCTAGCAGTTCTATAATGTAATTATAAATATAGGAACTATCAGGAGGAAAACAGATCGTGCAACTAATGGGAGATTCACTAACCGTACTAGGTTCTCGAATAGGAATAGCTTGGGACCCCGCTAACCGCCAGACATACTTGGTTCGACATGGACAGCATCCCGGCATTCCTATTGAACTTCATGCAGGCGTTCAGATTGGAAGCAGAGTGCTCACCTTGCCGCTGAGTAAGGAAGGGGATTCCTTCGAGTTCGTCGATCAAGAGATGACCGCGACAACGATGACTCTGGGTGGGATAGATCCAGAGACTGGCATTCACATCAAGCTGACCGCGCGAATTCCCTTCCGGCCGCGAGATGACGAGTTCAGTACAGTACCGGTCGTATATCTGGAGTTGGAGGTAGATAGATTGCCCTCATCCTTCCGATGGGTAGCGCAGCACGAAGAGCGGGTAGAGGGCCGGCTGTTCCTAGGTGTGTCTGGCGCCGGAATGGACTTGCACTATGAATCGGAGCGTAATGCCATAACCGCGAGTTATACTTCAATCATTCATCGCCCGTATGAGGAAGATGATCACAGCCAGGCTATTCGTTCCCGTGAAGAGGAAGTGGCTTGCAGGGATCGCATAGCAGTCTTATCCGGGCAGTGGGAGGGAACCAGGCTCACCTCGATCTTCTCACTAGGCAAGGCGGAGGCGAGTACAAGCTTGTCTCTTGCATGGTGTGCCTATGACCGGCCGCTCTTGAATGTGCTCGGGACGAATAGTCCGTTCAAGTATACACAGACCTTCTCGGACATAGAGCAGGTCGCAGACTGGGCTGTCCAGCATGAGGAGGAAGTCAAGCTTAATTCAGACAAGGTAGATCAGATCATAGCCGGGCACAGTCTTGGAGAGCCTGTCTCCAAGCTGCTGGCGCAGACTCTGCACTCGTGGCTGATGAATACATGGTGGGTGGTCAGGGATAATGGACAGGACTGGTTCACGGTCTGGGAGGGCAACTGCTACTTCCACTCCACAGTCGATGTGGAGTACACTCAGGCACCGTTCTATCTGACCCTCTGGCCGGAGCTGCTAGAGCTTCAACTGCAGGAATGGCCTCTGTTCGGCAAGGACGGCTCCCGTGTTCTAGGGGAGAGGGGGGAAGGTACACTCTTCCTGTCCCATGATATGGGAGTTATGGGGGACAGTACGAAGCAATACTATCATCATGAGATGGAAGTGGAAGAGAGTACGAATTATATTTTGCTTGCTTATGCGCATTGGAGAAGAACGGGTAAGGACGATGCCATCATTCAACATGCGGCGTTCATTAGACAACTCATGGACTTCATCGTACGATGTGATACGACAGGCAACGGTATTCCGGACAAGGGCTGTGCGAATACGATTGATGATGCTTCTCCAGCTATTCAGTACGGCTCTGAACAAGTGTACCTGGGAGTCAAGGCGTTAGCTGCCTGTCAAGTCGGAATTGAGATTCTGAAGCATACGAACGGGACTGAGCTGGACCCATATGAGCAATTCGCAAGACAAGCACTGGCTACAATCGAGAGCACAGGCTGGTTAGAGGATCATTACGCGGTCACACTATCCCGGACGATGGACGGAACTACGGATCCTTGGACAGGAGAGCCGAAGTCAGGTGAGCTGCTAGGCTGGGATGCTTACCATATCTATACTGTGAACGGATTAACGCTGCTTGATATGGTCGGGCATGATACCGGTCTTCTTAAGGATAGACTCGTTCTAGATATGAAGACTGGAGCAGAGCAGACGCTCGGTCGGTATGGATGCCGCCATACGAGCTATATTGATACACAGGACAAGAGTGTCTTCATTCCGGGGCTGGCCAGCCACTCCCGTAAGGTTGGCTGGATCTCGATGAATATGCTTCGAGATATCGGAGCAGCCTACCGTGGGCTTGATCTGCTTCACTTGGCAGGGAATTACTGGAGCTGGCAATGTACGACGAATTCACAGCATATATCCATGTTCTTCGAGACCTTCTATGGCAACAGCTTAAGCTTCTACCCTCGAGGCGTAGCCATCTTCGGATATTTGGATGCCGCTGCAGGCTTCGTATATGATGCCGTTCATAGCAGGAAGACGTTCTCTCCAGTTCGAGGCTCCATTCAAGTGCCTATTCTTCTGTTCGCAGATTGGAAGAGAGGCACCGTGCCTCAGGTAAGTAGCAGTCTAGCAGATGGGAGAATTCAGTACCAGTACGTGGAAGTGGAATAATAGATAAGGCTTCTCTTCCGAACAGACTGCCCAATTACGGACAGTCTGTTTGTGTATACATTAGATCATCCTCATCCAACAGGAAACCATAGTCAATCGCCGCTACTTCCGATACAATGGAAGGATAGATTCACTTTGTTGCAAAGGCGGTTTGGCAGAATTGGACAATGCGTTTCATTTTATAGGTACATTCGTGGCGAACATTAGTCTGCTGTTCATGTTCATGTATGTAGCCAACTTGCTGTACAAGCATCTGCTGTACACCATGCCGGCTGCAGCGCTTGAATGGTTATTCGTGCTGCTGGCTGTTACAGCGGGTTGGTTAACCATGCATAATGGGCTTCGCTTGACCGAGACTATCATGTTCGACCTTCGTTATATGACCATTATTGTCGCTCCGATGTTCCTGCAGCGCAAGCCGCTCATCCTGCTGTTAGGCCTGAGTGTCGGCGCAGTGCGGCTTAGCTTCGGTCTCAATGAAGCTTCGTGGGTCGGATTCATGAATATGGCAGTCATGAGCTTAATCGTCATTGCTGCCGTGACGTTCTCCGAACGATATGAATGGAAGTTCTACAAGAAGATGTCTGCCGTAATCTGGTCCGTGAACATTGCGAACGTCGTGTTCCTAGCCTCGTTCGGTGTCATTCCTACCGGGGTGTATCTCTATGAGATTGCGCCAGTGACCTTCCTGCTCAGTATTGTGCTAGGCTACTTCTTCCTCTTCGTGCTCCGCGACTTCATGCTCGAAGCCGGCCGAAGGTCGAAGCTGCTCAGCCAGAACAAGAAGCTGGCGAAGCAATACCGAATATCCGAAGAGACTTCGCGGCAGTTATTCGAGACAGGCAAGGCGCTTCAAGACAATAATCAACAGCTCATGCAAGCCTCCCAATACAAGACAGAATTCCTTGCCAGTATGTCTCACGAACTGCGTACACCGCTCAACGCTGTGCTTGTACTGGCTCAACTGCTCGAAGAGAACGAGGAGGGCAATCTGACCGAGGAACAAGTGCAATATGCGAAGCTCATTGGATTATCCGGCGATACGCTGCTCAGTATGCTGAATGAGATCCTGGACATGTCCAAGATCGAAGCCGGGAAGATGGAGCTGTATTCCTCGGAGATTGCCCTTGGGGAGATGCTTGATATTATAGAGCAGACCTTCAAGCCCTTGGCCGATAGCAAAAAAATCCTCTTCGAGGTCGAGAGGGAGCTAGGACTTCCCGAGGTGATTACAACGGATGGACAGCGATTGAACCAGATTCTGCGGAATCTGTTATCCAATGCGTTCAAGTTCACGAATCAAGGAGCCGTCCATCTGGACACCTTCGTGAAGCAGGCGGCAGAGGACTCATCAGATGGCGCTGCGGCCGGCCGATGGCTGGGATTCTCGATAACCGACACCGGAATCGGCATTCCAGAGAGTAAGCAGCATATGATCTTTGATGCCTTCTCCCAAGCGGACAACACCATCTCCCAGCTGTTCGGAGGGACCGGCCTTGGATTGTCCATCTCGAAGAAGCTGGCGGAGATGCTCGGAGGGCGGATTGAGCTGGAGAGCAAGGAAGGAGCAGGAAGCACCTTCACCTTGTACGTCCCCATATGAGCCTGCTAGTGAGGAGCACCACGGTGCAGTATTGAAGTCTTCTTCCATCATCCTGTATGATGAAGAGGATAATAACGAGGCAAGGTAATTATGATGCAAAGGATGAACAGAACATGAACAATCAACAAGGCATTGCAGTAATAGGCAGCCTCAACATGGACATCGTCGTTCAGATGCCTCGCCTGCCTAAGCTCGGCGAGACCATTAGCGGAGACTCCGTTCATTACATCCCTGGAGGGAAGGGGGCCAATCAGGCGTTAGGTGCAAGCCGGCTGACCGCAGTGACGAGAATGATTGGCTGTGTTGGCACGGATCAGTTCGGTCATACGATTCAAGAGCAGCTAGGACGCAGCGGGGTTAATCTCGACGGACTGTCAGCGCTGGAAGGCTATACGACGGGAACCGCTCATATCTCTCTGACCGAGGGAGATAACTGCATCGTAGTCGTACCAGGTGCGAATGAAGCATGCACGGACGAGTATGTTCGGTCAAGACAAGGGGATATAACCAGCTCGAAGGTAGCCATTGCCCAGCTGGAGATTCCGATCCAAGCGGTCATTAGCGCCTTCCAGATCGCGAAGGAAGCTGGCGTTACGACGGTGCTTAATCCAGCTCCTGCCAGACAGCTGCCAGACGAGCTGTTCCGACTGACCGATTACATAACGCCGAATGAGTCGGAATGGGAGCTGATTAGCGGCAGACCAGCTGACTCGGAGGAGTCCCTTCAAGCTTCAATGGCTGAATGGGAAGCGCGGCATGGCACGAAGATTATCATCACGCGCGGCGAGAAGGGCTGTTCTTACCTAGAGGATGGCAAGCTCATTACAATCCCTGCTCCCCGAGTAGAGGTTGTCGACACGACAGGAGCAGGGGATGCATTCAACGCAGCGCTTGCCTATGGGCTCTCGCAAGGGCAGCCTATTCAGGATATCGTTAGATTAGCTGTAACGTCAGCATCCCTCTCCGTCCAGACCTTCGGTGCCCAAGACGGTATGCCCCAGCTGGAAGATGTACTTCGCGTTATCGCATGAATAAGCTAAGCTGCCCATTCGATTGGGCAGCTTTCTTTTTGTGCTGAGCCATTCTGTAAGGGTTTACGAATCGCCTGTCAGGCAGGTATACTTGTACAGTTGATTGTTACCCTCCCGCTAACTTCATTACACCTACCGAAGGGGCTCATTAGCTATGCCATTGCTGTGGAAGCCGCGTACGCGCTCAGATGCAACATCATTCTACGCCAGAGTATTCACCGTGCTCACGATTACGATAGTAGCTACCATTGTCATTCTATCCACCATTCTCTACCTGAACTTCGAAGATATTGCGCTTAGACAGACCTACGAGCAGACCGTCAGCAATCTGGAGCAGACCTCTCAAGACGCATCCGTCATGACGGTGACCGCGGCTTCCTTCGCGAAGCAGATCTACAACGATGTCCAGGTGACGAAGCTGCTGAATAATCTGTCGGTTGAGGCCGTTGACGCGTTCAACGTCATTAATCAGATGAATGCTTATCGAGCGACATCGCCGTTCATTGACTCCATCTATGTATACAATGCTCAACAGCGAACCTTCTACGTCAGCTCGGACTTACAGAGTGCTGTAGGTGTTCAGCGGGAAGAAGAGGTCATCGATCAGGAGCTGGTGTCGATGGTCGGGCAATTGAACAAGTACGAGGCTCTGAAGCCGATCCCGAGGCAGATGAAGGTTGACAACAAGAGCAATCCGGAAGAGAAGCTGCGAGATACCTATACCTTCTTGTTATTCGACACCCTTGCCAATCAGCCGCGGCAGAATGCCGTCATCATTAATATGTCAGAGACGCATCTGCATAAGAAGATTGACGGTCTCCTCACGCAATCCAAGGGCAATACCTTCATCATCAATGAAGAAGGAAGACTGATGTCGAGCAGCTGGAAGTATCCAATCCTCTCGTCTGTCGACAAGCTGCCTTATATACAAGAGATTCTGAGCAAGCCTAACTCCTCCGGTTATGTCAGAGGGACAATAGAGGGAAAAAAAGCCTTCTTCGCCTATACGCAGCCAGACAGTCTGGGCTGGCGCTATATTCGCATTCTTCCATACGGGGAGATTAATGCTCAGATTAATCAGATGAGGATGAAAACTATTGCAATCGCAGGTTCCATCCTGCTCGCTGGCTTGCTGCTCTCGTACATTATCTCACGCAAGCTGTTCGTCAAGGTAGATAAGAAGCTGGAACAACTGAATCAGCTCGAGGCCGAGCAGCGTGACAGCCTTCACATTCTGCGCCAAGAATATATGCGTAACGTCCTGCTCGGCTGGGAGAAGAAGTCCGATAGCCAGCTGGACGCCAAGTTCAAGAAATATAATATTGCAATCGAAGCTGGCAGCCCGGCAGCGATGGTCTATATTCGATTGGACCGCTATCAGGAGTTCGTGGAGAGGTTCAGCAGCGAGGATCGCAAGCTGTACAAGTTCGCGATCATGAATATTGCCCAGGAAGTGCTCTCGAAGGACAATCAAGCGTTCGCCGTCGATATGGGTGATGACCGAATTGCCGTCATCCTCACGGGGGAGTCCCTGCTTGGCTCAGACTTGACCTCGCTGCTGCTCCGGAGCATCAAGCAGCTGCAGTTCAATGTCTATGATTGGCTGAAGCTGTCTGTCACGGCTGTCTTCGGTGCTTCCGAGGACGGGATTAGCGGTCTTCCGGCCCTGTACAATCAGCTCATATCCGCTTCCTATCACCGCTTCTTCTACGGCTATGAGAGCATTATTGACGCCGAGAAGCTTCATGCGCATATTGATAAGCCATACAGCTATCCAGCACACAAGGAGAAGCAGCTGATTGATGAGCTCATGCTCGGGCGGACGGAGGAAGTGAAGCGATTGTTCCATGAGATGATGAGCGAGACTGCTGATTATCCATTCGTCTCCTTCCAGCTTGCCTTCTCCCAGCTGTCCTTGGCGGTGAACAATACGATTGCCACGATTAGTCAATATTCGGGCTCGGCAGGAGAGCTCCATCTGCCTCAGCTTCATACCGTGATGGACAATCATGTAGAGACTCTTGAGGAGATAACCCGTAAGTTCTATACCTTGTTCGATGAATTAGCAGCGAAGCTCGAGGAGAAGAGGAAGACGAAGCATGACGATCTCGTCGGCAGCGTCATGGATCTAGTCGATACGAAGTATACGGACCAGAATCTCTCGCTCGATACGATTGCAGAAGAGCTGGGGATGTCAGCTACTTATATCGGGAGAATCTTCAAGCAGCATACGTTGAAGACCATCCTAGGCTATATTAACGAGGTTAGGATGAATAGTGCCCGTGAGCTGCTAGTCACGACAGATCTGCCGATTGGGGAAGTTGCTGAACGAACGGGCTTCTCGAACAGCCCATACTTCTTCAAGGCCTTCAAGAAGGTGAACGGCGTTACTCCGGTTGAATATCGTAAGCATGCCAGATCGGCTGGCAGCAGGGAATAGCAAGCAGCCATAGGCTCGGACCTTGAGCAGTTACAGGGTCCGGGTTTTTTATTGTCGTTACAAGCCTAGAATCCCGCTATATCAGGCTATCTGGTGCTGCTCAGATGGCAGAAGTACAGTCAGTTCGGAAAAGGTTAGGACGAATCCTATTAGAAAAGTGAGGCATTTCGGCTATGGTTAGTTGTCCGTAATAGCCCTTCGCCCTACAATTTGAACAGGACGGGAAACAACAACACCATAGAAAAAGAAACAGGAGGGCGAGAACATGGCAGGTTTGCTTGGGGAACTGAGGCGTAACCGGCTGTTGTATCTAATGATACTGCCGACGCTAATTTTTTTCATCGTATTCAATTACATTCCTATGGTCGGCATCTACTATGCCTTCACGGATTACAGCTTCGAGGAAGGGCTGTTCGGAAGCACGTTCGTTGGATTCCAGAACTTCGAATTCCTCTATAAGTCAGGCGTCTTGTGGAACATTACCAAAAACACGGTGCTGTACAATATCGCCTTCATCTTAATCGGGAACATCCTTCAACTAGTCAGCGCGATCTTCCTGGCACAGATTCCTGGCAAGCTGTTCAAGAAGTCGGCACAATCGCTCATGTTCCTGCCTTACTTCATCTCATGGGTGCTAGTCGGTGCCTTCGTCTATAACTTGTTCAACTTCGACACTGGGGTCATCAATACGATGCTTACCCAGCTGGGCTTGCCGAACTACGACTTCTATCTGTCGGCCTCCCCTTGGAAGTACATTATTACGACCTTCTTCCTATGGAAGGGGCTTGGCTACGGGATGATTATCTACTTGGCGGCCATTATGAGCATCAGTGAGGATTATTATGAGGCAGCTCGAATCGATGGAGCGAATATATTCCAGCAGATCAGGCACATTACGCTTCCGCTGCTCGTTCCAACGTTCGTCCTGCTTATCTTGTTCAGCTTAGGCGGTATTCTGAAGGGTCAATTCGATCTGTTCTATCAGATTATTGGCACGAACAGCCTGCTGTATGAAGCGACCGATATTATTGATACGTATGTATTCCGCTCACTTGCGGTCTCCTTCGATCTAGGTATGGGCTCAGCAGCCGGGTTGTACCAGTCCTTCTTCGGCTTCATTCTCATCTTGACGGTCAACTACATCATTAAGAAGACTCGCGAAGATTATGCGTTGTTCTAGGAGGAGGATCTTGTGCAAATAAAAACAGAACGTGCCACGGTTGCATTCAACCTTATAGGCTATGTGTTCCTGTCGCTGCTCGCGCTGTTCTGTCTCATCCCGTTCTGGCTAATCGTGTCCGGCTCGATCACGGATGAGATGGAGATTATGGCCGAGGGCTTCAAGATCATCCCGGACCAGCTCTCCATGGAAGCTTACAAGGCGGTATTCGCTACGCCCGACCAGATCTACCGCGCCTATGGCGTGACGATTGCGGTGACTGTCATTGGGACGGTTATCGGGTTGTTCCTGACCTCCATGGCCGGCTATGTGCTGTCTCGCAAGGAGATGAAGTACCGCAATCAACTGTCATTCTTCATCTACTTCACGACGCTGTTCACCGGGGGCCTTATTCCATGGTATATGCTCATTGTGAATCAGCTGTCGCTTAAGGATAGCTATCTGGTGTTAGTGGTACCGCTTCTCATTAGTGCGTGGAATATCATTCTAATGAAGAACTTCATGAAGTCAATTCCGGACTCGATTGTAGAATCCGCTAAGATCGACGGGGCAGATGACTTCCGAATCTATCGTTCGCTGATTCTGCCTCTGTCTACGCCGGGTCTAGCAACGATCGGATTATTCCTCGCACTAGGGTACTGGAATGATTGGTTCCAAGCGAATATGTTCATCACAACCGCATCCAAGTATCCACTTCAATTCCTGCTGTACAAGATCCTGGCAAGCTCAGCTGTCTTGCAGACGAACGCAGCTGCTTATATATCAGCGAATGTAACCCCACCAACGGAGACGTTGAAAATGGCGGTAGCCGTCATTGCAACAGGACCAATTGTCCTCTTGTATCCATTCGTTCAACGATTCTTCGTCAAGGGACTGACGATTGGTGCTGTAAAAGGATAGCCAACAGCTCCCTGATTACATGCGGTTAGTACCGGTGAGTCCGGCTAACATATAGTCATTATGCGCTAGAGCAAGGATTGAAGGGGTAACATACTTAATTAGGAGGAGTCTATGTGAAAAGAGTAAACAACAAATGGTTCAAACTGATGACGCTAGTACTGACTGTAGCGCTCATGGGTTCCTTGCTTGCAGCATGCAGCGGGGGCAATGGCGATGGCAACAAAGGAAATGCAGGCAACAATGGAGGCAATACGGGTGCCGCGAACGAACAGACAGACAGCGGTGCACCGGATACGTCTAAGAAGGTTGAACTAGTATGGTACCTAGTAGGTGATGCGCACAAGGATCAGCAGCAGATTGTAGACGAGTGGAACAAGATGCTGGAGAAGGACCTCAATACGACCGTGAAGCTGAACTTCACAACTTGGAATGACTGGACGACGAAGTACAATCTGCTTCTTACCTCTGGCGAGAAGGTGGACATGATCTTCGCTTCCCAGTGGGCTGACTTCTATCGTCTGGCCAATCAAGGTGCGTTCCTGGACATTAAGGAGTTGCTTCCGAAGTACGCTCCTAAGACTTGGGAGACTGTTCCTAAGGAACACTGGGCTGATGTAACGCTGGATAATAAGATTCTAGCTATTCCTAGCACCTATGCAGAATACAGCCCGGATGGCTGGGTGTATCGCGAAGACTGGCGCCAAGAGCTCGGTACACCTGAGCTGACGGACCTTGCTTCCATTGAGGCTTACCTTGACGCGGTGAAGACGAAGAAGCAAGTGACACCGATTAACGGGATTGCTTACGAGAACGTATTCAAGCTCTTCCGTGCGATGAATGACTATCAGCCTTACATTAATGAATTCTCGCCTATTGCTTCCGAATCTTATGATAACCCGCGCGAGATTATTAACTACGCCTTCACACCGGAGTATGAAGCTTGGGTGAAGAAGATGAAGGAATGGCAGCAGAAGGGTTATTGGAGCACGAATACTCTATCCTCTAAGCAAGAGGCAGGGGACTTCGTCAAGACTGGACAGGGTGCGGTATACTGGCGTAATCCTTCCGCTGCTGGCGGCTTCATCAATGAGGTGAAGGGCAAGGGGCTGAAGATGGAGCTTGGTTACTTCCCGTTCACTCGCTTCCATGACTATGTCGTTCCGACGCTGTCAATCACGAATGGCATGGCTGTTCCGAAGAATGCGGCTAATCCAGAGCGCTCTCTCATGGTTCTTGACAAGCTGCGTAATGATCCGAGATACTTCAACCTGATGACCTATGGAATTGAAGGCCGTCACTGGGCGCAAGGCAAGGATGACAAGACGATAGTCGTACCGGCACCTGGTATAGATCTTAATGAAGTACCGCGTTATGACATTGCTTCATGGGGCTGGCGTTATGAGCCTAACATGAAGACAGAAGACGGTGCATGGTCGGGCCTTGAAGCGCTGAAGCAAGAATTCGAAGGTATAGCTAAGCCGAATACTCTTAGCTCAATCTCACTTAATTATGATCCTGTGAAGTCTGAGCTGGCAGCTGTTAACCAAGTTGTTGAGCAATATGGCAGACCACTTATGCTTGGACTTGTGAATGACGTAGACAAGAAGCTTCAGGAGTATCGCGACAAGCTGAAGTCTGCAGGTGTAGACAAGCTGCAAGAATACGTGAAGACAGAAGTCATCAAGCAGCTTGATGCTAAGGGTGTGAAGTAAGCAATGATAGAAGCGGTATCCCGGGCATTCAGCCTGGGAGCCGCTTATTGTCGATTCTGCTGATTGACCAATGAGGAGGATTCAGGCTAAGCTAATTCTAGCTTACAGCATATTCGTACGATGAAGGGATGGAAGGACTATGAGCTCGGAGCATAAGGACTGGTTCCAGAGTACAAGGAAAATAATTGGCGTAGGACCTAACTTCCGATCCTTCCGGGCTCAGAGAGAGCTGCCAGATGAAGGATTGCCGTTCCTGTTCCTGAAGTCTCCAGATAGCTTAACCGGGGCTGAGCATATCTACTTGCCAAGCCTACTGACGGAGTTCGTCTGCGAGGTTGAACTTGCAGTAGTGATTGGTCAAGACGTGAAGCGTATTCGGGAAGAAGAGGTGAGTTCTATTGTTGCCGGCTGCGCCTTAGTGAATGATATTACAGCAACGGCGCATCTTGACACGGGCAGATTCAAGATGTTCGACCAGACGACTCCGATTGGTCCGCTTATCCCACACATCAACCCTGCCGATGTGACCTTAGAGATGTGGGTGAATGGAGAACTTAAGCAGCAGGATCATACAAGCCAGCTGCTCTTCTCTGCCAACTGGCTAATCTCACATCTGTCTGAGATGATGACGTTAAGAGCAGGAGATATGATATTAACCGGCACACCAGCTAATCCTCAGTATGGCCGGAATGGTGATGTCATTGAGCTTATTAGTCCGCAGCTTGGCTGCCATAAGCACATTATCCATTGGAATCTGTAAGATTATCTCTTAGCTGCGCATATTCAAGCACTCTTAACGCCATCTGGAGCTGGAACTTCGTCTCAGGATCTCTCATATCAACGCCAAGCAAGCTCTGTATCTTATCCAGTCTGTATGTAACGGAGTTATAGTGGCAGAATAGCCGGGCTGCTGTCTCCTTCACATTGCCATCCTGCCGGAGGAATACGGTTAATGTCTCGATCAGCTTGGATTGGTTCTTGTGGTCATAACGCTGCAGAGGTTCTATTAGTGCTGTCAGCCGATGATGAATACCCTTCTGTTCAGCAAGCAGGTGGACAATCGGATACATGCCCAGCTTCTCATAGCGGCTGATCGGTTCGTTCGGGTAGATAATCATGCCTAGCTCCAATACTTGCAGCGAATCCTCATACCCTTCATGCACAGCCCCGAATGACTTCCTCTCACTGATTCCCATTCGAATGAGGGGCTGCTTCAGCGTCTGCCTGAGCTCGTTAAGCAGTCGATAGAACAGCTCATCCAGACGCGGCTGCTCAGCTGAGACAAGCAGAGCCAACTCCGTCCCTAACGAGATTAGGATGATGCCCTGCGTAATGAACGCAGACCTGAGGCGAGCCGTCTCCTTATAAGAGACGGTGTCAAGCTTCGAGGTAACACATACATAATATTGACTCTTCAACTCCATCCCTACCATCGCAGCGTGAAGGACTATGGTCGCTTCATCCATCTCCCCAAGTATCCATGTCTTCAGGAATCGGTCTCTCTGACTGTCTTCAATGTCATGTAGCGCTTGCTGCTTGCTCAGCTGGAGTGTTAAGAGAGCAACGGCATGCTGGACGAAGAGAGCATATTCATCCCAGTTGCTCTTAAGGCTCCAGCAGACGAGATATCCGATAACTTCCTGATTCTTCTCAATTGGATAATATACCTTGTCTCCATCGAGCTCGATAGATCCATCAGGCCAAGCAAGCGGCATGAGGGGATCTGTGGAGATACATTCCTTCGTATGAAGCAGCAGCGCGGCTTGAACGCCCATACTGCCAGCAATCGTCTCCACGATCGATCGTATATTCTCACCCATTAATATGGATCTAGTCAGCAGCTGAATGTTATCGTGCAGCACGGTCAGCCATTTTGTCTTGTGGCTGAGTATTTCTTCGAGCACCTCACTAATCGTCTGGGAGTACCCAATATTATAATTTAGGCTAAGGATAGGGAAGTGATGCTGTTCGGACATCTCTATCATTCGTAAGGGAACTTCCTTAATATAGCGTCCGGTCTTAATGGCTAATGCCGCGATACCGACTTCCGCTAGCTTAGGAATAAGCTTCTCTTGCTCTTCTTCGTTGTCCTTAATGGAATAGGCAGTCGTAAGCAGCAGGTCTCCTTGTCGCACCCAGCGATACACATCGGGCACTTCCATCACGTTCACATTCGTGATGATTCGATCGAGGCCTTGGCGACCGCTTATAACAGGTTGCTCCCCGAATAAGTAGGGTTTGCTTGTAATCAGCTTGTGAACGGTTATCGCACTCATCGCTCCACTCCCCCCTTTTTTATCACATGTAAGATATTATAACACGTAGTGGGATATCGTTCATGTATCTTTTCGTTTTATTTCACAATTGATATCCTTGGAATTAAGCTGAACGGAAGGCTTTTATTGCGTTTTTCTTATTTTCATTGTGAAGAGTTCACAAATCCTCTGAATGTTTTTGTTGCTTAACGACAATGTTGGGCTCTACTATATGTTATATATTATTACATGTAGAAGACAAAAACGTACATAGGGAGCGGTTGGAGATGAGGAAAACGATTCTAGTGTTAACTATGGTGGCATTGCTTCTCGTTACAGCGTGCAGCAATGAAGGAGGCAACAACACTAACAAGCCTGAGAGTAACGCTGAGGCAGGTGCTGCTGATAAGAACGACGCCCTAGAAGCAATCAAGAGCAAAGGCAAGCTGGTCATTGCAACCTCAGGCAATTATCGCCCCATTACATTCATGAATGAGCAAGGCAAGCTGGATGGATTAGATATTGAGCTCGGCACGATGATTGCAGAGGAGCTAGGTGTTGAAGTGGAGTTCGTTCCCGGCAATCTCGCAGGACTTATTCCTGGCCTTACGTCAGGGAAGTTCGACCTCGTCATGTCAGGGCTGCTAGCTACAGATGAGCGTAAGAAGTCCATTGACTTCTCTGCGCCGTATGGTCAAGACGGAGTCATTGCAGTGACGAAGGAAGGGGATGCCAAGGTGACGGATGTGAGCAAGCTTGATGGCTTGGTTGTTGGGGTTATAGGAGGTTCCGGCACCCATACCGTCGTACAAGGCATTGGAGGTTATAAGGAATTGAAGGAGTATCCGGGTAATGCTGAAGCATTCACCGATCTGAAGGCTGGCCGTATGGACGTCTACGCGACGGGGAATATCGCCTCCACTGATTATATTAAGAATGACAAGAGCAACGAGAAGCTTAAGCTGGTAGGCGAAGTATATGCGATTAAGGAGATGGGGATTGGCCTGCGGAAGGAAGAGTCTGAACTAAGGGCATTCCTAGATGAATTCATAGAGACGAAGAAGTCGGACGGCACAATAGATAAGCTGGCCGTGAAGTGGATTGGCAAGCCATTCAAGTAAGAAAGTGCATGCGAAGCTACAGCCAACTTATATAGAAAACGAGTGATGCCTATGAATTGGGACATTGTATCCAGCTATTGGCGATTGTATCTAGACGGCGCGTGGACGACCTTGCAAATCTCCGTATTAGCGATGATCTGTGCCACGATTCTCGGATACTTCGTTGCTCTGCTCAGACTGTCAAGTCTATCGGTTCTTCGCGGGGTTGCCTTCACTTATGTGTGGGTGCTTCGCGGAACCCCTCTCATGCTCACCTTGTTCTGGCTCTATTACGCTACTCCCTTCAATCTAACCTTAACTGCATTCACAGCTGGACTTGCAGCAATGACTATTAATTCTGCGTCATTCAAGTCAGAGATTATACGGGCTGGACTGCAGTCTGTTGACAAGGGCCAGCTCGAAGCTGCGGAAGCGGTAGGAATGACTCCGCTGCAGAAGATGATTCGCATTACGATTCCGCAGGCAGTCCGGCTAGTGACTCCTCCATACATTAACAACTGTGTCATCATGCTGAAGGAATCTGCTCAAGTGTCAATCATTACGGTGCCTGACTTAATGCTAGCTGCTCAACGTGCGTATAACAGTACGTACAGCGTAGCAGAGACGTTAGGTGTAGCCGGTGCGGTCTACTTGACGATGACTAGTGCCATCATGCTGCTTCAGACGCTTATTGAGAAGAAGCTGCGCATGAATAGGAAGTAAGGGGGAGTATCTTGTGATTCGAATTCGCGGACTAGGCAAGCAGTTCAAGGGGCGACAGGTACTGAGGGACATTAATCTTGATATCCAAGAGGGGCAAGTGGTGTCCATCATTGGCCCAAGCGGTGCGGGCAAAAGTACGCTCCTTCGATGCATTAATCTATTAGAGGTGCCGAGTGAGGGAGAGATGGCTGTAGACGGCAAGCCCGTGCATTATAAGACGAATGCTAAGGGGAAGTTGACCATTCTATCACACATTCGACTGAGCTGGCTCCGTACAGATGTAGGAATGGTATTCCAGCAATTCCATCTGTGGCCAGACAAGACGGTTCTGGACAATATTACGGAAGGGCCGCGTATTGTGCAGAAGGTCCCGAAGCTGGTCGCCGAAGCCAGAGCAAGGGGCTTGCTCGAGAAGGTAGGCTTGGCAGATAAGATGAATGAATATCCTACCAGCTTGTCCGGCGGACAGCAGCAGCGGGTTGCTATTGCAAGAGCGTTAGCTATGCAGCCTAAGGTTATCCTCTTCGACGAACCGACCTCAGCGCTTGATCCGGAGTTAGTGCATGAGGTGCTCGAGATTATGGTGCAGCTTGCTGGAGAGGGAATGACAATGGTCGTTGTCACCCATGAGATGAATTTTGCCAGGAATGTATCAGATCGTGTGCTGTTCATGGAGGAAGGCAGGATTACCCGGGATGGCAGACCGGATGAACTGTTCGGCCAGCCTTCTCCGAGGATGGCGCAGTTCCTTCGCAGTCTGAATCCGATAACCGAACCGAGAGGGGTATCTGTACATGAGAATCGCTACCAGTCAGTTTAGAGTAAGGATGCTAAGTTCCTTTAACGATTTTGAAGAGCACGTGAGATGGCATGTGGAGGAAGCGGCACGGCAAAGAGCTAGTCTGCTGCTGCTTCCCGAGTTCTTCACGATTGAGCTCATGACGTTGGAAGGATACACAGGAGAGACGAATGCGGAGATGGAGTTGATCTTCGAGCAATTCGCCAAGACGTATACGGAACCTGTTAAGGAAGTGTGTGCGAACCTCGCTTCAGAGTATAATCTAGCAATTGCTGCGGGCTCCCACTTCGCCTACGATTCAAGTGAGGATCGCTGTTATAACACCGCCTTCGTCTTCTTGCCGGATGGCAGAACACATGTGCAGAATAAGATTCATCCTTCCTACGAGCTTGTCTACAACAAGGACATCACAACGCCAGGTAACAAGCTGAGCGTATTCGAGATTGATTCAGTCAAGATAGGCATATCCGTCTGCTACGACAGCTCCTTCCCTGAGATAGCGAGAATACTAAGCCGGCTTGGAGCAGACATCATCCTTGCCCCAACGGCGTGCCTTGATGAATGGGGTAGAGCGAGGAATGTGCTCTTCTCGCAAGCCCGCGCTAGTGAGAATCAGCTGTTCGTTGTGAACAGCCACTTGATTGGTGCACTGCCCATTCCTAAGCATATCCCATATGGCTTCACCTTCACTGGACAGAGCGGTATCTATAGTCCGATTCAACCGATGATTGGAACACCAAGCGGAATTATTAAGCAAGGTGAGCCTAACGTAGAGAGCGTCATTACGGCTGAGCTCAACATAGACTACTTGAAGTCTATTCGGGCTAATGGTCATAACCGCAACCTTAAGGATATGCGTCCTGAATTCTACAAGCACTATGAAGAGCAGTTCGCATGATTTTCCTAACCATGCTGATAATGGGGGTTGTCCTTGGGTTCGCTGGGACGGGCGGCTCCGGCTTCATCATAGGTCTGCTCGTAGCTCTCTTCCTCATTCCAATTCATACTGCGCTTGGCACTTCCATAGCAGCCATGGTGTTCACGACGTTGTCCGGCTCTATCAGTCATCTGAAGGAAGGGAATGCTTCCTTGAGGACGGGGTTAATCGTAGGATTGTTCGGTGCCGGAGGTGCCTATGGCGGAACCTTCATCTCCAGAGGAATTGAAGAGCAGTATCTGATCTGGTTGACGAGCGGCATGCTGCTGCTCTCAGGGTTCCTCATCTGGATTCGAACTCGGATGAAGGTCTCAGAGGAGGATGCTGCTGCAGGTCGAGAGGACATTAGGAAGCTCGGATTCTGGCTGAGCGCAGGTGGAACTGGGGTTGTCACCGGCCTATTGTCTGGTGTATTCGGCATTGGTTCAACCCCGTTCATTCAGCTCGGCTTGTTAATCTTCTTCGGATTCTCGCTTCGGAGAGCAGTAGGGACTACGATGATCGTCATTGTGCCGATTGCCTTATTCGGTGCCATAGGATTCACTCAGGCCGGGTATCTGGATGGAAGCCTGCTGCTTCAAGTTGTAGCAGGTACAATCATTGGCTCTTATATTGGAGCGAAGTTCACTAAGCGTGCGCCTCGCCTGCTGCTGAGAACGGCGATGATTATGACACCTGTAGCGGGTGCGGTCGTTATGCTAATTAGACATTGATATCCCATTGGAACGGCGAATTAGGAGGCGGCACAAGTGATTATCGGACAGCTGTCATCATGGGAGATTGAACATGAGATCTATTCTGAGAGGCTGCAGCATGACTTGAAGATGTTGCAATCCATGGACTGGCAGACCTGCGAGGATGGCGAATATGAGGTTGGGAAGAGTGCTAGGCTCATCGTGAAGGAGGTGGCTCTTCGCAGACCTGAACAGGTGTATGCAGAGCGCCATATACAGCATGTGGATATCCATTATGTCATTCGAGGCTATGAGATGATGGGCTGGGCAAGGGACAATGGTCTTACATTAGCTGCTAATCACGCGCCTGCTATGGATGATCATCTCTTCTTCCAGCAAGTACAAGGGGAGCAGTTCATTAGACTCAATGAAGGCATGTTCATTGTGTTATTGCCTGGGGACGTGCACCGGCCTTGTTGCCTAATGGAATCAGATGAAGAGCAATTAGTGCGCAAGGCTGTCCTTAAGATCAAGATGTACCCACTCGATGTATGATGAGACCGTTATTAGAGAAGAATCCGAAGAAGCCGGATCTATCAAGTGGCATCTATGCTGCTAGATAATCGGCTTCTTCGTGTTAGAGGAATAGAGTGAGGGTTGACATTCGTTATTTAATTGCATACAATCTAATTGCGAGTGATAGATGTGAAGGAGGTAATCCAATGTCAGTCTATGATTATGAAGCTGTAACGCTCCAGGGCGTACAGAAGCCACTATCCGAGTATCGAGGCAAGGCGATGCTGATTGTGAATACAGCCAGCAAGTGCGGCTTCACCCCTCAGTATACGGGCCTGCAGAAGCTGTACGACGAATACAAGGATACAGGGTTCGAGATCCTAGGATTCCCTAGTAATCAGTTCGCTAACCAAGAGCCGGGCAATGAGGAAGAGATTGCTGAATTCTGCCAGATTAATCATGGGGTCACCTTCCCGATGTTCGCGAAGGTAGATGTGAAGGGCTCGACCGCTCATCCGTTATTCCAGTTCTTGTCCAAGGAAGCTCCTGGCATCCTAGGGTCCAAGTCCATCAAGTGGAACTTCACGAAGTTCCTGGTCGACCGGGATGGCCGAGTAGTGAGAAGATTCGCTCCGACGGATACGCCTGAGCAGATTGAGAAGCATATTAAGGTACTCCTGCAGTCTTAACGCGGGTTGCTGCCAGACGAGCTATACTTGCACAAGCAAGTACAATTGCACAGCCACACAAGCTGTAAGCTAACAACTACAAGAGGAGATGGGACAACATGAGTCATCTATACACAGCAACAGTAACCGCAGAGGGTGGACGCAACGGCAAGGTCGTATCTGAAGACGGTAACCTGTCCTTGGACGTTCGTATGCCGAAGGCATTAGGCGGTCCAGGCGGAGAGGCGACGAATCCAGAGCAGTTGTTCGCTGCCGGCTATGCTGCGTGCTTCGACAGTGCATTAGCCCTAGTTATTCGTACGAAGAAGCTGTCCGTTGACAGCACATCGGTCACGGCGAGCGTATCACTGGATAAGGATCCTGCTGATGGCGGCTATCTGCTCTCAGCTAAGCTTAACGTGAAGATTGCGGGAGTAGAGGCTGATGTAGCTCAGCAGCTTGTTGAGGCTGCGCACGGCGTATGCCCTTATTCCAAGGCGACAAGGGGCAACATTGAGGTGGAGCTGAGCTTGGCTTAAGACAAGTACAGCACGTCAGTGCAACGGATTATCCGTGGACAATCTCCATAATTGGGCAAGAGGCATAAGCTATAGGTAGAAGCCCGCCTAGGGAGGGATTAACCGTGAAGCTGACGAAGCAGCAGAAGCAAGAGCTGCATACCTTCATGCTTGCAGTTCTCGTTTTATATGTCCTTCTAGTTCTCATGTTGTTACTGGCGTTGCTCGCATAGCGAGTCAGCCTCGTCCATAGACCGCTCTTCGGGCATTAGCTGCCGATGGAGCGGTTTTTTTTGGCATGAACAAGAATAACAACACTCGGCATGACGAATAATGATCGAAGAGGTTCATCCCTGCAACCATATAATTGAGGGAATATAGTCAGATCTAATGGAAGGGGGTTGGAAGGATTGGCTGCTGAACAATCGGGCAGGACGGACAAGTATCAGAAGATGAATATGTCACCGAAGGAATACCAGACCTTCGCCAAGCAGAAGGAGCCGCCGAGGTCGATTACCCTTAATTGCCTGAGAGCCTTCTTGATCGGAGGGACAATCTGCCTCATCGGACAAGGCATCCAGGAGATGTTCGTTCATCTCATGGGCATGAGCGAGAAGGATGCAAGCAATCCGACGGTTGCGGTTCTCATTCTCATCTCGGTCATACTAACCAGTCTCGGGGTATACGACAAGCTGGCGCAATGGGCGGGAGCAGGCTCTGCGGTTCCAGTGACAGGCTTCGCGAATTCCATGTGTTCCGCAGCGCTGGAGCATCGGAGCGAGGGTCTCGTACTTGGCGTAGGCGGCAATATGTTCAAGCTGGCGGGCTCGGTCATTGTGTACGGGACTGTTGCAGCATTCTTCGTCGGCATCGTCCATCTGATATTAGGCACAGGGGGTCAATAAGCGATGCTAATGGGTAAGCAGACCTGGTGGTTCGATCGACGCCCAGTCATTATCGGCGCTGCTACGGTCGTTGGGCCGGATGAGGGGGAAGGCCCGCTCGCGGCTGACTTCGACCTCATTCATCCTGAGCTCGATATGCAGCAGAAGAGCTGGGAGAAGGCGGAGCGGCTGCTGCTGGAGCAGGCCTCAGACTTCGCACTGCAGCACGCAGGCATTGACAAGGAGCAGCTGCAATTCTATATCGGCGGCGATCTCATGAACCAGATTATATCCAACAGCTTCGCTGCCCGGGCATTAGGCACCCCGTATATCGGGGTATTCGGCGCCTGCTCCACTTCAATGGAGAGCCTTGCGCTTGCCGCGCAGCTAGTTAACTCTGGCTCGGCAGATTATGCGCTTGCCGGTACCTGCAGTCATAACTGCACAGCGGAGAAGCAGTTCCGTTACCCGACGGAATACGGCTCTCAGAAGCCGCCGACCGCACAGTTCACCGTGACTGGAGCCGGTGCGGCCGTCGTGTCCTCAGAGGGAGAAGGACCCGTCGTCGAATGCGCTACCATTGGCCGAATCGTTGACCTCGGCATCAAGGATCCCTTCAATATGGGGGCGGCCATGGCACCAGCTGCTGTGGATACGATTCAATCGCACTTCAATGATACGGGGAGAACTCCAGCGGATTACGACCTGATCGTGACCGGGGATCTGGCGTCGGTAGGCCATCCCATAGCGAATGAGCTGCTGCTTAAGAACGGCGTTCCGATGAACGAGACGGTGTTCGGCGACTGCGGGCTGATGGTCTATGACGTGAAGAAGCAGAAGGTTCAGGCGGGGGGAAGCGGCTGCGGCTGCTCCGCGGTCGTAACCTACGGTCACTTGCTCAAGCGGCTGGCACAGGGCGAGCTGGGGCGGATATTGGTTGTAGCTACAGGGGCGCTGCTGTCGCCGCTCTCCTTCCAACAGGGCGAGAGCATACCATGTATTGCCCATGCTGTAGCAATAGGACGAAGGGAGTAAGGCAGATGATTTTTCTATGGGCATTTCTCGTCGGCGGAGCGATCTGCGTCATCGGCCAATTAATGTTCGACGTGCTCAAGCTGACTCCGGCGCATACGATGTCTACACTAGTTGTTGTTGGCGCCATAGTGGATGGTCTGGATTGGTATGAGCCGCTCATTAAGTTCGCAGGAGCCGGGGTGACCGTTCCGATTACCTCCTTCGGCAACGCGCTGGTTCACGGAGCGCTCACCGAGCTTCACAACGTGGGCTGGATTGGAGTCATCTCCGGTATATTCAAGGTTACGAGCGCCGGTATATCGGCAGCGATTATATTCTCGTTCCTGGCTGCGCTTGTTGTCAGACCCAAGGGATAATATCAACCAGAGCTGGATGGTCCTGTGGGATCCTCCAGTTTTTTTTGGAATGCAACTAATTTGTACGGCCCGACGTTAGTACTGTAAAATAGATTCATAGATTTATTTTACCTACTCACCGGGAGGGTTCCATCCATGGATATTCGGCTTGCCGACATGCAGCTGTGCGCTGCCATTCTTCATAACTTAGACTCTTGTATCCTGGGGAAGCATGATGAGATTGAGAGATTGTTCATTGCCGTCATAGCCGGCGGCCATGTGCTGCTGGAGGATGTGCCCGGCACAGGCAAGACACAGCTCGTGAAGGCACTGTCTAAGTCAATCGGAGGACAGTTCCGGCGAATTCAATGCAACCCGGATCTCCTTCCTACTGATATAACAGGCGTATCCATCTATCACCCGAAGCAGGAGACGTTCCTGTTCCGTCCGGGTCCGGTGATGGCGAACGTGCTGCTGGCTGATGAGATTAATCGCGCGACGACGAAGACGCAATCCGCTCTGCTGGAAGCTATGGAAGAGGGGCATGTAACGGTAGACGGGGACACTTATCTGCTGCCTGAGCCGTTCATCCTGCTGGCCACGCAGAATCCGATAGAGTTCGAAGGCACCTATATGCTGCCGGAAGCGCAGCTTGACCGCTTCATGATGAAGCTAACGCTAGGCTATCCCGATGAGGCCGATGAGCATCGGATGGTGCTGTTCGGAAGTGAAGGCTCACAGCCTTCGGACCGTGTGGAGACGATGGCTGGCATCGAGGACATCCTACGTATTCAGAAGCAAGTGTTGTCCGTTCATATGGACGAATCCGTTGGCAAGTATCTGGTCAGCTTAATTCGCGGGACACGCGACCATGGGGGAGTATTGCTTGGAGCGAGCCCGAGAGCGGCACTGTCACTCGCTAGAGCAGCGAAGGCCAGCGCGTATCTTCAAGGAAGGCAGTACGTCACTCCGGACGATATTAAGCAGCTCGCCCCTTATGTGCTCTCTCATAGGCTGCTGCTGCACACGGAATCGCGAATGAACGGACTGCGAGCCGAGGAGGTAGTGAATCAAGTAGCGGAGAGCACGAAGGTTCCGATTCGTCTGGAGCGTTAAGGAGATGAGAGGCACAGATATAAGATCCTACCGCTGGCGAATCGTTGCCCTCATCTATGCTACTGCTCTGCTCTACCTGCTCTTCCAAGGCGGCAAGACGGCCGTCATGCTGTTCATGATTCTTAACCTGCTTATTCTATACCTATTGTTAGGCAGGTGGAGCGGCATTGCCGGGGTAACTGGAGTGCGCCGCTTCACCAGTGCTGCTCCTGCCGAGCAGAGTCTCTCCTCTGGCAGCTCGCTGGAAGTGCACCTGCAGTTGAAGGTGCCTGGTTATTATCCAATCCCGTACGTGCTTGTGCGGGACGAGCTGATTAAGCATAACGGGCAGAGGCTGGTGTTCGAAGCGTCATTCGTTCCGAGCTGGAAGCGGGCTGGCGAGGTTGTCTACACGACACCTCCCCTCGGACGGGGAGAGTACCGGTTCCATCAGGCCGAGTGCCTCACGAAGGACATCTTCGGGTTGTTCGAGCATGCCGGGCAGTTCGTCTCGGAAGCGACGTTCGCTGTTCTACCCCAGACGATACAACTCCGGCAATGGCATGGGATTCAGCGCGGTATTCGAGGGCCGTATTCCCACGCAGCCGCCTCTCGTTCCTCGAAGGAGACTACACAGATTAATGGAGTGCGAGAGTATCTGTACGGAGATCGACTGTCCCGGGTTCATTGGAATGCAACGGCGAAGACAGGAGAGTGGAAGTCCAAGGCGTTCGAGAGGGAGTCGCTTCCACGAACGATCGTTATATTAGATCGTAATCACCGGGCTTATCTGGGCGGAGCAGGAGATAGCTTCGAGGTAGCGGTAGCCGCTGCAGCTTCGTTATTCGAGAACGGTCTTCGCGGGGAGACGGCAATGGGACTGCTCTCTGCCGGAGCAAGGACGACGGCGCTGCCGCCAAGATCGGGGTCCGAGCAGCGCAATGCCGTCATGAACCATCTGACCCGGGTTGACGCCGATGCGGATAAGAGCATATTCAAGTCGCTGCAAGTGACGGACTCCTTGATGGAAGCAGGCTCCTTCGTTGTCTTAATTACAGCTGAAGGGGGCAGTGAGGTCATTCGCAGCATGGAATGGCTCGCACGCAAGGGGATGATGCCTTGTCTGCTGCAGATCGGCGGCAAGTGGAGCGACCAGGCATCGCAGAGGATGATTCGTGGCCGAGGCTGGCCAGTGTTCAGCATCAAGCAGCTGCATGAACTGCCTGCCGCGCTGGAAGGAGGCGGACTATGAGATTCAGGATTACTATGCCTCATTACATCGCTGAGCGATGGTTCTCCCATCTGTCATCCTTATTCGTTGCCTTAATCATATGGCATATACTGGCCATATTCGAAGGGTTCTGGTGGGAAGAGACGTACCGGATCGTTCATACTCTCATCGTTACCATCGTTATGATTGATGTGCTGCTTCCTGTATGGCGCTCTGTCCGCTTGCTGCTGCAAGGGCTGGCAGCGGTCATCATTACGATCAGTCATATGAAGTTCAGCCAAGCCGCATTCGCTGGCGGAACACGTGAGAGGCTTGATTGGGTGCAGGGCATGCTGGTCCAGCTGCACCCCTTCATCTGGATCGCCTTCATGATTGTGGGCATCTATATTCTATTCAGCGGCTGGGCGACCACACGCAGGCGAATTGTCGGGATCGTCAGCGCCGGCTTGCTGTCGCTCACGATTGCAGATTCCTTCACACCTGTATGGTTGTGGGATGAAGTGGCATGGGTCGTCTTCGCTGGTCTGGCCTGGCTTGTCGCTGATCACTTCCACCGCTTCCAGCGAGAGCATCCGGGAAGCTGGAAGGAGCTGCTGGACTATCCAGTCGCGTTATTCTTACCGATTGCGGTCGTCATTAGTCTGCTCATGACAGCGGGGCTGGCTGTTCCTTCCATTGCTCCGGTACTCAAGGATCCTTATACGATATGGCGCGAGTCGAAGGGCCACAGCGTTACCGTCAATACCGGTCCTAAGGCACCGACGAGCATCACACCTCAGAATAATGCGGACAACCGCTCAGGCTATGGACGTAATGATGAGAATCTCGGCGGGGGCTTCCAGTTCGATTATTCACCTGTCATGACAGTGGATACGAATCGAAGGAGCTACTGGAGGGGAGAGAGCAAGTCGTTCTATACGGGCGATGGCTGGACCCGAGGGTTGGCAGATGAGCGGAGCTCCACCTCACGCGTGACGAAGGATGTCATGCTGAAGGAAGCCTACGAGCGTCCGGCAGCGAAGATGGTACAGGTGAAGCAGACCTTCAACATGATTCGTCAGGACCCGTACTCTGTCTTGTTCGCAGCATCACCCGTATCCCAAGTCCATTGGGTGAACGATTCGGAGTCTGCCATTCCCAGATCGCTGCTATGGGAACCGAAGTCGATGGAGCTTCGCTGGCCTCGGAAGAGCCCGCAGAAGTATCCCGTGTCATACTCTGTGACATCGACACTGCCTGTACTTGACGAGGCTGCTCTGAGAGGAACACGGGCTGGCTGGAAGGACGAATCTCTGAACAAGTCATATCTCCAACTGCCGGAGACACTCCCTGAGCGGGTAGTTGAACTGGCTAAGGAAGTGACGATTGAAGCGGCTAATGATTATGATCGGGCGAAGAAGATTGAAGAGTATCTTCGCGTGAACTACTCCTATACGAACGAGCCGGACAACGGTCTGCGGGAGAGCCTGGACTTCACGGATGCGTTCCTATTCGAGATTAGATCGGGCTACTGCGACTACTTCTCTACTGCGATGGCTGTTATGTCTCGATCCATTGGACTTCCTGCCCGCTGGGTGAAGGGCTTCGCGCCAGGTGCGCTTCCCGTTGAAGGCTTCCCGGGAGGTCCAGGCGGAGGTCCCGGAGGACTCGCCGAGCGGAATCCAGACGGTGCCGGCACTTACACAGTGAGGAATGCGGATGCTCATTCCTGGGTCGAGATCTACTTCGAGGGCTTCGGCTGGATACCATTCGAGCCGACCTCTGGCTTCTCCTTCCCATATACAGTAGCGGAAGACGAAGTGGAGCCGCTACCTGAGCCAAGCACAGCTCCGAGTGAAGTGAAGGTCAAGGCTGAACCGGAGATGGCTTCCTACACTGCAATCTCGATGTGGGTTGCCCTGAGTGCGTTCCTTGTACTGGGCACCGCTTGGCTAATCATTCGCCGCCAGGCACTGGTGAACGCTTGGAGAAGCTATCGACTTCGAGCTTATACACCCGACGAGCGAATCGTCTGGGAGACGGACAAGCTGCTGCGGCACTGCCGCAAGCACGGACTGCAGCACGAGGATCATGAGACGCTTCGCGAAGCCGTTGAGCGGTGGTCCCTCGACCGAGAGCGGCTCAGAGGAGAATTCAGCGAGCTGCTTCATGCCTTCGAGGGGGCGAAGTACAGCAGCCGGTCAGCAACCGATGAGGATGCGGAGCGGTACTCGCTGAAGGTGAAGTCGCTTCAACAGCAGCTGAAGGGTTACCATTAGCATAGTGCCGCCTGTCGGAACGGACCCGACAGACGGCACTTGTTTTTTGCAACAAAATCTGATTATATGGTATAGTTTCGTAAATGACAGGTAATTGTAGAGGGGTCTGTAAACTATGTTCAAACGGCTGTTGCCGCATATGCGGGTTAACACGGTCTATGATATCGACTTGAGTGAGCTTCATGCGAGAGGAATTCGCGGAATTATTACTGATCTGGACAATACGCTCGTGGGGGCTAAGGAAGCGCTGGCTACACCAGAGCTCGTCCAATGGCTGGATGTAGTCCGAGACTTCGGACTAAAGGTAGTAATTGTATCTAATAATAATCAGACGAGAGTGTCGAAGTTCGCGGCACCTCTTAACATTCCATTCATTCATGCCGCGCGTAAGCCGGCGAACAAGTCGTTCCGCAAGGCGCTTGGTGTCCTTGAACTTCCGGCTGAGCATACCGTCGTCATTGGCGACCAGATGCTGACGGATGTGCTTGGCGGCAACCGGATGGGGCTCTATACGATTCTCGTGCTGCCTATTGCTCCTTCCGACGAAGGAGTGATGACCCGGGTCAATCGTACGATTGAACGCATTGCCTTGTCTCGCTTGCGGAAGCAAGGGCTCTGGTATGAGGGGGAGAAGAAGTGACAGAACAACAACTAGGTCAGACAGCAGAAGCTTGCGCAGGCTGCGGAGTTCGACTGCAGACCGACAATCCGGACATTCCGGGCTACTTGCCCGAAGCTGCCTTGCAGCGAGACCCGGTCATCTGCCAGCGATGCTTCCGAATTCGCAATTATAATGAAGTATCTTCCGTGGCTGTGGATCAGGATGACTTCCTGCGGTTGCTGGGGAGCATTGCCTCGACGGACAGCTTGGTCGTACATATCGTTGACTTGTATGACTTCGAAGGAAGCTTGATCTCTGGACTCCAGCGGTTCGTTGGCAACAACCCGGTCCTGCTCGTCGTCAACAAGGTGGATCTGCTGCCGAAGTCGATGAATCTGAACCGGCTCCGCAACTGGGTGCAGAAGCAAGCGAAGCTCGAGGGGCTGCGCACGCTCGATATTATTCTGTGCAGCGCGAAGCGCAATATCGGCTTCGAGCATGTCATTGAAGGACTGGACAAGCATCGCAAGGGTCGCGACGTGTACGTGGTAGGTGCGACGAACGTGGGCAAGTCAACGCTGATCAATCGTCTCATTAGGGATTACAGTGACATGGAGCGCGAGTTAACGACTTCCCGTTATCCAGGAACGACGCTTGATGCGGTTCATATTCCGCTGGAGGATGGCAAGGCAATCATTGATACACCTGGTATTATGTATGCCTCCCGTCTGACAGAAGTCGTTCCTCGCAGCGTGTTGCAGGCTCTCCTGCCGGAGAAGCCCATCAAGCCGCTGGTCTATCAGCTGAACGAAGGTCAGACGCTGTTCTTCGGCAGTCTCGTGCGCTTCGACTTCGTACAGGGCGAGAGACAATCATTCACCCTGTATCTGTCTAACGCACTGAATGTGCATAGAACGAAGCTTGAACGAGCAGATGAGCTGTATGAGGATCACCGAGGTGAGCTGCTTGGCATCCCAACCCGTGAAGAGCTGGAAGAGATACCGGCATGGACTAGACATTCCATTCGTGTGCCAAGAGGCTCCAAGAGCGATGTATTCATCTCGGGTCTCGGCTGGATTCAAGTGAACAGCACGACCGGAGCACTCGTCGATGTCCATGCGCCCAAGGGAGTTAAGGTGCTGCTGCGGGAAGCGATGATCTAGCATAAGTACGTTGTAAGTAGGAGTGCGAGCAGTTACGGTGTCACAAAAAAAAGCCTATGCAGCATGTCGACATGTGTTCGCTTGAGCCGCTGCATAGGCAGTTAGCACCGTCCAAGCTGTTAGCATCACTCAGCCATATGATCGTTCATGAGCTAAGGGGAGACGGACTTGAACAATATAGGGGAGACAGCTGTCGAACACCACCTGACGGCCGCTGAGGCTGTGCAAGGGAATAGAGTAGACAGCCATACCGTTCTGTACGGAGTTATCGGTGACCCGATCCGCCATTCCAAGTCGCCGATTATGATGAATCGGGCATTTCGCGAGACGGGAATGAACGGCATCTACACGGCCTGGCACATTACCGGTGAGAGCCTGCCGGCATTCGTAGCTGGGGTTCGGGCGATGGGCATTCGAGGAGTGAACGTTACGATTCCGCACAAGCTGGCCATCATGGAGTATCTCGACGAGATTCATCCAAGCGCGCAGGTCATCGGAGCAGTGAACACAATCGTCAACAATGACGGACACCTCATCGGAATGAATACAGACGGGATCGGTTATGTACGGTCGTTGAAGGAAGAAGTGGAGCCGGACCTGAGGGGCAAGCATATCGTAATGTTAGGAGCTGGAGGCGCGGCTCGCGGGATCGGCTATGCACTAACGGCCGAGCAGCCGGCAGCGATTACGATCGTGAATCGAACCTTGGAGCGGGCACAGGAGCTCGCAGAGAGCTTAAGCGGACTCGGGCAGCTGGCAGCCGCTCACCAGGATGAACTGGAAGCGTTATGCTCCCAAGCGGACATTGTCATTAACACGACGTCCATCGGCATGTATCCGAATGTAGACGAGATGCCTGTAGATCCAGCTTGGCTCAAGGCAGATGCCGTGGCGAGCGATCTGATCTACAATCCGCTTAAGACCCGCTATCTGCTTGAGGCAGAGGCTAGAGGCTGCAGGATTCATGGCGGTCTCGGCATGTTCCTGTACCAAGGGGCTTACGCATTCGAATATTGGACAGGAGAATCAGCACCGGTCGCTGCCATGCGAGAGACGGTGCTTGCATCTCTAATGAACAGATGAACGATTGAACACGAATGAACACGCGGTAAGATAGATGAAGAGAGAAGGAACTTACACCATGCTAACAGGCAAGCAAAAGCGATACCTGCGCTCGCAAGCGCATCATCTGCAACCTATCTTCCAGATAGGGAAGGGCGGCACGAATGACAACCTCGTGCGTCATATTCAAGAAGCGATTGAGACTCGGGAGCTGATGAAGCTGTCCGTGCTGAACAATAATTCCGATGATCCGAAGCAGATCGGAGCCGAGCTTGCTGAGCAAGCAGGTGCAGAGCTGGTACAGGTCATCGGCAAGACCATTGTTCTCTACAAGGAAGCGAAGGAACCTGAGAACCGCAAGCTGGAGCTTCCGAGGAAGTAACGGTTAACGATACTGCATGCACAGGGAGAGCGGGAGAGGGGTGATCAGCCATGGGTAGAATAGGCATCATGGGCGGGACGTTCGATCCCATCCACTGTGGACATCTCATAGCCGCAGAGACGGCGCGGGAAGCTTGTGCACTGGATGAAGTGTGGTTCGTGCCATCCTACACTCCACCGCTTAAGGACGGAGAGCCCGGTGCTGATGGGGAGACTAGACTGCACATGGTGCAGCTGGCCATTGCAGACAATCCATTCTTCTCCGCTCTGGATCTGGAGCTCGCAAGAGGCGGTGTCAGCTATTCAGTAGATACAGCTTCCACACTCTGCGAGCGCTACCCAGAGCACCAGTTCAGCTACATTATTGGATCAGATCGAATTAACGATCTGGAACGCTGGCACCGAGTGGAGCGGCTAGCCGAGCTCGTACGATTCATCGGCTTCGAGCGGCCGGGTGAGCCTGCAGACCGTTCGGATCTGCCGCCTTATCTGAAGGCTAGGCTCTCTCTTGCACAGATGCCGCCGATCGGAATCTCCTCCACCGATATTCGGGAACGAAGAGCGGCGGGCCGTTCCATTCAATATCTCGTTCCTGATGGAGTGCTGCAGCTCATAAGGAGGAAGGGTCTCTATGCAACTGAATCGTGAACAGTTAATGGAAGCGGTGAAGGCAGAGATGCCTGAACGAAGATGGATCCATACGCTTGGCGTCATGGAGACGGCAGTGAAGCTAGCCGAGCGATACGGGGAAGATCCGGCTCGTGCAGAGCTTGCTGCTATCCTTCATGATGTTGCGAAGTATTGGCCTACGGACAGGATGGAGCGAGTCATTCGGGAGGAGCAGCTTCCCGAGGAGCTGCTTCAGTATGACAAGGAGCTGTGGCATGCTCCCGTCGGTGCTGTTGAAGCTGAGCGAACGTACGGCGTAACGGACCAAGAAGTGCTGGATGCAGTGCGGTATCATACTTCTGGACGAGCGGGGATGACGAAGCTGGAGCGAATCGTCTGCTTGGCAGATTATATGGAACCAGGACGTGACTTCCCTGGAGTAGATACCATTAGAGAATTAAGTGTCAAGAGTCTGGATAAGGCATTAATTGCTGGACTGGACTCGACGATTACGTTCCTGATTGCGAAGGGCAAGCGAATATTCCCGCTCACTATGCAAGCCCGTAATGATCTGATAGAACGCAGCAAGACCATAGACTGACAGGAGGCTTACCCTATTGACCATCAACGGAGATCAGCTGCTCAAGATTACAGTAGAAGCAGCAGAAGACAAGAAGGCAGGCAACGTCGTTGCCCTTAACTTGAAGGAGATATCGCTAGTAGCAGATTACTTCGTCATCTGCCATGGTAATTCAGATACACAGGTAACGGCTATAGCCAATGAGATTCGCAAGCAGGCCGACCTTGCAGGCGTCCGTGTCCGCGGAATAGAGGGAATGGACTCGGCTCGCTGGGTACTGATTGACCTTGGAGATGTCGTAGTCCATGTATTCCACCGGGAAGAACGTGATTACTACAATATTGAGAGGCTCTGGTCCGACGCGAAGGTTGTGGAATTCGCATGAGCTTAGTGGCAGGCACGATACAGACGCTGAGACTGGCGCGTGAGGTGTCTCCGCATGGGTACTTCCTGACTGACGGTGAGACTGATGTACTGCTGCATTATAGTGAGTTGGTGGGCCATAAGCCGAGAATTGGTACCGACTTAGAGGTATTCCTCTTCTTCGATACCGATGATCGTCTCGCTGCAACGATGAAGCGTCCGCTCATTACGCTTGGCGAGATGGCTAGGCTGAAGGTTGCTGATGTCAACCCTAGGCTGGGCTGCTTCCTGGAGATTGGGCTCGGCAGACAGCTGCTGCTCCCCATCTCTGAGCTTCCTGAGAACCGGGACTATCGTCCGTGGCCAGGAGATGAAGTGTTCGTCACCTTGAGCCATGACAAGATGGGCCGTCTGATCGCATTGCTGGCGACTGAGGAGCAGCTGTCCGAGCGGACGTTCGATGCTCCCGAGAGCTGGAAGAATGTATGGGTAGAAGGCTGGGTGACTCGTACGCTTCAGATCGGATCCTTCGTCCTCGTAGATGGCGGAGTAGTTGGATTCGGTGCCTTCGGCATGATTCCAGACTCGGAGCGTATACGCCCATTGCGTCTAGGGGAGCGGGTATCAGCTAGAGTGACGTTCGTCCGAGAGGACGGCCGTGTCAATCTATCGATGTCCCAGTTGAAGCAGATCGGACGCGTGGAAGACGCTGACCGAATCCTCGCGTTCATGAAGGAACGCCCGGGCGGCGGCATGCCTTACTCTGATGAGACTCCTGCGGATGTAGTGAAGCAGCGGTTCGGAATTAGCAAGTCGGCGTTCAAGCGCGCGCTTGGCAAGCTGATGCGCGATGGCATGGTAACCCAGAAGGGCAGCTGGACATATCTGGTGGAGACTGAGCAAGCGGAGGAAGCTCCGGAGGGAGCTGAACATTCTGAGCTGTCTGGACAGGCGGAATTAGCTGGCCAGCCAGGCGGTCAAGTCCCGCGTTCATCCCAATCCACGTCGCAGGAGGATCATTAATGGCTTCCTACGGTCAGTTCGCCACCGTCTATGATCGGCTCATGGAAGAGATGCCCTACGCGGAGTGGCTCCGCTTCATTCGAGAGAGCTGGGATCGTTACGGTACACCGTCTACGCTCGTTGATCTAGGTTGTGGTACAGGAAGTCTATCTATTCCGCTTGCTCGGACAGGCCTTAAGGTATACGGCATTGATCTATCTGCCGATATGCTGAGTGTCGCCAGGAGCAAGTGGGACGGGTCTTCCCAACAGATGATGCGCCATCAGGCCGGATCCATTCGGTGGCTGCAGCAGGACATGCGGGATTGGGAGCTGCCTGAGCCAGTAGACGCGGTAGTCTCCTTCTGCGATTGTGTGAATTACTTGACAGAGCACGAGGATGTGGAAGCTGCCTTCCAGGCTACAGCTGCGAACTTGAAGGATGGCGGTGTCTTCCTATTCGACGTCCATCCCCCGAAGCAGCTCGTACGTTATGCCGAAGAGCAGCCCTTCATTCTGGACGAGCGTGATGTGGCCTATATATGGACGTGCGACTTCGACGAGGACCGCGTGGAGATTGAACATCATCTTACTATATTCGCGAGAGACAGCGGTTCCAAGTACGAACGGTTCGAGGAGATCCACATCCAGCGTGCCTATGACCCCGAGTGGATCACTGCAGCGCTGCTGCGAGCGGGCTTCCGGACGGTTGACCGCTACGCGGACTTCCAGCTCCAGGAGCCTAGTCCACATGCGGAGCGACTATTCTTTGCCGCTGTGAAGTGATCTATTGTCATTATTGATCAAAAAAAAAACAGGCTGCACAACCCGTCCCTAAGGGCGCGTTATGCAGCCTGTTCTTGCAATCCAGCTAACTCATGAGCTCATCCAGAGGTGGATTCGCATGGCACTTCCGGCATACCGGGAAGTAGCTCTCATTGCCGCCCACTTGAATCTGCTCTCCGGTATACACCGGCTTGCCTTCGGCCGTCCGCAGCGTCATCGTCGCCTTGCGCTCGCAGAACCAGCAGATCGTCTTCATCTCCTCGATCTTGTCGGCATAGAGGAGCATATGCTCGCTGCCCTCGAACAGCTTGTTCTGGAAGTCATTCTTCAGACCGAAGCCCATGACCGGCACATTCAGCTCATCGACGATCCGAACCAGCTGCGCGATACATTCCTTCTTCAGGAACTGGCATTCATCGATAAGCACACAGGAAGGCTTAGGGGTATGCCCCTGTACAATGGCGAAGATATCGGTATCATCGTAGATCGGAATGGCTTGCCGCCGCACACCGATTCGCGAACTGACATAGCCGATCTCATCTCGATTATCTATAGCCGGGGTGAAAATAACAACATGCTTGTTCTGCTCCTCATAATTATGAGCGACCTTCAGTATCTCAATAGACTTACCGCTGTTCATTGCTCCGTACTTGAAAAATAATTGTGCCACTTCCATCGTCCCTTCGAATCTGTTCAGTCCTTATTGTAGTGGAAGATGGAGCGGAACAAAAGAGCAGAGAGCCTCTTTTTGCCGAAAAAGAGGCGGTCGTGTACAATATGGGGATGTAATCGAGCGTTCGGAAGGAGCTAATCTTATGAGTCAAGTGCATAACAGCATGGCTATTATTAATGCCAATATCTATACCCCTGAAGGGATTATTCATAGGGGAGTTATGGTCATAAAGGACGGTATGATTGCCCGAATTAGCGCAGAAGGCGCTGCAGTTGAGCCTGATACGACCACAATTGATGCAGAGGGCAGACTGCTCCTTCCTGGCTTCGTGGATGTGCACGTGCATGGCGGCGGAGGGTACGACATGATGAAGGCAGCGGAGGACAAGGTCAGCCTTGACGGAATGAGCCGGTTCCATGCGGCGCATGGTACAACGTCGTTCCTCGCGACTACGCTTACGTCGAATGACAAGGTGCTGAAGGCTGCATTGCAAGCAGCGGCTGAACAGATCGAGCAGGGCATGACTGGAGCCGAAGCAATCGGCATCCATCTGGAGGGGCCGTTCCTCAGTCCTAAGCGCTGCGGCGCTCAGAACCCTCTCCATATGCAGACCCCTCGTCTCGAAGCCGTCACCGCGTATCTGGAAGCAGCTAAGGGGCACATTCGCCTGCTGACGATC
The DNA here is from genome assembly GCF_042653305.1 of Paenibacillus sp. GCM10023252. NCBI lineage: Bacteria > Bacillati > Bacillota > Bacilli > Caryophanales > Paenibacillaceae > Paenibacillus > Paenibacillus sp. GCM10023252. The sequence goes on from NZ_JBHSHW010000009.1 coordinate 530,071, forward strand.
GCTCCAGAGCTTGAGCATGCAGGAGAAGCGATTCCGTATCTCGCCTCGGAGGGAGTCACCGTGTCGATCGGACATTCCGATGCCGGCTACCGTCATGTTGCGGAAGCCGTCCAGCGGGGAGCCAGCCATGTGACTCATCTGTTCAACGGCATGAGCCCGCTGCATCATCGGGAGCCGGGTGTAGCCGGATCTGCTCTGATGCTCGATCAGCTGACTGTGGAGCTCATCTGTGATGGCATTCACAGCACACCTGAGATTATCGAGTATGTATTCCGAACGAAGCCAGCCAGCACTGTCGTCTGCATTACCGATGCTATCGTAGCTGCAGGGTGTCCGGACGGGGAGGGTTACTTCCTTGGCGATCTTCCGATTAGGGTAAGTGACGGCAGAGCGGAGCTGATGGAGGGCGGCAATCTTGCAGGCAGCACACTTACGATGGATGCGGCTCTGCGCAATGTGCTCACTTGGACAGGCAAGCCGCTCGAGCAGGTGCTGCCTGCCTTCACGTCCAATCCAGCCCGCCAGGCGGGCTGTGCGGACCGCAAGGGCTCGCTGCAGGTCGGGATGGACGCGGACTTCGTCTTGCTGAGTGCAGACCACTATGTGCAATCTACGTATGTTAGAGGAAGGTGTGTCTATTCCGCGCAGCTCGGGTAGGCCATCCGCTGCGGGAGAGGCCGCCGCGATGGCTCGTGGAGCACACAGCCGATAGGCCCGCACTCAGCGCAGCGGCCTATACGGCCTCGCAAGCCTGTTACTCCCGCAGCGCATCCATGAGCCGCGAATTCATATTCGCGGCTGTTCCTCGTGCCGAGGCGGTTCGAAGCCTGTGCCGCAGACGCTCGTTCTCCTTCACCAGTTCGTCCATATAGGTCATCAGCTCAGGAATAGGATAACCGGCAGCCTCAGCCAGTTTCTCAAGAGCGGCTCTTGCTTGTTCGTTCGACATAGCGCTATTCATCTGTTCTGTCAACCTCCTTTCTCTCATTTTGTCCAAAAAAAGCTACTATCCCATCATAGGCTCATCTGCTAAAATAGTCGAGTGTACGAAAAGTGAGTATCATACTTAAGACTCATACAGAGGGAGGCGAAGAGACAAGGATGCTGTCGAATAAGACCCATGAAGATAAGCACGGCCTGCCCCCTCAGAATGAACAACAAGAGCCGTCGGACACCTATGCGTTTACTTATCCTTTTGTGCTTGCCAAGTATATCTCTAGCATTTCTATTCTAAGCATAGGAGTCTCTGTCCTGAACAGGCTTCTAGACTTCGGATCACTGAGGTTAATCATCTATGCCCTTCTCATCATCGTCATTGGTTATCTAGGCTTGCGGATAGTGAAGGAGACCAGAAGCAGCCGCAAGCTGACGATGGACGGCAGGACCCTTAGCTTGGATGGAACAGAGTATGCGTTTGAGCAGTTTAGCAACGTTAATTTTACCAGATACTTCGTGGAGATTAAGCTGAAGGACAGAGCGGTGAGGCCAATCCGAATTGCCTTCCCTGGCGCGGGAAGAAGCGAATTACTCGCTTGGTTCAAGCGTAATCAGAGCTCTCAAGCTCAGCAATAATCTTCCAGATATACATCTCAGCTAACGATATTACGCATTGACGAGACCTATATCTTGATGTAAAATCAACTTCATCAACTACATATTGATGTATTGGGGTGTCAGCCCTCTCTAACCTTCTACTAATCGCAGCCTGAGAGGACAATGACTTAATAGGGAAGTCCCGGTGCAATACCGGGCGCGGTTCCCGCCACTGTAACAGAGGAGTTCTGCTTCTGAAGCGAGCCACTGGCCGATATCTATATCAGCCGGGAAGGAAGAGCAGAATGATGAGCCTGAAGCCAGGAGACCTGCCCCAGTGCCAGACACGATTCACCTACGGGATCTAGGGGAATTGCGCGATACTAGATGATGAGGTTTTTTACCCATCTCGTTAACCAAGCGCATCTGACTAATGAGAGATCAGTCAGGCGCGCTTTTTCATTGCTACATATAGTTAGGGGAGAAGAGTATGCTGGTTGTCTATGACTCGAAGACAGGCAATGTGAAGCGATTCGTGAACAAGCTGAATATGCGTTCCGTTCCAATTGAAGAGTCGGAATCTGTCGATGAACCCTTCGTTCTAATTACCTATACGACAGGCTTCGGCCAGGTGCCCGAGAAGGTCGCTTCATTCCTGCGCAACAACCACGGGATGATGCGCGGCGTCTCCGCAAGCGGCAACCGCAATTGGGGAGCAGGCTTCGCGAAGAGTGCGGACACGATTGCCCAGCAGTACGATGTCCCTGTGTTACTTAAGTTTGAATTATCCGGAACGAGCCAGGATACGGAGCGTTTCGTGGAGAGGGTGCGGACAATTGAAGCATATTGAACTCAACAACCAGCTAATGCAGCGTGGAGCTGACGGCTTCTATCAACTAGATAAGGACAAGGAAGCAGTAGAGGCGTTCATGGCCGAAGTCGAGGAGAAGAGCGTGAAGTTCGCTTCTCTGCAGGAGAAGCTGGACTATCTGATTGCCAACGACTATTACGACAACGTGTACGAGCGTTACACCCACGAGCAGGTGGATGCGGTATTCACGCTTACGGCAAGCTCTTCCTTCCAATTCGAGTCGTATATGGCCGCTTCCAAGTTCTACAAGGATTATGCGATGAAGACGAATGACAAGACGCAGTACCTGGAGAAGTATTCCGAGCGTGTAGCCATCGTTGCTCTAAGTCTTGGCGAAGGAGACGCAGACAAGGCGCTTCGCATTGCTCAGGCGATGATTGATCAGCGTCTGCAGCCGGCGACGCCTACCTTCCTGAACGCAGGGAAGAGCCGCCGCGGCGAGATGGTCTCCTGCTTCCTGCTGGAGATGGATGACTCTCTTAATTCGATCAACTACATTCTAGGCACCTGCATGCAGCTGTCCAAGATTGGCGGCGGCGTAGCCGTCAATCTATCGAAGCTGCGCGGACGCGGAGAGCCAATTAAGGGCGTTGAAGGTGCAGCCAAGGGCATTATGCCGGTTCTTAAGCTGATGGAGGATGCGTTCTCCTATGCGGATCAGATGGGCCAGCGCAAGGGCTCTGGCGCTGCTTATTATAATATTTTCGGATGGGACATTATGGAGTTCCTCGATTGCAAGAAGATTAACGCAGATGAGAAGACTCGGATCAAGACGCTGTCTATCGGTCTTATTGTACCTAACAAGTTCTACGAGCTGGCCGCTCAGAACAAGCCGCTGGTCGTATTCGGACCTCACTCCATTCAGAAGGCATACAACATGCATCTCGACGATATGGACATGGATGCGATGTACGATGAGCTGCTGGCGAACGACAAGGTGACGAAGAAGACGATTATGAACGCTCGTGACATGCTGACGAAGATCGCTTCTGTCCAGCTCGAGTCCGGCTACCCGTATATTATGAACAAGTCGAACGCGAACAGCGTTCATGCGCTGAAGGATATCGGCATGGTGAAGATGTCCAATCTGTGCACGGAGATCTTCCAGCTGCAGGAGACATCGGTCATTCACGACTATGGCATGGATGATGTGATTAACCGCGATATTAGCTGCAACCTGGCTTCGCTGAACATCGTGAATGTCATGGAGCGCCGCCAAGTGAAGGATTCCGTCAAGGTCGGTATCGAAGCGCTCACGACCGTCAGCGATCTGTCGACAATCGACAATGCACCAGGCGTGCGCAAGGCGAATGAAGAGCTTCATTCCGTCGGCCTTGGTGCGATGAACCTGAACGGCTACCTCGCGAAGAACAAGATTGCTTACGAGAGTGAAGAAGCGAAGGACTTCGCCGGCGTCTTCTTCATGATGATGAATTATTATTCTCTGGAGAAGAGCATGGAGATCGCGCGTGAGCGCGGCCGCAGCTTCAAGGACTTCGAACGCTCGGAATATGCGAAGGGCACTTACTTCACTCGTTACATCGAGCAGGACTTCCGCCCGAAGACCGCTCGCGTCCAGGAGCTGTTCGAAGGGATGGACATTCCGTCTCCTCAGGATTGGGCAGCGCTGAAGGAGCAGGTGCAGAAGCATGGTCTATACCACGCCTACCGTCTGGCTATCGCGCCTACGCAGAGCATCTCGTACATTCAGAACGCAACTTCCAGCGTCATGCCGATTGTCGAGCATATCGAGACCAGAACGTATGCCAATTCAACGACGTATTATCCGATGCCGTTCCTATCGCAGGATAACTACTTCTACTATAAGTCAGCGTATAACATCGATCAGTTCAAGCTAATTGACCTGATCGCCGAGATTCAACAGCATGTGGACCAAGGGATCTCGACTGTCCTGCACGTGAACAGTAATGTAACGACACGCGAGCTGGCCCGGTTCTATATCTATGCGGCACAGCGCGGCCTGAAGTCGCTCTATTATACGAGAACGAAGCGCCTGTCTGTGGAAGAGTGCACAAGCTGCGCGGTCTAATATGCCAGGGAGCCCCGCCCCCTGTTACGAAGGAGCCTAACCATTAATGAGAGCAGTGAACTGGAACCGTCCGGATGATGACTTCACGCTGACCTTCTGGCAGCAGAATGTGATGCAGTTCTGGACGGATGAAGAGATTCCATTGTCCGATGACAAGATGGACTGGATGGAGATGAGCGACACCGAGCGTGAAGTATACAAGAAGGTGCTGGGCGGACTGACGCTGCTCGATACGATTCAAGGCGGCGTCGGTATGCCGAAGATTCTGGAGCATGTGGACGGCTTGCAGCGCAAGGCCGTTCTGTCCTTCATGTCGATGATGGAGCAGATCCATGCGAAGTCTTACAGCAGTATCTTCACCACACTCGCGTCTACAGAAGAGATCGACGGGATATTCTCGTGGGTCGAGACGAATGAGCAGCTGCAGAAGAAGGCGAAGCTGATCTCCTCTTGGTATACCGGTATCTCGAATACGAAGGAGCTGTACAAGGCGATGGCGGCTTCCGTGTTCCTCGAGAGCTACCTGTTCTACAGCGGCTTCTTCTACCCGCTCTATCTGGCCGGCCAAGGGAAGATGACGAGCAGCGGTGAGATTATCGACCTCATTCTTCGTGATGAGAGTATTCACGGGCTATACGTCGGTGTGCTCGCGCAGGAGCTGTTCGCGGAATTCACGGTAGAGGAGCAGGCCGAGCTGAAGCAGCAATTAACCCTGCTTCTACTCGAGCTCTACGACAATGAAGTGGAATATACGGATGCGATCTACAGCCCGATCGGCCTGCAGGATGAAGTGAAGGCTTACGTCCGCTACAATGCGAACAAGGCGCTCATGAATCTGGGCTTCGACCCGCACTTCGAGGAAGAGCCGGTTAACCCGATCGTCTTCAACGGCATCAGCACGCATACGAAGCAGCATGACTTCTTCTCGAAGAAGGGCAATGGCTACGTGCGGACGATCCATGTCGAGCAATTGAATGACGAGGACTTTGTTTTTAACTTCTAGAGTAGTTGCGGATGACGGTCAGGCAGAGAGATGCTTGATCGTCTTTTTTTTGTCTGGAAGGTCATTCCTTAATGGGGGAGATCATGATACACTAAGGACAACACATGCCGCTCATCCTTACGCCAGAACGTCCTGACCTGACTGAAGGAGGAATTGCTCTTGGAAAACTGCTCCGTCATTACGAAGCCAGCCCTGCATCTGGTTGGTATCAGCTACAGTGGACCTTACTCGACCTTACCGGATGAAGCCATTCGGCTGCAGAGCGAGTTCTTGGCCCGCAAGCATGAGCTGGATGGCGCCGTGAAGCTTCCGGTTCTGTACAGTCCTTACTTCGGCAATGAAGTATTCGCTACTTACTGGGCATGCTATGAGGTGCTGCAGCTCGGCGAGGTGCCCGAAGGTATGGTGCAGTTCACGATTCCAGAGCATCGCTATGCGATGGCTGCTTGCTCCAACAAGCGAATCGGCGAGGGCTATGAGCAGCTTCATGCTTGGATGAATGAGATGAGACTTCAGAAGCAAGAGAATGCGGTCGCCATTGAGATCTTCTACATTGATGAACAACATCTGGAGGAGGAGCCGGTAGAGCTGCTCATTCCTCTAAGAGACGAATAAGGTTGTACTGCACGGGGGTCTGCCGGTTCGCTGGCAGGCCTTCGTGCTATAAGGGGGGATAGACTTGGATCGAAGAGCTGTGAAGCAGGGTCTGCTCGCAGGCTTGGTTGGGGGAATCGGTCTAGGGCTGCTGCTAAGAGGCATACAGCAGGTGACCGGCGCGAAGGTCTATACGCTGCTCCTCAACATTGACTTCGTACCGGGACTGCCTGATCGACTGGCGGAATGGCAGGAGTTCCTGCTCCACTTAGCGGTATCGCTTCCACTGGGTATTCTATATATGAAGGCTGCCGATTGGAGCCTGAGGCCGGCGGGATGTGGTGTGCTGCTGGGATTGCTGGTCGGCGTATTCACTTGGTTCACACTCACTCCGCTGTCTGATCGAACGCCTTCACTCTCGGATGTGGAAGCACTTGTCTATTGGCTCGGCGGTCATCTCCTCTATGGAGCATCGCTTGCCCTATTCTATAAGCAGAGGTGGAGAACTTCAACATGATACCGATATATATAGTAGATGCGTTCACGAACACCGCCTTCCGCGGCAATCCGGCAGCAGTCTGCTTGCTTCCAGCTCCGCAAGAGGAGAGCTGGATGCAGCAGGTAGCTGCTGAGATGAATCTATCGGAGACGGCATTCCTCGTTCAGAGAGAAGAAGGCTATGAACTCCGCTGGTTCACTCCGGAGGCCGAGGTGGACCTGTGCGGTCATGCTACGCTCGCAAGCGCTCATATGCTATGGGAGACAGGCCGATTAGAGAGAGGGACTGCAGCGAAGTTCTTCACGAAGAGCGGCTGGCTGTATGCGGAGCAGCTCGGGCAGTCTGGAGAGCCTGAACGAATCGTAGAGAATGGCCAGCCTGGAGAGACCGGTCTATCCGGCTGGGTGAAGCTGGACTTCCCTTCGCTCCCTCCTCAGCCTGTTCGCACACCAGAGGAGCTCATTCAAGGCCTTGGGCTCATACCGAGATATGTAGGACGCAACGAGATGGATTATGTAGCAGAGATTGACAGTGAAGAGACCCTCCGCGCGCTCAAGCCGGATTGGTCTCTCATTAGCAGGCTGGACGCTAGAGGCCTGATCGTAACGAGCCGATCATCCAGCGCGGAGTACGACTTCGTATCACGTGCCTTCTATCCAGCGACTGGAGTGAATGAAGATCCTGTTACAGGATCGGCCCACTGCGCGCTGGCGCCTTACTGGGCGAAGAAGCTCCGCCAGGACAAGATGACAGGCTACCAAGCCTCACAGCGAGGCGGAGTCGTGAAGGTGGAGCTGGCGGGTGAGCGAGTCTATCTGTTAGGGCAAGCAGTGACGGTAGTAGAAGGTCAGTTGAGAGCGGGGCTGGGGAGATGACGATGCAAGTGAAGCTATCGATTCAGGAGAGGAGCGCCTTGACTGAGCGGATTCAGGTTTTTTTCGAAGAGGAACGGTCGGAATCCATTGGTTCAATTGCTGCTGAGCAGCTGCTGGACTATATGCTGGCTGAGCTTGGACCTTATGTGTACAATGAAGCGATCAAGGATGCTCGCAAGACGGTGATGGAGCGGGTCATGTCCATGGAGGACGAGTTATTCGCGTTAGAGAAGAGAATAGAGGGGCGAAGGTAGGTTCAGCTGAGATGAAGACGATAGGAGAAGATTGGGAGATTATGAATCAATCGGCTGAGATGGCAGATGCGAGCGGGCAGCCGTTCTATATGAATGTCATCTCGTCGGAGCATGCCGAAGTGGCTGAGGTTAGAGTGCAGGGCCAGTCCTGTGCCATTATTCGAACAGGCGGTGTTAACCTGTGGGTGTGCTATACGCCTACGCCTGCGGTCCAAGGGGACATTGAGCTGTTCGATGAGCTCGGCGACAGAATTGAGAGATAGTAGGAGGAATCAAGTGGTTGTCTTATTATTAGTCATCCAAGTCCTATTAGGTTACTTGTTCATTGCAGTGGGGATCTGGTTAGCCATTGTTGGTGGAATAGGACCAGGTGTTCTGCTCATTGCTGGCGGGATTAGCATGATTATCCTCTCGTGGATATTCGACATGGTCAAGGATATGTACGACGATCGGCTAGGCCTTCCAATGAAGGCTTCACGACTCATGAGGCTGCAGCGGAGCGCCATGAAGGTAGTCGTACGTTCGGACAGCTTCCAGCCGTATCCTGAGGGGGATCGGGAGTATCCGCTCCTTATCTTGGATGGGGAGATGTACCTCCGTGCGAAGGTGTTCCTGAACGGCCTAAGCCAAGAGAAGAGCACCTACACCTTCCAGTTCCCGGGCCAGGAGCCCCTCGTCTTGGAATGCTCCCCATCCTATAGGAAGGGCGTTGACCTGTTCGAAGCTGGCGAGTATGTGTTCGTCCGGCTGGCGGCATTGCCATACAAGACGAGCTTGTACAAGAACGAGCTGACGTTCACTCCCATATGACATCTGTTATTGTGATCAAAAAAAGGGACCGACCCCGCAGCATGGCTGAGGAGTTTCGGTCCCTTTTGTAGTCTCGAATTCCACTCGCCATCTCGCTCAGCAACGGAACTCAGAAGCGCTATTTGCATCATATTGCACATATTGTATAGCTTAAACATTCCTGTATACGCTAATATTTCGGCTTAGACAAAAACAGGAGCGCCTCGTATGATGGGGGTGTACGGGGTCGATGCCCTAAGAAACCCATCAGGAGGCGCTTACTATGAAGTTTAATCGAAACGATACAACAAATCAACGCATTGAACGAATTACCATGCAGCATGCAGTGGTAGGGATTGACATTGCCAAGGATACTCACGCCGCACAGATGACAGATTATCGCGGACGTGCACTCACTTCCCGGCATCTGTCTATTCCAAACACGCTTGAGGGCTTTGAGAAGCTC